>JAYTJE010000001.1:0-19285 GCA_043731355.1 Nitrospirota bacterium
ACCATATTTTATACAGCCTCGACAACCATTAAATCCGCACACAGAGCGGTGATTATGATTTTTCGGCCTATTTTTATGTCATCAACTTGGAGAAGAGCCATAAGACTGTTAATGTCTTGGCTGCTGGTCTTCGCAACGACCTCGAATTTAAATGTGGTTTTAGTTACAGCGGTCTTAAGCCCAGTCTGAAAAGCACAGCGCACCAGATCGTCCGAGAAATGAGACAGCACAGGATGAGGATATTGCCTATAGTTAATTTGCATGTGCGGAGACCTCCAGAGCGCAGCGCAACGGTTCGTTTAGCGTTACCTGAAGAATGTTTTTTTGCCCTCGCTTTAATTCTATAGGCCCAATCTGACCCTCTGAAGGCAGGCCTATTTCTTTATCAGAATCTTTATCATGAGCACTCTTTATAGGCGCAACGTCCTCGCCGACTTCACCAACGATTTTGACAGAGAGAAAGCCAGTGCCGTCAAATTCTGGGTCAAAGGAAATGCGGTATTCTCCAGAGTCGGGATTTGAGCAGAATATTCGCACGTTATTTAGGTTGACAGATTTTCGCGAGATGCCTGGCTTTTTGTGAGCCTCCTTAGCTTCTTTCGTCGAGCTGCTGCTATCTCCGGCTCCTGCACCACCGCCAGCCTCGATCGGCGGCTTGCCTCCCGTGGCGTCATTCTCAACATCCCCCTGACCTTCTGTTCCGCCGTCATCCCCGGCATCGCCCGCAGAAATACTCGGCGATTTGTCTATCATAGTTTTATCGACTATCCGAGCTTGAAGTTCTACTTCCCTTGGTGCGCCCTTTTCGCCTTCAGGCTCACTACTGTTGCTAGGCGGAAGCGGTGTTTCATCAAAATCATCTGGCAAATACTGGTTCATTCCTTCAACGTCCAATTCTGAGCGCTCATCATCGATCGAAATCGAGCGAACCTTATCATTTATCCATGCATATAACTTCCTTAGGACTTCTCTTGCTTTGTCAGGATCATCAGCGCGCTCATATTCCCAATCATTATGACTGGGCGGCTCAAGAGACCTGAGGGATGAATTAATATCAGTCCCTTTTGCTAGAAATACTCCAGCAAATTTTGTGGGTGTATGGAAATGCCCCTTGTCAAAAACCTTCATACCTGTAGCTCGAACCATTGCGACGCGTTTGGGTGAGTTTTTCTCTGGCAAGACAGACAATTCGATTCTTCCTTGACCGAGAAAATCTTCTTCAACAAAATGGTGAGTGTCTGAAGAAGTAAGCGCCTTGTAATACTTTGCCGACAGATATTCAGGATCGTTTTTGATGTGCTTATCCAGCAAACCTGGCAGCGTACTGCTATTGATTGGTGTTTTGCCGACAAAGACCACAAGCTTATTTTCCATGATCGAGACAAGGAAATTTTCTAGCACAGATTTAATAATCTTTGTGTCCCATCCGCGCGTTTCTGTGAACCCCATAATGAAGACATCTGTTCCTGTTCTATCCCGTTTATAGAAGTCATCAACAAGTGAAAAGTCAGTAATTGGTCCGTTCAATTTCGTGTTTCCGTAGTACCCAGTTCCTTGTGTTTTATCGCTACTACTTTTTGTATGAGTTACCAGCCGTGAAACACCTTGAAACGCTGTCTTGCCCAGAAGGTCCATTGTTCCATAGAAAACAGTCCTGATATGTGAAGACGCAAAGGGTGCAGACTTTCCAATTCCGAATGATCCACCGGACGCAGCTCCTTTGTCAGAAACTCCATCTGACTTTATTAAATTGGACCAATCAGTGCTATGTTCTGCTTCTGATCCTCGGAGTCCGGTTGTGTTGTAATCACTTATTTTAAGAACCGCTATTTCCTCCGCTTTCATCACCGACAGTGCTTTTTGGAAGAATGTTGTGGTTTTAGGGTTTTCCTTCCAATACTCTTTGCAAGCCTCAAGAATATTTATAAAATCATCTTTTCTGGGGAAGTTGCTAATGGGTTGATGAAATAGTTCAAAGTGTATTTCTACTGGCTTTCCAGAATCCGGGATAGCTGCGTCACAAGAATTTTGATTAATTTCCCGCGCTAATGATTCGAGAGGCTTTCCTTTGAAAGTTTCAATGCCAGCATTATTAAGTCCTTCTATCTTGCCGTTATTATTTGACGGAAAATTCCAGCCTATCATTCTTCACCCCTTTTAGCCGAAAGCTTGGAATGGCACTCTCTGGCTAGCTTTTCTACGAGCGTAACAGTTACCGCATTGCCAATTTGCCTGTATTGTTGTGACTTGGATAAAGAAGGCGGAAAAGAAAATCTGTCAACGGTAAAACCCTGCAGCCTGAGGCATTCAATCGGCGTCAGATTTCTGATTCCCCACTCATCTTTGATTACAGGCTTATTGTGCCCGCCCTCGCCCATGTTCGCCGTTAGTGTAAAGACCGAGTCGTTTTTGTTTTCCCGCACATAGAATCTACGCAGAAGATAAACAGAATTTGGATTGCCCGATGACATAGAATCTGCAAACATCTTTCCGTATTTTGTGTTTTCGTCAAAATAATATTCTGCATCTGCCTGCTTATCTAGATCCAAGAACTCTTTGACTTCTCTCTGGACGTTCACTTTATCAGGAAACTTGAAGTCATTAAAGTCGAATGCATCCCAGGAAAGAGCTGCCATATATAGGCGCTCGCGGTTCTGAGGGATATCTGTGTGCTCTTTAGTATTCAGTACCGCCAGATTATTCTGCATAAACCAGTATCCTGCGGATTGGATTTCCTCCATGATTCTAGAAAAAGTTTTCCCGTTGTTGTGATATATAATATTCTTAACGTTCTCCAATAGGACGATCTTTGGCCGCTCGGATCCAAACTCCCTTAAGATGCGAATGATGTCAAAGAAAAGCTTGCCTCGCTCGTCATTAAACCCATGCTGGTAGCCAGCTTGAGAAAATGGCTGGCAAGGGAAGCCCGCAGTCAAGACATCGACCGGCTGAATCCTATCCCTTACTACAGACAGCTCAGTAATAGACTGCTGATACAAGACAACTTCTGGAAAATTATGCTTGTAGGTCTGGATGGCAAACGGATCATTCTCATTTGCCCAGAGCACATTGAAACCCTGCTGCTTGAATGCCAGGCAAAAACCGCCAATGCCTGCAAACAAACTCCCGACACTGAAGCTGTTCTTATCTGATTGTCCGTCATCGCCCCTATTCATTCTTTTTGGATTTAAAGGAGAAGCCAAATGACTTAGTGTCGGTCTCTTCCTTGAAGCGGATTTTGAGAAGCTGCATTTCAGATTCGAGCGCCTTTAGAATCTGCTGTACGTGGCCGTCTGTATAGGAGTAATTGTTCTTATTAGACAAGTTCCCTATGAGACGAAGCTTCTTGATAGCATCCGACACTCTCTTTTCAGCGAGCCGCTCAAATTTCTCTTCTTTTTCGTTTGTATTTTTCATATATTTAATTCCTGTATGCTATATAATGAAAATATAGTAATATTAAGACTAGTTATTGTCAAGAAAATTCTTCTACAGAATCAATTGAATCAACATAAAAAGGCCTTAATGTATATAAGGCCTTAAATATTAACAAGTTGCATACTTTTTCAAGAGTGTGATCCGATGAAAATAAGGCTGGTCAACTGCTTATCTAGTTGAATGCTTTGATTTTTTGTTTCCGCATCGCCTTGATGATTTTAGATGCTATCGCCTTGCTTAGCAATGGAGGAACTGAATTGGCAACCTGTTGCTGCTGAGAACCAATACTGCCGTGAAATACATACTTGTCGGGAAACGATTGCAACCTTGCTGCTTCTCTTACAGACAAACCACGGTCCTGTTGTGGATGAATAAGCATATTTTTCCTGAAATTATTTAATGTTACCGATGGCCGCTTCCAGGGAAGGCGCAAGTATATCCAGTGGTGGCAGTTTTCAATATTTGCATAATTGGCCACTAGTGAAGGTCTTCTTTCAGCAAGAGCAATTAGGTTTTCTCCCTGCCTAATATGCTTGAAGCGCTTTACAGCCAACACTTGATTTTTAGTGACAAGATTGTTCCGAACAGAGCCGTTCATGCCCTTGCGCATTGCCTGCTGATATTCGGAAAGCTTTCGCTTGCGGCCGTTATACGGCATTTTGCACACAAGATGGCCATTCTCCAAATTGGGCAAATCACTGATGGCGTCGCGGACAGTAAGAGGCTTTGACTGTATCACATTCTTGATTTTATCGACGAATGACATTGCATGTCCGACTCTGTTGCCGATGAAAAATATCCGCTTCCTATTCTGCGGAACGCCAAAGTCGGCTGAATTCAGGATCGCAAAAACCGCTTCATAGCCCATGCCCTTAAACTTCGCAAGCAGTTCGTCTTTGATGGATCCTTGCTCGAAGGTTTCCATGCCGGAAACATTTTCCATTAGAAACCATCTCGGCTGCATTTTTTTCACGAAGGTGACAAACCTGTATACGAGATGGTTGTTCGGATTGTGAAGGTTGCGCGTTTGTCTATTAGATGTTGAGAAGCCCTGGCATGGAGGGCCTCCAATTAGTATATCGAGCTCGCCCTTTTTAAGGTCAAGCTTTCTCAATAGCGCAGTCGGTGCTATTTTATTTATATCTTTTGTATCCACCGCAACGCTTTTACGCTTTCTGTTTTTTTTATACGTAGTCGCTGCGCTTGAATCATGTTCGATGGCGTACATAATGTTAAATCCCGCCTTCTCAAATCCGAGAGACAGCCCGCCCGCCCCGGCGAAGAGATCGACTCCGATCGGTTTTTTCATAGTCTGTTTATTGTTAGCTATAAAACTCATAGGTCTTTACCGTTGACATTGAGTTGTGGACCTGAGTGTCAGTTCTTTTATTTTGGTGTTTCGACTTTTCCGCCAAGGGACCTCATAGGGTCAGGTCTCCTTTGTTGCATTTCCTCTTACGCTGCCTTCCTCGTCACCACTTTATAATCAAGTCCCAGGGCGACCAGCATGTTGAAGTGCACATCAAAGGTGACCTTCGCTGTGCCGACACCGGACTCGATCTGCGCCACCCGCGCCAAACTACGGGGGGCCAGGTATTTCCTTTTCATATTCACCGCCCGGCGATCTTTTCCCATCTCGCTCGTTTCTCCGGAGATACAAAGTCGTTCACGAACCGGCCCGCGTCCTCCAGCCAGTTCAGTTTTGCTTCAGCTGTTGCGTTTTTGAATTGCCTCAGGGCATCCGGAGATGGACGAAAGGCAAACGGCTTTTTTTGCGGCTCCCGGTTCATGACTTTTCCTCCTCCGAGCCCAGCGCCTCCAGTGCCTCGATATCCGCAAGGTCCTGCGGCCTGCCAGCAACTCGCTTGAGCCGCTTCAGCTGTTTCAGGGAAACGACGGGTATCGTAATTCCCCTGGCTTCCATGCGCACGATCTCCTGCATGACCTCTCGAAAGGGAATCTTCTCCTCGATAAAAACATCGATCATGGTCATGGGTTGTGAGGGGTCTATGAATGAAAAGACCACCATGCCCTTTTCCCGTTTCCAACTTTCGCGAATCGACGGGTCAAGAAGATCCCCTGTCTTCACGGGATTTCGAGGACGATAGCCCAACCCGGTCATGGTCTGGAGAAAGCGTCCGAGGTTTTCCTGTTCCAGGTCGACGATCAGATCAAGGTCTGCGGTAAATCTGACCACGCCGTGAAGAACAAGGGCTACACCGCCCGCGACGGCATATCGGATGTTGTTTTGCTGGAGCGCACTGAATACATTTTCGTAATACATTCACACTCCCCTTCAAAAACCGCTGAGGGTCTTTACTCTTGACATCCCCCTATGCTGCCTTCCTCGTCACCACTTTATAGTCAAGTCCCAGGGCGACCAGCATGTTGAAGAGCGCATCAAAGGTTACCTTCGCTGGACAACAGTCACTTCCTTCCAACCCATGATCATATCTCCGTCAGAAGCAAAAGCGCATCAACGACCTCGAGCCGCGTGGCTTCCGGCAAGCCAAGTAGAAAGTCCTCCACCGGGCTCCTGCCGCCGGACGTCTGATAATATTGTATCTTCATTTGATTATAACTATTGCTTATTATAAGGCAAGACTTATATTCGACCTGGGACCTCACAGCCTACAGTGTCACAGCCTACAGCAGCCTACCGTATCAGGTCTTTTATTTTGGTGTTTACCGCACCCTTGCATTGTTCGGGTTGCTCTTTTTCGGGAAGGAAGCATTACAGTGGACACGAATGCCGATCAGCCATGCCCCCACCTTTTCGATCAACTAAATGACTTGCCAGGGCAATGCTTCATTTCTTCCCACCCTTTTTCTTCGCCTTGGGCGGTGTCGGCAAATTCCTGATCGCCTTCTCAAACTCCCCGCCCGCCGCGTCGCTCTGTTGGACGCGCTGGAGGCTGAATTTGTCGTATTCCGCCTCGGCCAGTTCCTTCGCCACCTGGTGCGAAACCTTCCCGGTGTGGGCGAGGATATCGCGATCATTGATGGTCAGAAAACCGTGGAGCTTGACGATCCAGTCAGCCATGTGCATGGGTACGCGGCGCATGGCCTGTCCTTCTGCAAAGACGAGGTATTGCTCGACCAGATTGTTCAGTGCTGCCAGTTCCGGTTCGTTCAGGTAGTTCTTGGCGATGGCGACGTCTTCCTTGCGCACCTTGGCGCCGCGCCAGTTGGTCAGCCCCATATTTGGCTTGGCGCTGTCGGCGCGGGTGTGAATGATCTCCGCCGCTGTTTGGCCGGTAATGGCCCAGTGCATCTTGTTCTGCACGGTCTGGAAGAATTCAATGCTTTCCTGCTGGGTGGGGTCGTAATCGATGCTGGTCGCGTAGATATCGGTGATCTTCTGGTAAAAGCGCCGCTCGGACGTGCGGATGTCCTGAATCCGCCGGAGCAGTTCGTCGAAATAGTCGAAAGGACGGTCAGGGTTCTTTAACCGTTCATCATCGAGGACGAAGCCTTTAACGATGAACTCGCGGAGTTTTTGCGTTGCCCAGATGCGAAAGCGGGTGGCAACGGCGCTTTTGACCCGGTAACCGACTGAGATGATGGCGTCGAGGTTGTAGTGTTTTGTTGCGTAGTTTTTACCATCGGCGGCAGTTATTAAGAATTCCTTAATAACTGAATCCGCCTGTAATTCTCCTTCGGCAAGCACGTTGCGCAGGTGCATGCTGATATTGGGTATGGTCGTCTGGAAAAGTTTTGCTATATGCGCCTGGGTTAGCCATACAGTTTCGTTTTCCAGGCGGACTTCGAGCTTTGTCCGCCCATCCTCGGCTACGTACACAAGGAATTGGCCTTTGGCGGGAAGCTTGCTCTGATCTGAATTACTCATGACGAGTCTCCGGAAAATTGAGCACAATCATTTTGCTGCCGTAGGAGGAAGAGAACCGGCGCGCCCTGTGGCTTTAGGGCAGCGGGTGCTTGATGGGATAGACCTTGAGGAAGTTCAGGAATTCCCTGGCCGTGTGTGTGCAGTAGTTGCGTTTGGGCGAGATGATGCTGAAGTTCCGGTTGAACTTGATGTCCTTGAACGTCATGGCCTTCAGGACGCCGTACTTGATCGACTGGCGCGCTGCCCAGGCCGAGACGATCGAAATGCCGACGCCCTCCTCCACGGCGCTCTTGATTGACTCGGTGCTCCCGAGCACCAGTGAAACCTTGAGGTCGTCCCGTTTGATCCCATGCTCCTCCAGGTATTTAAGGATCACCTGACGAGTGCCGGACCCCTCTTCCCGCATGATGAGCGGCTCCTTGATGATGTCCATGGCCGGGATATTGCGCCGCTCCGCCCAGGCATGCGCCGGCGACATGATCACGACCATCTCATCGGACAGCAGGATGTCTACGGTGAAACGCTGTTTGCTCACGTCCCCCTCGACCAGCGCAATATCTATTTCACCCGCATTGAGCCGTTCCGTGATGATCTTCGTGTTGCTCACCACGAGCGAGATGTTGACCTGGGGGACCTTTTTCTTGAATGCGGAGATGATCGACGGCAGAAGATAATTGCCGATGGTCGAACTGGCGCCGATGGACAGGGAGCCTTTGATCGACCCGGTGATCTCGCTGATGTTCTTCTGCGCCTCGGCATAGAGGGCGAGGATCTCTTTGGCGCGCTTGTACAGGAGCTCTCCCGCCGGGGTCATATTAATGGAATTGCCCGACCGGTCGAAGAGGCGTGTTTCATACAGCTCCTCCATGGCCTGGACCTGCAGGCTGACCGCGGGCTGGGTGAGATGAATGAGCTCCGATGCCTTTGAGAAACTTTTGGTTTCTGCAACGGCACAGAACACTCTGAGTTTATGATCTTCCATAATAGATTAGCGTATGCGAAACAACGGGGTACGGATCGAATAGGACGACTCTGCATTTACCGCTGCATATGCGCTATTTATAAGGCAAACCCCTGCACTTGTCAAGCTGTTTATCCACAGCTGTTTATCCACAGCATGACGGCGCGGATATGCATGGAGAGACCTCTTCCGGATCTTCGTGCCCGCGGTGGAACTGAAGATAGTAGCTGAGTACAGATAAATTTCCGCCCGAAGTTCCAGAATCAGAGCACGAACCGATTTGATCAAGAAAAAGCCTGACGCTCCACGGCTCGTGCTGATACGTCTGGGTCTTGAAGTCCTTATTGCAGCCGCCAAAAATTGTAACTTTATGTGATATAATAACCACAACTTATGTATCTCAAAAAAGACATATTTAGGATGCGATGTCTAATGCAAAATACATAAAAAAACAATCAGTTATAATTATCAGCATTATCAGCATTTTGCTGCTTGCCTTTTTATTGCCGTCAACATCTCACCCCTCTTCTCCCTCCGGGAAAAAACCTCTTGTCAGGATCGGTGTTCTTGCCTACCGCGGCAATCAGGAAGCGTTCAAGATGTGGGCCCCTACCGCGGACTATCTGGACAGGACCGTGCCAGGATACGCTTTTTCCATCGTTCCCCTGGATTTCCAGCACATAGGCCCCGCTGTCGACAAGGGCAACGTCGATTTCGTCCTGGCAAACTCCTCCCTCTATGTCGAGCTCGAAGCGCAGTACGGCATCACGCGTATAGTGACGCTCAAGAACAAGAGCTTTATGGGCGCGTACACGGTATTCGGCGGCGTCATCTTCTGCAGGGCGGACCGGCATGATATCAGGGCGCTGAAGGACCTCAAGGGCAGAACATTCATAGCCGTTGACGAAACCTCCCTCGGCGGATGGAGAGCGGCGTGGAAAGAGCTCCGTGACCACGGCATAGACCCCTTCCGTGATTTCAGAAACCTGCATTTCGCCGGGACCCACGATGCGGCCGTCTACGCAGTGCGCGACGGCAAGGCGGACGCGGGCACGGTCCGTACCGACACCCTGGAACGTATGACTGAAGAAGGCAAAATTTTCCCACAGGCGTTCCATATCCTGAACCTGCAAAGTGCCCAGGAGTTCCCGTTTCTGCTCAGCACCAGGCTCTACCCCGAATGGCCCTTCGCCAAGGTCAGGCATGCTCCGGACGACCTTGCAAAAAAAGTCGTCGTGGCGCTTCTGAACATGCCCTCGACCAGCCTTGCGGCGAAAGCGGGGAAAATCGATGGATGGACGACCCCGCTGGACTATCAGTCCGTCCACGACCTGATGAGAGAGCTCCGCATCAAGCCGTACCAGGAGTACGGGAAGATAACGCTGGGAAAAGCTGTTCAGATGTATTGGTACTGGGTCGCGCTGTCCGCCATGGTTATCCTGCTGATGGCCGCTGCGATCCTTCAGGCCATCCGCCTCAACCGCACCCTGAGACGGTCCGAGCACGAACTGGTGGAGGCCCGCACAGGCCTCGAAAAACAGGTGCAGGAGAGGACCGCGGACCTTGCACATCGCAATGAGGAGCTCCGCCATGAGGTTGCCCAGCGCGCGACTGCGGAGGAGAAACATTACCGGGCAAAGGAGGAGTGGGAGCTCACTTTTAACACCGTGCCCGATTTGATCGCCATCATCGACGCCCACCACAGGATCTTGAGGGTCAATAACGCGTTGGCGCAGAAGCTCGGGATGGCGCCCGAGGAATTGATCGGCGAACGGTGCTACGTCCAGATCTGCGGCGCCGACCAACCCCCGCCGCACTGCCCGCATACGCAGACGATGACGGACGGCAGGGAACATTCCCTGGAAATTCAGATCGAGCACTTCGGCGGGGACTACTTAATGACCACTTCGCCGCTGAAAGATCCGGAGGGAAGGATTACCGGGGTCGTGCATGTCTCCCGGGACATAACCGAACGTAAAAAAATTGAGGACGCGCTACGCCAATCGGAGACGCGGTTCCGAGGCCTCGTGGAACAGAGCCTGGTCGGCATCTATATCATTACCGACGGGAAATTCGTCCATGTCAATCCCAAGTTCGCCGATATCTTCGGGTACGACTCCCCCAAAGAGGTCGTTTTCTCAAAATCGGTCGCTGACCTTGTTGCGCCGGAAAGCAGGGACCTCGTGGCCGGAAACATCCGCAGACGCCTGAGGGGAGAGGTGAAGAGCATCCATTATACCTTTAAGGGTCTCCGGAAAAACAGCGACGTCATTGACGTGGAGGCCTATGGGTCCCAAACGGAAATCGACGGAAAGCCCGCCGTCATCGGGACGCTCCTTGACATCACCGAGCAGAAGCTGGCCGAAGATGAGCGCCTGGCTGCGCAGCGTTTTCTGCAGTCCGTCATGGACGGGGTCGATGAATCGATCATGGTGATCGCCCCGGACCGCCGCGTGATCCTGATGAACCGGCCCGCGCGTGAATTTTCAATCAACAACACCTACTGCTACCACATCTCTCACCACCGTGACAAGCCCTGCGATGACAAGGACCGTGACTGCCCGCTGGAGACGGTCATCGCGACCGGCAAGCCCGTAACCGTTACGCATACCCACATACGCAAGGACGGATCCGAGTGCCATGTTGAAATTCTCGCCTCCCCCATCTTCGACTCGCGGGGAAAGGTGATCTTTGTCGTCGAGGCGAGCAGGGACATCTCCGCGAAAGTCGCCCTCGAGAAGATGCGGCGCGAGATGCAGGAGCGTCTGTTCCAGCAGCAGAAGGAGCAGTCCATCACCACGCTTGCCGGCGGCATTGCCCATGATTTCAATAATATCCTTATGGGTGTGGTCGGCAACGCGGAGCTCCTCAGAATGAGACACCCCGAAGCCGGGAAGGAGCAGATCAGCGCCATCGTCGAGCTGTCCAAACGCATGGCGCACCTGACCAGACAGCTCCTGGCGTATGCCAAGCAGGGGGCATACGAGCAAAAAGAGCTCTCGCTCGACAATGCCCTTCACGAGGCGCTTGCGCTCGCGCACAAGGGAAGGTCCAGCGCAATCGCGGTCGATCTCGAAGTGGCACCGGACCTCTGGCCTGTTCTGGCCGACCCGAACCAGATGGACCAGGTCCTCGTGAGCCTGCTGGTGAACGCCTTCGAAGCAATGGAGGATGCCGGCGGACGCCTGATCGTCCGGGAAGAGAACATCAGCAAAAAAGAGGCGTGGACCTGCGCGCTCGGCCACAATCACCCGCGCGGAGAGTATGTCTACCTGAGCGTTTCCGACACCGGGCCGGGCATTCCAACGGAGCTCCAAAAGCGGATATTCGAGCCTTTCTTCACCACGAAGTTCATGGGACGGGGCCTCGGCCTTGCCGCCGCCGTGGGAATCATGCATAACCACAACGGCTGTATTTCCCTGACCAGCGAACCGGGAAGCGGGGCCACATTCCATGTCTTTTTGCCCCGGTTCAGGACAGCGCCGGAAAAAAAAGAGGCCAAACCGGACAACCCTGTCAAGGGAAAGGTCCTGGTCGTTGAGGATGAACCGCAGGTCCTCTCGCTCATCAGCATGATGCTCACAGAGCTGGGATTCGATGCGCTTCTTGCGGAGAACGGCATTGAAGCACTCAGGCTGTTATCGGAAGAAAAGAGCGTTGTTCGACTGGCGCTCCTTGACATCCAGATGCCGGGTTTGAACGGCATGCAGCTCTGTCGCAAGCTGAGATCGCTCAACCCCGCTCTCAAGGTGCTCATCTCAAGCGGGTACGACGAAAAGACCGCGCGAGAGGCCATGGGGACCTGTCAACCCGACGGGTTCATCCAGAAGCCGTACTGGATCGATGCCCTGCGTGAAAAAATCCGGACGATACTCTCCTCGTAACCCCGCGCCTCCCTTGCAGGCAGCCTTTCAAGAAAGCGTTGAACAGCATCGGGCAGAGGGAATACAATAATTTCCTTGACATTTTCGCCGGTATGGTTACAATGCACGGGTTTACGCGATTTTATCAGGGAGGTAATGTACCATGGCGGAAATGAGCAAAACAGCTAAGGCAGCCACGAAGAAGGCCATCGTGAACCTTAACGTGCCCCAGTGCTGCGGCAAGCCCATGCAGGCGGCGAAGATGCTGACCCCGACCGGCAGGGTGCGCGGCATGATGTATCTTTGCGACAAGTGCTTTAAAGAAAAGCCGATCTAGTTTTTTGAGCATCAGCTGAGCTCTTCGCGGCGGCGCCCCTGGCGTCGCCGTTTGTTTATCACGATGCCCATTCCCCCTGCAACCATATCCTTATCTGACATTTGACTGATTTTTTGCTGTTGCACGGCATACGCGTTTATGCTATTCTTCTGCCTGATCCATCTCCCTATCAGCCGTACACTATCTGACCAAAGGAGTTCCACCGGCCTATGTCATTATTCCCAAAAACAATAGACTTTTTCGAGATCTTCGACCGGGCGCTTGAAAATCTCTCGCGCTCGTCCAACGTCCTGGTCGACATTCTGACCAATTTCACCACCTACGAAAATTTTGAAAAAAAGGCGAAGGCGATTTACGAGTTCGAGCAGAACGGAGACATGCTCACCCACGACATCATGAAGGAGCTGAACCAGACCTTCCTGACCCCCATCGACCGGGAAGACATCCATGCCCTTGCCTCGCGCATCGATGACGTGCTGGACCTGCTCTGGGCCGCCACGGACCGCATGATGGTCTACCGGATCGACAAACCGACCTCGGAGGCCGTTTCGATCGCCGAAGACCTGCAGATGACCACCGGGATCCTGAAAAAAGCGCTTCGGGAGCTGCGCGCCAAATCCTACGCCCACGTGCAGGAACACTGCATCGAGATCAACCGGCTTGAGAACCGGATCGACCGCAAGTACCGCGACGCCTTGGGCAAACTCCTGAACGGTCCCCATGATCCGGTCTATATCATCAAGTGGAAGGACATTTACGAACTGCTTGAGGACGCCTCGGACCGGTGCGAGGACATCGCCAATATCCTCGAAGGGATCGTTTTGAAACATGCCTGAAATCCTGGTTCTCATCATCATCCTGGCGGTGCTCTTCGATATCGCCAACGGGTGGCACGATTGCGCCAACGCCATCGCCACGGTCGTTTCGACCAAGGTCCTGTCGCCGGGAGCCGCCGTCGCCATCGCGACGTTCATGAACATCCTCGGCGCCTTCCTGACCACGGCGGTTGCCAAGACCATCGGCAAGGGCATCGTGGACCCGGCGGGCATCACCGACCAGGTCATCATCTCCGCCCTGCTCTCGGCCATCATCTGGAACCTCATCACCATCCTCATGGGCCTGCCGGTCAGCTCTTCCCACGCTCTCGTGGGCGGGCTCATCGGAGCGGCGGCGGCGCATGGCGGCTTGAGCATCCTGAACAGCGACGGCATCATGAAGATCTTCACTTCGCTCCTCATATCGCCCCTCTTCGGGTTCGTCATCGGCTACGCCTTCATGAAGCTGATCCTCTTTCTCTTCGGCCATCTTTCTCCCGGCGCCATCAGCAAGTACTTCGGCCGGCTCCAGATCGTGTCGTCGTCTTTTATGGCCTTCGGCCACGGCTCCAATGACGCGCAAAAGGCCATGGGCATCATCACCATGGCGCTTTTCGCCTCCGGCAAGATCAAAACGCTCGACGTGCCGATGTGGGTCGTCTTCACCTGCGCCCTTGCCATGGGCTTCGGCACGATCTTTGGCGGATGGAAGATCATCAAGACCCTGGGCGTCAAGATGTTGAAGCTCGAGCCCATTCACGGCTTCGCCGCCGAGACCTCGTCGGCGGCCATTATCCTCGTCTCCAGCAGCTTTGGCATGCCGGTCAGCACGACGCATGTGGTCTCGACCGCCATCCTCGGCGTGGGCGCCACAAAACGCCTTTCCGCCGTGCGCTGGGGCATTGCCGGCAAGATCGTCATGGCCTGGGTGCTGACCCTGCCTTTCTGCATTGTGATGGCCTGGGGCATTGAAAAGGCATTGTCCACTTATCACCTGGGCGGATAAATTATCCGTGTTCATCCGTGATCAACTGCCGTTTTGAGACATGCAGGTATAACAGACGGGCGCTAAAACTTCATGATCAGCTTTGATATTTTCCTTGTATCCACACCCCGGTACTTTCCCGCCTTCAGCAGGTCGACAAAGTTCTCTACCGTAACGACATCGTCAAACTCCGTGTAGCAGGCGCCGACGTCATGCGGGCTATGGGCGTCAGACCCCCCGGTAAAGGGGAGCCCCAGGTCCTTCGCGGCTTCTATCGCCCGGACATTGAAGCCGTACATATTGCAGCCATTGTAGCCTTCCAGCGCACAGATTCCTTCGAGTCCCCTCACGAGCTCGCCAATGCCGTTCACCGACCGGTAGGGATGTGACGGGATCACGACGCCGCCCGATCGTGTGACCACGCTGATGATTTCCCGGATCGAAGCCTCTTTGAGCGAAAGCCTGTCGGTATCAACGCCGAAGATCAGGCAATGCCCTTCCCGTGCCGAGAATTCCACCCCGCGGAAGATCATGATGCTCTTCCCGTACTTTTCGCGAAGCGGCTCGATCGGTCCGGAAGCGCCGTAATAATAATGCTCGGTAAACGCGATGCCCTGCAGGCCGAGTTCAATCGCCCTCAGAATCGTTTCCTCCGGCTCCGCGTCGTTGTCCGTGCTGTATTTTGAATGAACGTGCAGGTCGATTTTATATTTCATATCTCGCACCACTCCCCTGTTAGGTGGTTATATCACGGCAGCGTCTCATTTATCAACCCGAAAAGCGAATGGACCAAGGGGACAGGATAATGGGGTTCCGCCGTCACAGCCACTACCGGTGGTGGTTTATTGCAACAGAATGAATATACCAATATAACAATTGCAAAATTTAAATTTTATGTTGATTTTCTATTCGTTTCGTGATACGTACATGCATGGAGCGGGCCTGAAGGGCGCTTATTCCCGGCCCGCTATTCATTTCCTGGAACGCATCATTGTTTTTGCTCTTCACCGCATCCATACACGACGGGCTCCGCTCTGTCGTCTTTGATAGCAAGGGTTATTCGATTGTCCGCACTACAAACGAATCACTAACTGCCTGGGGGGGGGCCAACAATGCGTGAGATCGGTCTGGCATTAAAAGAAGGAAGATTAGCCTGCGGTCTGGAAATCGGCGATATGGCGAGAAGCACCTGCATCAGCGCCCACTATCTCAAAGCCATGGAAGAGGGGAAGTTTCAAACCATTCCGAACGTATTCGACAAAGGCTATTTAAAACTCTACGCCAAAGCCCTTCATCTGGACACCAAACCCCTTCTTGCGCTGTACGAACAGATAAAGAATAATTCAGCAACGCCCGGCATCGCGCCAGGAACAGGAAGCGAGCACTAAAGACCGCCTCTCGTGCGGTCGCAACGAATCCGCCCCCTATCAGCCGACGCACTATGTGGAACGCCCTGATCCGAATCGTGCGCATAATGCACGTCCGTTCCCTAATCGATCAGCATACCCGCCTCCCGAAGCCTCAACGCCATTTCGCGCAGCACACCAACCACGAACTCCGGATATTCATTCATCAGCTGAGCGACATTTTCATTGTCGATGCTTACCAGCTCAACATCCTGGACCGCGACAGCCGTGGAAAGCCGGGGGGCTGCAAGCAGAAACGACATCTCCCCAAAACATTTTCCCGCGCGAACCTCGGCGACAGGCCTCCCCTGCTGGTGCAATTCCACCGCTCCGCTCAGCACGGAGTACATATCGCCTCCAGGGTCCCCCTCACGAAAGATGACCGTCCCTTTGTCGACCGAGCGCACAAATTTTTTATACATCGCAGCCGGAACGCTCCGCTTTCCCTGCATCAGCTTTTTTAAAAATACCGTCTCGCGCAGGTGCAGGCCCTCGGCGAGCTCGGCTCCCAGCAGAAATATCACGAGGGACACATAGATCCAGATGATGACCACAAAGAGCGACTTGAAAGAACCAAAGGCGAAACCATAGCCCGGATTGAACGTCAGAAAAAGATGAAAGGCCGGCCGCATGGAGAACCAGATCAGCGTCGTGGCCACGGCCCCGGCAAGGAGGTACCGGTTGCGCATGCCAACGGAAAATATAAAGTAAAAAAGAAAAACAACAGAAGTGACAAGCAGGAACAGGACCAGCGCTTCCACATTCCAGGGCAGTACTCGCGGCAGGTTTTCTTTTTCCAGCAGTTTAAACGCTATCCCGGCGACCATGATGGCGGTGAGTCCCACCAGGAACACCATGCTGACCACCACATCAAAGAGCTTTTCGAGCAGAAACGGCCGGCCCGGTTTCCGCCGGAAAATCGCGCCAAGCACGAAGCGCATATCGGCCACAAAGGGCGTCATGGTCCAGAACAGGACAACGATGTTCACCAGGCCCACCGCCCCTTTGTGAGCGGCGAGGAAACGCACTTCTTTTACAATATCCTGACTGTAGGCCGGCAGCAGCCGCATCAGCAGCTCCTGCGTTCGCGCCAAAGCCTGCGTTGAGGACCCGATCGCCAGACTGAGCAGATAGGTAAGGAGGAACAGGGTGGGAATGAGCGCCAGCATGGCGGAAAATGCAAGCGACGACGCAGCGGTAAGATCGTTGTTCCGCATGAACGACGAGAGCGCTTCCGCGAGCACCAGCCACTGTTTCTTTATGTAGTCCGTAGTTCTCTTCTTCACTTCAGTTGCTCCCTGATGAACCTCCGCAGCAGGACCCGGTCCGCATCCGAGAGCTGGACGAACTTCATGCCCATGCCAGGCTCAGTAGATTGCCCTTCCCCGTGGTCGCTGACATACAGGACCAGGGCCTTCGCAATAATCTCCCGGCCGTTGATGAAGATCCTGAGCGGTGTCACCGCGTTCCGGGGCTGGGGATAACGCGTACTGATGAACAACCCGCCCTCGGAAAGCGCCGTTGCATACTCGGTCCTTGCGGCCCCGCCTAATAACGTTCCATCCCCGACAATGACCTTGACCATCGTTTGCAGCCGTATGGTCGTACGCGGCGCGGATTCTGATGCGGCCTGTATGGCGCCATAGAGCTGGTCTGGCTCCACGGGTTTGAGCAGGTATGCAGCGCACCCTAATTGCAGGCACGTATCCTTGATCCCGGGGTCGTCCTCGGCGGTAAGCATGATTACGGGCAGGACGCCGCGGTCCGGCCGTTCCCGGATATGCTTAAGCAGGGCAACGCCGCTCATGGCCGGCAGCGCCACGTCGGTAAGGATGACCGCGGGAAGAGACTCGTCCATCAGGCGAATCGCATCTTCACCCGAGCGGGCTGTCACGACCCGGTATGCAAGCCGCTTGAGGAGCAAGTCCAGAAAGTACAGCATCGCAGTACTGGCATCCACGACCAAAATAGTGCGTACCCTTTTGTCCACAATGCCACATGCCCTTCCCGTTGCTAATGCAATGATTACAGCATAACAGCTCTCTCTGTTTTGTCAAGCAATGGCGCTGGAACCAGCTCCGGATAAAACCAGGCTTCCATCGGCCCAACTTTACCCTTTCGATCCGACAAAGAGTATGTTATAAATTAACGTAACGTCATGCAGACAGAAAAACAGAAAATATCGATCGCGCGGCCTCTCCTGCTTACCCTTCTTGCCGGCGTGTTTGCGCTGGGGATTTTTGTCGGCGCCGGTATGAACCTGTTCACTCCTCTTCCCGATACCAGGGTGAATGCCGACGGGAGCCAGGAAGGATTCAGGTTCATCAAGCCGCCGCAGGAGGGGAAAGCCGCTTCAGGAGGACGCCAGAAAAAAGAGCTGACGGCCTTTCAAAATCGGGTGAACGAACTGGCCTCAAGCAGTGTGCAAAACGGCGAAGCAACCACGGTTTTCTTCTACTTCCGCGATTTGAGCGGCAACTCGTGGTTCGGCGCCGGGGAACAAGAGCCCTTTCCGCCCGGAAGCCGGCTGAAGATACCACTTATGATCGCCTATTTCAAGTGGGCGGAATCAAACCCGAGGGTCCTGCGCACCACCCTAACCTACAGCGCACCAGAAGATTTGGATGAGGGGAAACAGGGACTGCAGGCGACCGCGCTTAAACCGGGGGGCGCCTACTCCGTCAACGACCTCATTTTCCGAATGATCACCGTTGATGATGGGGGAGCATACGCGCTGCTGCGGGCCAACCTTCCGGCGGGCCGACTCGAGAAAATTTACAAGGATCTCGATGTCGGATACGAGGATTATCTTACCCTGAAAACCTGTGCGGCGTTCTACCGAGTCCTGTTCAATGCATCCTATCTCTCGGAGGAAATGTCGGAAAAAGCGCTCCGGTATCTGTACAAATCCGCCTCCAAAAAGGGCATGACCCAAGGCCTCCCTCCGAACATCGACATGGCCGGTTTATATGATGAGCGCACAATCGCAGCCGCCGGCGGCGATGACGAACCGGAGCAGTATCTGATTCACGAATTCGGCGTCATCTATCAACCGAACCGGCCTTTTCTGCTCGGAGTCACGGTAAGGGGTCACGAGGTGACCCGCATGAAGAACGTGCTCAGGGAAATAACGCGCCTCTTCCAGCAGGAGATGGAGCGGCAATCCTGACCCCCACCCCCCCCGGCAGGATCTTCTGTTTCAATTCTGTTACCGCAATAAAAAACCCCTTCTCGATGTTTTGGAATACAAGTCAAAAGAAAAAGCCCCAGGTTTCCCCTGGAGCCCACTTTGGACTAATGGTGTACCAAAAATAAAAAGAACCAGACCCGGATAGGTTCTGATTCTTTTAGTTTTGAATGGTGTCCCCAGCGGGATTTGAACCCGCGTTATCGCCGTGAAAGGGCGGTGTCCTGGGCCAGACTAGACGATGGGGACATTGTATTCCGGATTGTGGATTTCGGATCGCGGATCAATACTTTTTAAATTCGAAATCCGCAATCCGCAATCGAAAACTGGTGAGCCGGCTGGGACTCGAACCCAGGACACCCGCCTTAAAAGGGCGGTGCTCTACCAACTGAGCTACCGGCCCATCGACCTCGATGGAAGAGGCGTATATTAGCAAAGAAAGC
>JAYTJE010000002.1:0-16481 GCA_043731355.1 Nitrospirota bacterium
CCGCCGGGTTCGGGGCGATGGCGCCGGTGGGGCAGGCCGCGATGGTCGTGGGGATCTCGCACTGGTTGCCGATCGTCTTCTCGTTCACCTTCGGCGGCTTGCGGTGAATGCCGAGGATGGCGATGTCGGAGCAGTGCACCGCGCCGCACATGTTGAGGCAGCAGGCCAGCGCAATGCGGACACGGGCCGGCAGGGTCTTGGTGGTGAAATATTCGTGCAGCTCATCCATGACGGCCTTCACAACACCGGAAGCGTCCGTTGCCGGGGTGTGGCAGTGGATCCAGCCCTGGGTATGCACGATGTTGCTGATGCCGTTGCCGATGCCGCCGGTCAGATAGCCGCGCTTCTTGATCTCGGCCTGGAGCGGCTCAACCTGCGCTTTGGCGGGGAAGAATTCGATGTTGTTCCGCGTCGTGAAGCGCAGATGCCCGCCGGAGAACTTGTCGGCGATTTCGCATATTTCACGGATAAAATCGGAGCTCACCAGACGACAGGACGCCATGCGCACGGTATAGAGTTCGTCGCCGGTCTCGGAAACGTGCTTCATCGCTCCATGATTGATTAGTTCGTGATACTTCCATTTCCCGTAGTTTTTCGCGATCACGGGAGGCAAAAATTTGCTAAAGTGAGGAGCTCCAATATCGGTTATTCTCTTTGGTTTGTCAGCCATTTTACGTTATCCTCCTTAAGTTATTTCACTTGATCCGGCGACCAGAATACATAGGGATTCGACCTTGGGGCTGTCACCATCTGCGGTACGGCCTGGATGCCGGTCGCATCAAGCATGGACTTCATGCCGATACGGGCAACGAGCTCGCCGATGCGTTCGCGGTTCTTGCCATGATCGTCCCACCATTCCCAAATCTTGCGGATCAGCTCTTCCAGATTATCATAGGGCTTTTCAAGCTTGATGAAAGGAATGATGACCCAGCTCATGAGCGCGCCGGTCACGATCGGGGCTTTGCCTCCGAGCAGGATGGTTGCGCCTTTTTCCTTGCCCGGGCGGAGCGCCTTCGGCATCAGGTTGATGCAGTGCATGCAGCGGTTGCAATCCTTATCATTGATCTTGACCGCCGAACCGTCAAAGCTCATGCATTTTGTCGGACACATCCCGACAACTTCTTCCGCGATGTTCATTTTACCGATGTAGTTCTTCACTTCCGCGGCATCAATGCGGATGGTGTCGCGCCAGGTGCCGATGATGGACATGTCCGCGCGGGCAATAGAAGCGACGCAGTCATTGGCGCAACCGGAAACCTTGATCTTGAACTTGTAGGGGAACGCGGGCCGATGGAGCTCATCCTGAAACTTGTGGGTGAGCGTATCACAGATCTCCATCGAGTCGATGGAGGCGAACTCGCAGCGTGACATACCAGCGCAGCAGCTCGGGGTGCGAAGACAGGAACCGGACCCGCCGAGGTCCCAGCCCTTTGCCGTGACTTCAGCGAAGATAGGCTCGAGCTTGTCGGTCTGTGTGCCGAGAAGGACCAGGTCGCCCGTCGAACCGTGCATGTTGGTCAGACCGCTGCCGTATTTGTCCCAGATATCCATGAGCTCACGAAGTGCGCTCGTTGTATAGTAAAAACCAGCCGGCTGGTTGATGCGAACGGTGTGGAAGTGGGCGACGCCCGGATATTCCTCGGGGAGATCGCAATAGCGGCCGATAACGCCGCCGCCGTAACCAAGGACGCCGACGATGCCGCCGTGCTTCCAATGGGTCACCTTATCACGATAGGAACGCTCAAGAATATTAAGCAGGTCTTGTGCGGTATTGCTCTTCTTTGCGGATTTTTTGATCTCTTTTACGAAACTAGGCCATGCGCCTTTTTCCAGCTCATCAAGCATCGGTGTCTTTGCATCTTTGCTCATGTAGGAAATCCTCCTTGAATAGAATGATCACACTGAAACCAACTGTTTTCTGCGGTAGTCATGCACCTTACGAGAGTAAAGAACGCCGCAATTCCTCTGGATAGCCGGGACGGAAGCACGATCGTTCAGTAATGATTGAGGCCGCGTGGTCCCCCTTTCTCAATATTTATTTTCAGTTTGGCGGGCAAGTCTGGCAAGTCATTTAATACAAAAATATATAAAAGACGTGTGATTGTATGTGTACTACCTGTTTTAGTCAAATAAATAAAACTAATTGCGCCATAACTTGCAATAATTTAAGAACATCTACAACCATTAAACAATGCAACAATTACAGCAACTTATCGTAAGCATTGGTAATAATAGACAGGATGCCGCGGCTCTCGCGAACCCTCCGCAGGGAGGACAATGAATTATTGGAGCTGCAAGCCAATTAATAACTAAAATATTGCATTCATCAATAATGCCCGGCGTTTTTACGCTGGTACTTTCATGCTCAAGCGACATACCATAATATGGCGATATAGTGGCTCACACTCCCCGCCAGCACGAAAAGATGAAATATGCCGTGGCCATAAGGGATCCTGGCATCAAGAGTGTAAAATACGACGCCAATGGTGTAAAACAGACCTCCCGCGACCAGCCACCCCATGCCCCAGACCGGCAAAACGCTCATCAGCGGCCGGAAAGCAATGACGACCACCCAGCCCATGACAAGATAGATTACAACGGAAAGTATACGGTGCTTTGTGGTCAGCGCAAGTTCCTGAATGATGCCCGCCGCCGCCAGCCCCCATACGATGCCGAAGATCGTCCATCCCCAGCCCCCCCTCATGGTTACCAGCGTGAACGGGGTATAGGTGCCGGCGATCAGCAGGTAGATGGCAGTGTGATCTATCTTCTGGAAGAGCTCCTTCGTTTTACCGCTCAGGCTGTGGTAGAGCGTTGAGAAAAAATACAATGCGAACAGCGTGACGCCATAGACACTGAAGCTGACGATCCTCCAGGGATCGCCCTTCAGGCTGGCGGACACGACGAGCACGGCGAATCCGGCAAGCGCCAGCGCTGCTCCGATCAAATGGCTGATGCTGTTGAACTTCTCACCCTTGTTCATGTGATCGTTCTCCCGGCTGTTTGACGATGCCGCCGTCAGCGAAGCTGCGCGCCGGAAAGGTCCCCTCGCATCAATAAAAAAGGAGAGGCAGTGAAGACCTCTCCCGAGCTATCATTAAATTTGCTAAACGTGTTCGCCGTGCGGCGTGGCGAAGGAGGAACGCCGTGCGGCCATATCCATGAGCACCCGCTCTGCGCCGAATGCGCCCTGTTCGTATTTGCGAAGCTTCAGCTTTTCCCGCGCGGTGTCAATAAGTTTCAAGGTCAGTTCAAGGATCTTGCCGGGGTCTTCCTCGAAATAAAAACCCGCGCCCAGCATGTCCCACCACTTGTTTTCCATCAGGTCTTTGAGCGATTTGCTGGCGCTGACCGGCGAACCGGCGCCGAAAATGGTCGGGACCCCGGAAGCGACAAAGTACAATCCGATCGCAATGGCTTTTTCGCTCATCCACTCCGGCGCAATGCCGACCGCGGGAAGACCGCCGATATCATCGCCAAGACCGCCCGCCTCGGCAATGTGCGAAGCCACGGTCAGAATGCGGGAGTTGTCCACACAAGAGCCCATGTGCAGCACCGGCGGGATGCCGATGGCCTCGCAGACCTCACGAAGACCGGGCCCCGCGTTTTCAAGGGCCATCTCCGGCGTCATGTACCCCGCTTTGGCCGAGGCATGGGCGGAGCATCCGGTCTGGACCACGAGCACGTCGTTTTTAATGAGTTCGCGGGTAAGAAAATTATGCAGGCTGTCCTGGCAAATGCGGGGATTATTGCATCCCGCCAGGCCGACCACTCCGCGAATGCGTCCCGCGATAATGGCGTCGTTCAGCGGCCGGTAGGACCCCCGGTACTGTCCGCCCTGCATGTATTCGATATATTCATCGGAAAATCCCGCGATCATATCTTCAGCTTTGACGTTGGCGTGAGCGACATCCTCTTTCTTGCGGTTCGGGAAATTATCGATCGCGAGCCGAACAACCTGCTTCGCCTGGTCCAGGGCATGATGTTCATCATACTCGATATGGACAGCGTCCTTCATTTTTCCCTTATTCGTCGTTGTAATGATCTTGGTGTGGTATTTCTTCGCGAGTTCGCCGATGGCGGGCATGATGCACTGCACGTCCACCACCATGGCTTCGACCATGCCGGTCACTATGCCGAGTTCCTGCTGCAGGAATCCTCCGGCGGTATTGATGCCGTGGCGAACGAGAATCTCGTTCGCGGTGCAGCACATACCCACGAGATTAACCCCTTTGGCCCCCTTGGTTTTTGCGTATGCCACAAGCTCGGGATCTTCAACAGCAACAACCATCATTTCAGCAAACGACGGTTCGTGGCCGTGCACCACAAGGTTCGCGTAGTCTTCCTTGAACACATTGAGGCTGGCCCTGGCCTTGACCGGCCGGGGAGTGCCGAAAAGAATGTCCGATATGTCGGTACCCATCATAGACCCGCCCCACCCGTCCGCAAGCGAGGTGCGCAGGGCCCCGAGCATAATATTGTTCATCTCCTGGTCAACACCCATGGTCGTCCGGTGCATCATCTCCACGACTTCGCGGTCGATGGCGCGCGGCGCGATGCCGAGCTTTTTCCAGAGCTCCTGCCGTTTTTTGGGAGCGCGGCCCAAATAAGCCAGTTCTCCCCGCTGCTGACCGAACTGTTCGAGGAACTTCAGCGCCACCTTCTCGGCCACTTCGTTCACCTGCTTCCCCTCGACCTCGATGCCGAGGTAGCCGGCCACGCGGTTCAGCTTGCGAACGTCCTTAATTTTAAAATCTTTTGCCTCGCCCCGAGCGACAGCCAGCAGCGTGTTTGCCAGGTCCCGGGCATGGTCTGAATGGGCTGCGGTCCCCCCGGCCACCATCCGCGCGAAATTTCTGGCGGTCACGACCGGCAGCGATGCGCCGCATACACCCATTGCTTCGTCTTCCTTGCCGACGAGGCGGCAGGGGCCCATGTGGCACATCTTGCAGCAAGCGCCCTGATGACCGATGGGGCACGGTTTCATTTTTTCAGCGCGTTCGAATGCTGTCTCATATTTTTTCAGTCCCGCTACTTTGAGCAGTGCCTGGGCAGCAGGATCAACGGATTTCAGTTCTTCTTTCATGAGCTGGGTGAACTCCTTTCACATGGAGGGAACAGACCCTCATAACAACACGCGTATTATACGAAAATACGCCAAAAAAAACCATACTAAGTTTCAGCACCACTGGTTCAACATCGCATTGCATTTATTTTTGAAGAACAGGCATTTGAATTTCAATGACTTTTTTTACTGTTGACCCGGAGAGCAAGGCCCGGTTCATGGCCGTCAAAAGTGCCGTCGCGGACATCCCATAAGGTTTCGCTGCTGCGGCCTTGACAGGCTTTATCTCACCAGCGCCAAGCTTGCCCGTCTTCGCTTTCTTCACGGTCGCGGCAACGTCTTTTGCCGTAACGGCTTTTGTCTTGCTGATTGCCGCGGAAAGTGTTTCGACGATCTCGACGCCGTTCTTTACATCGCCGGCCACGCTCTGCGCCTGGGCAACGACCTTCTGCAACCCGTAGGCGGTAATGATCGTTCCCTGCTTTTCGTAAAGAGCGTTCATCGGAAGCACAAGGTCGGCTTTCTCGGTAAGGGAATTCGAATGGCTTGCCTGAACAATCAGGACGCCTGCCTTGAAATCGGAATCCGGCACATTCCCGGCAATAAAGAGCGCATCCATTCCCGACTTCATCTCGGAATAGCTTTTCCCGGTCTTCTTGATTGCGGCAAATCCCGGCCCCATGCCGGAGAGGCAGCCCATCTGCATCACCCCGAGGGCATTTGCCTCAAGCACGACGGGAATGACGCCGGCGTTCTTGAGAAGTGCCAGGTTCAGAGCCTGCAAAGATGCATCCTCGCTCACAGATATGCCCGTGCCAAAGATTACCACTGGCTGCTTGGCTGCGGCGTAAACTTTGGCAGCTTCAATGATCTTTTCAGCCGACACTCCGCTGATCAAAGAGGCCTGATCCGCGGATACAAGTTCTTTTTTGAGACCCTCAAGACCCTTCTGCTTTGTGGTCAGCCCCTCTGCCAGGGCCGCCGAGATAACACCGGCCAGAAGCGCCGTGTCCATCCCGGGCTTCAGTGCCAGATGTATGGCATTCACATGGGTGGTGAGCCCGATGTTATCGGGGTTCACGACGATGATCTTTGCTCCCGCCTGCGCCCTCCGGCGGATCATGACGTCTATTTCCTGGAGCGCCTGGCTCTTTTGCGACGGATCAGCGCCGATCACGACAACGCAGTCGGCATGGGAAAGTTCCGCTTTCGAGGCAATGGCAATGCCGTTATCGCCGTAGACAGCGCGCAACGCTGCGATGGCGCCTCCCGCGTAGGCCGCTGCCGGGGTGCTGATATTAGCGCTGCCGACAACCTCGCGGGCAAGCAGCTGAACGGCTGCCGCCTCTTCATTGGTGAGCGAACCTGCTGCAATGAAACCGGCCTTCGCTCCGGCTTTTTTAAGCGCGTCGGCCGCGATCTTAGAAGCCTCTTCCCACGTCGCGGGAACCAGCTTGCCGCCCTCTTTTTTCATCGGCGTGGTGATGCGGTTCGCGGCCTTAAGGGAATCGAAGCCGAACCGGCCGATGGCGCAGATATAGCCGTTGTCCTCTTTCGCGTTTACCTTCACGATCCTGCCGTCCTTGCTGCTCGTGGTCACGCTGCAGCCCGAGGCGCAGGCCGTGCAGACCGTGTCCTGCTTCTCCAGGTCCCATTCCCTGCCGTGCTGCCACCGGTCTCGTTCCATGAGCGCGTTAACCGGGCAGGCATCGACGCAGGAACCGCAGAAGGTGCAGCCCGACTCGTGGAGCGGCTTATCCATGGCCGTCGATACCTTGGTCGTGATGCCGCGGCCCATGAAATCAAGGACGTTCGTGCCCTGCTCCTTGCAGACACGCACGCAGCGGCCACAGAGAATGCAGTAGTTGTTGTCGATGGTAATGAGGGGGCTCCGGTCATTCAGCGGGTAATTGAAGCTCTTCCTGCCGAATGACGACTCCTGGATCTTCAGCTCGGCGGCATAGCGCTGCAAGTCGCAGGCTCCGGCCTTGGGGCAGGTCATGCAATCGAGCGGGTGGAACGAGAGCACCAGGTCGGTCACGAACTTCCTGATCTCCTCGACCTTGGGGGTCTTGGTCTGGACCTTCATGCCTTCCTTGGTCCTGGTCGTGCAGCCCGTGACGGGCGTCCGCATGCCCTCGATCTCGACCATGCACATGCGGCAGGCGCCGACGCCGCGCAATTCCTTGATATGGCACAGGTTCGGGATATGCACCCCCACGGTCGCGGCCGCATCAACAAGGGTCATGCCCTCGGGAACGGAAACCGCCTTGCCGTCAAACTCCATATTCACCATCTTGCTCATAATTTCCTCCAGTGAAAAACTGATTCCAAATTCATATTCACGGAGCAGGGGAATTGCAGGAACTCCCCACTCCGAGCTCATCACTCCGAACTGCATTTACACAGGGCACGTCCCGACCACATGCCGAACCGGCTTCGCCGGCTCTTTCTCCGTTTCCGGAGCCGGCACAAAAACATACACCGCGCCTTCGGGGCAGACCTTGATGCACTCGCCGCAATGGGTGCAGCGCTTCTGCCTGATGCGGTAGGGTGTAAAACCGGTTTTATAGGGCTGTTTCTTCTGGCCCTCAATAGCGAAGTCCTTGCATACTTCACGGCACTTGTCGCACATGGTGCAGAGCTTCGGATCGATATCGTAAGAAACAAGGGCGGCGCACTCGTTGATCGTGCAGACCCCCTGGATATGTCGTTCGAGAAGTTCAGCATGGTCGTTCAGGAACAGTGCAAGAATATCTGCGTGGTCCTTGCCCTTCTTGCACATGCCGCCGTCTTTTACGTCAACAGCGATCCGTTTGAGCTGCGCACTATGCTTTGCCTCACCCTTGCCTGCCTGGATCTTCTCAAAGATCTTTATTGCGTCGTAAATCCCGAGCTTGCAGGGATGGCACTTGGAGCACATGCCGTCCTTGGATTCGTCGTTATAGAATTTTTCAAGTTTGGTCCTGGTCAGATCGACCGGGCACTTACTTTCTTGCTGCGGCATGGACCCCTCCTTTTTCCACGACAATGGCCTTCGTGGGACAGACCGTGTAGCAGGCCTTGCACTTGGCGCAGTAGTCCTGGTCGATGAAGAACCTGTCCCGCAGCTCCACGACGGCGTCGAAGGCGCAGGCGGTCTTGCACATGCCGCAGAGGATGCAGTGCTCGGGCTGGATGCGGAAGGTGCCGAGCCCCTGGCAGCGTTTTGCCCTGCAGTACTTGTCGTTCACGTGCTCTTCATATTCTTCACGAAAATACTTGATCGTGGAAAGCACAGGATTCGGAGCGCTGTTGCCGAGACCGCAGAGAGATCCGGCCACGACCATCTTGCCCATCTTCTCAAGCAGTTCGATGTCTCCCTTTTCCCCCTGCCCGGACGTGATCTTGTCCAGCAGCTCATACATCCGCCAGGTGCCGATGCGGCAGGGCGGACATTTGCCGCAGGATTCGCTCTTGGTAAAGGACAGGAAGTACTTGGCCACGTCCACCATGCAGTCGTCCTCGTCCAGCACCACCATGCCGCCGGAGCCCATGATGGAGCCCACCGTCGCCAGGGTGTCGAAGTCGACCTGCATGTCGAGAAACTGGGCCGGGATGCAGCCGCCCGAGGGGCCGCCGGTCTGGACGGCCTTGAACGCTTTGTCCGGATTCAGCATGCCGCCGCCGATGTCGAAGATGATCTCGCGGAGCGTGATGCCCATGGGGACCTCGATGAGGCCCGTGTTCTTGATCTTGCCCGTGAGAGCGAACACCTTGGTGCCCGGAGACTTCGCGGTGCCGATCGACGTATAGTAGTCAAGACCCTTCATAAAGATCGTGGGGATATTGGCGAAGGTCTCGACGTTGTTCAGGTTCGTTGGCATGTTCCAGAGACCGCCCGCCGCCTCGGACAGGCGCGGAGGACGGGGACGCGGCATGCCGCGCTCGCCTTCAATGGAAGCCACAAGCGCTGTTGATTCGCCGCAGACAAAGGCGCCGGCGCCTTCTTTGATCTCGATGTCGAAATCGAGTCCGGAGCCCAGGATGTTCTTGCCGAGAAGTCCCATGGCGCGGGCCTGCTTGATGGCGACACCGAGGTTCTTGACCGCCAGAGGATATTCGTGACGCACATAGAGATAACCGTGCTGGGCGCCTATGGCAAAAGCATTGATGATCATGCCTTCCATGACGGAATGGGGATCGCCCTCCATGAGCGCGCGGTCCATGAATGCGCCCGGGTCGCCTTCGTCGCCGTTGCATACCACGGCCTTGATCTTGGCGCCCGATTTCTTGGTATGCTCCCACTTGAGGCCCGCGGGGAAGCCCGCGCCGCCGCGGCCGCGAACGTTCGCTTTCTTGACAATATCGAGGACCTCATCGGACGTCATCCCGCCCAGCACTTTTGCAAGGCCGGCGTAGCCGTCCTCGCGGATGAAATCATAGATATTGCATGGATCCACAACACCGTTCCGGTGAAGCGCAAGACGTTTCTGTTTTTTGTAAAAAGGGATGTCCCGCATGGCCACATTGGGCTCTGCAAGCGGTACTTCGCGGTAAAGCTGCTTCCGGTAGGGCACGCCCTGCATCACCGATCCGGAGAACAGCGCGGGGATATCAGCCACCTTCACCTTCTGGTAAAAGGTCTCCTGCGGCTCCTGGACCACGACCGGGCCGCGCTGACAGAACCCCTGGCAGCCGGTCTTGACGATCTCGAGGTTGGCGCCCTTTGCCGCGGCCTCCTCCTCGAATTTTTTCACCAGTTTATTGGAGCCCGAGGCCTGGCATGCCGTACCGCAGCATACCCGGACCCGGTGGGCGTCATTTTCCTTGCGCTCGGTCCACAGTTTGGCGCGAAGGGCCGCGAGCTCGGCAATGTTGTTCAGCCGCTTAAACGTGAGTTCCATGTTCACTCCTCGCCATCGCTATTATGTCGTCCACCATCTTCGGCGTGAGCTCGCCGTAGAGGTCCTGATCGTTCACCGTGGCCACCGGCGCCAGGGCGCAGCAGCCGACACAGCCCACAGTCTCAAGCGTGACCGAACGATCGGCGGTGGTCTCGCCCTGCTTGATGCCGAGTTTGTTTTCCATCTCGGTCAGCACCGCCTTGGCGCCGCGCACATGGCACGCCGTTCCCATGCAGACCTTGACGATGTTCTTTCCCCGCGGCTTGAAATGAAAATGTTTGTAGAACGAGGCCACGCCATACACATTGTTCAGAGAAAGGGACATGCGCTCCGAGATCATCCGCATCGCATCCTCGGGCAGATACCCCACCTTCTCCTGAACGCGCTGCAGCACGGCAATGAGCATGCCCCGCTGGCCCTGCGCATCGTCGAGAACAGCGTTAACTTTTTTCAGATCTTCTTGTTCGAGCACTGTAGCAACCTCCCCTCACCTGCAATACACTGATACTTAAAAAAGTCTGCCGGCACTGCAGACCAGTTTCTTTTTTCCGTGATGTTTCCGCGACACACGACCGTGCTACTTTTCGTAACTATTGAGATTATTTGCAATAATTATTGAGTCTTAAGGAGTTTGCATATTAGCAACCGCTTGCTAAAAAATCAAGGGAAAATCATATTAATTAATTTCATATTGAAATTATATTTCTCTATTTCATGTGGCTTCCGAGAACGCCGAGGCATCGTTCCGCACTTAAAAAAGTACCATCAAGACCCCGCCTGTTTGACACTCGTGTATTCGCCTGCTATATTCAACGTACTATCAGCCGGTTACAAGAAAGGTTTTTGATGAGCATTCTGGCAATGATCCTGGCGGGCGGCAGGGGCGAACGGCTCCACCCGCTCACCATCCATCGGGCAAAACCGGCCGTCCCCTTTGGCGGCATCTACCGAATTATCGATTTTCCCCTGTCAAACTGCATCAACTCCGGCATCAGGAAGATCGCCGTGCTCCCCCAGTACAAATCCCTGTCTCTGGACAAGCACCTCCGCATGGCCTGGAACTTCTTTTCCGGAGAACTGAACGAATATGTCATCTCCGTGCCGCCCCAGCAGCGCGTGGGCGACAAGTGGTACCAGGGAACAGCCGACGCCATCTACCAAAACATCTATATGATCGAAAAGGACGCACCCGACCATCTGCTGGTGCTGGCCGGCGACCACATTTACAAGATGGACTATGCGGAGATGTTCAAGTTCCACAAGGAGCACGAGGCCGAGGCCACGGTCGCGGCCATTGAGATCCCCCGGCAGAGCGCAACCTCCTTCGGGGTCATCGAGGTGGCCGATGACTGCCGGATCGTGGGCTTTGAGGAAAAACCGCGTGAACCGAAGCACCTTCCCGGCCGGCCGGACACGGCCTTCGCCTCCATGGGCATTTACCTGTTCAATACGAAGACCCTGCTTGCCTATCTGAAATCCGACGCCCTTCAGGACACGTCCCACGATTTCGGGAAGAACATCATCCCGCAGATGATGAAAAAAACGAAGGTCTGCGCCTACAATTTTAAGGATGAAAACAAGAAAGAAGCGAGATACTGGCGCGACGTCGGCACCATCGACGCCTATTGGGAGGCGAACATGGACCTGGTGAGCGTGGACCCGCAGTTGAACCTGTATGACGGCGCCTGGCCCATCCGCACCTATCAGTCCCAGAACCCGCCGGCCAAGTTCGTCTTCGCCCAGGAGAAAAAAGGCGGCAGGCTCGGCATTGCGCTCGACTCGATCGTTTCGCACGGCTGCATTGTGAGCGGCGGCCGGGTGCAGAACTCGGTGCTGTCGCCGAACGTGCGGGTGAACAGCTACAGCGAGGTGCATGAATCAATTCTTATGGAGAACGTAAACATCGGCAGGCATTGCCGCATCCGGAAGGCCATCATTGACAAGGACGTGACCATTCCGCCCGAGACCGAGCTCGGCTATGACCTTGAAGAGGACAGCAAGCATTACCACGTGACGCCGTCGGGTATTGTGGTCATTGCCAAAGGAACGGAAGTGCCGGAAGAGACAAGGGCCGCCGCGATGGCGGATGAGCGGGCGTGAACGAGGGCGGGGATTTCCCCCGCAGATAAAGCATACCACGGCCTATTTCCCCTTATACAACCCTTCAAAAGACCCCTCATCAATGACCCGCGAAACCCCGCAGGCCGGACACTCAAGCAAAAGGGTCGGCAAATAGGTTTCGTCGTCATACAAGGCATCACCCGTCTGCTCCGTCTGTGCCTGCGCGATCATTTCCTTGAATTTTGTATAGGTCATGGCGCTGTAGACGTGATTACAGGAAGGATTGCCGCAGGCGATATTGGCAAACAAAAAATTCCCATCGTCATCCCGGGGAGATACGAACATTCCGAAACTTCTCGTCCGGGGGATCCTGGGTGGCGCCGGGATGGGCTTCGGGGTCCCGTCCTCGACGACTGAAATGCAGAGCTCATAATTCCCGCGCGCTCTGCCCTTGACATAGCTGCCGATCCGCAGGGACGGAGCGTAAGGAGATCTCGATCTCAGCGTGCCGTACCAGTCCCCGCCGGGCTCGACCAGCAACCGCTGCACCAGCACCCGTCCGCCCAGAAATGCGCGCTGGTCCCGGTCCTTCCATACTTTCAATTCAAAGAGGATATAGGCCCAAAAGTGGTCAAAGGGCATCGGCCTGGGGCGCTTCTGTCGCAGAAGCATCCCGAGGAGCTGATCATAGGTAAAGCGCGTGGCTTTGCCGCATTTGTCGCAATCGAGACGAAAAATATACTTCGGATCGTAATGCAGGCGGTATTCAAAACGCGCGCGCGCTTCACTCACCGTAATATTATGAGGGGTGCTGTTGCATTCAGGCGTACCACAGGGAAGAAAGGCTTCTGACATTAGGATAATCGGATCCTTTAGTGAACGAATTGTTGCAAAATTATATTCTCTCTTTGAAATCTTTACAAGAAGTTTGATGGGGTAATTTCGGGGTAATGCCGCAATGGCGGATTTCCAGGGAAAAACCGGAGAAAAGCAAAAATCATCCGATCCGTTTCACGATTTCATCTATCGGTTTCCTGTTCCGCGCAGGCGGCTCTTCGTCAGGCAAGCCAAGGGGAAGCAGCGCGGCAATGGACGTTTCCTTGCCAAAACCCAGCAAAGTCCCGAACGCCTCCTGCGCCACGAGCGGCCCAGTCATCCAGCAGGAACCATAGCCCAGCGCATGGATTGCCAGCAGCATGTTCTGGATAGCAGCGGAAACGCTCTGAAGCCCCGGCAGGGGCCTGAGCCGCTTTATATCCTCCGAAGTATACCCCATACGTGCGAGCAGCAGGTCCGTACCAGCGTCATACCCTTCCATGCAGACCGCGATCACGATTGGCGCATGCTCGAAAAAGGTGTAGTAGGTACCTTTGTATGCCGCAAGCCGCTGAGCCTGTTTCTCGCTCTCGGCAAAAGGGACCATCCTGTCGACCATCTCCCGGACAGCTTCCGCCATCTTCTTCAGAACTTCACGGTCCTTGATAACGATGAACTTCCAGGGCTGCGTATTGTTCGCGGACGGCGCAAGCCTGCCGGCATCGAGGATCTTGTTGATGACCTCTTCCGGCACCGGCGTTTGCTTGAACCGGCGGATGCTTTTTCTGCCTGCGATTGCGTCGAAGAGGTCCATGGTCCTTTATATTTCCTTTGGTTCAATGACCATTTTCAATCCAGAGATGATCTGATGCTTAGAATCAAGCAATCTTAATTATGAGTTTTTTACCGCAGGCTTCGGCGTACCTTCGTAATGTTTCCAACGACGGCGAATGCTTACGGTTTCCAAGCGACGTTTCAATACGCGCCAGCGACGACGACTTCATCCCCATACGCCGCGCGACTTCCACTTGACTAAGCCCTGCTTTACGACGAGCGGTGAGAAGCGCGTCAAGCGCGCCAAATTCATCTTCAAGGGCATTATAGGCGGCCTTCAACTTCGGATCAGCAGCAAGCAACCTCGCAGTGTCTTCTTTGGTATGCTTCACTGGTTTATATTTATCACGCTTCTCCATGCTTAACCTCCCGTAAATCAATACCGTGTTTCTCCATTAACTCTACATAGCGCAAGTATCGAGCGAGAATGCCACCCGGCAAAGAAAAAACCTCCCGCCTGACATGCTCGTTGTAGTATGCGACCGTCCAATTCATGTAAGGATATTAACATATATGTTAATGCTCGTCAAGCAAAAGTGAGTGCCTGGTAATGTAAAAATATTTTTACCGGTCTTAATCAGGCTTGTTTGCTCGGGCGAGCATGTCTTTACGTCGTTGGCATTTGATCGACAAAAAAGTAGGCAACGACAAAAGCGGTTGTTCAAATATTAGAATGGGTAGAACGAGTAAAACCCGATAGACCTCAGATGGCGATCCAGGTCTTTGTGCCGGGTTTCGAGAACGCTCTACCCGACCTACAAACTCTCCTGTCTCCTGTAGCAGATAATCTCCCACTCTTTCAAGGAGAGGGCTGGCGTAAGAATGGGTTGATTGAACCTTTATATCTCTTTCGGTTCAATAACGAGCTTCAATCCAGCGATGATCTGATGCACTCGCGATGACGACAGCGTACCGGTCTTTTCCGTGAGGTCCGCTCTGTCCACGGTCACGACCTGCGCCACGTTCACTACGCTTTCTTTCTTCAGATTGGCCTCACCCTTCTTGAGCAGTACATTTCCGGGGACCTCTGCGCGTTTTATGTTGGAGGTCAGAGCACAAACAACGATCGTATTGATCCTGCTCTTGTTAAAAATATTATTTTGTACGACAACATAGGGACAGCGGAAACCAGGCTCAGAGCCTTTCGGTCCGTCGAGGTCGATCCAATACACATCCCCCTGCTTGATGTTCACCAGCGCTCCTTCCGCACCACCCGAGCATATCGTTTCTTGATCTTCTGCCTGCTGGCGTACTCCTCCGCGGTCTCTGCAACCGCAAGAGCGTTATTCAGGTCATCAAGGAGTTTGCGGGACTTGCGTTTTTCCAGGTATTCACGGACTGCGGTGACGAACACTTCGCTTCGTGAGGAGTGGCTCTCTTTGGCAAGTTTGTCAACTTCATTGAATATTGCGTCAGGGACAGAGATGGCGGTTTTCATGGAATGAGTATACCCTGCGGTTATACCAGTGTCAATACCAAAGCCGCGATGGTATTTCACCTCACCAGAAAAATAAATAGATAAAAAATTAGATCGTTGGGCAGAACGAAAGTCTTTATGTCGGGTTTCGCTGGCGCTTTACCCGACCTACGGGCTGGGTATTGTTCGCCGACGGCGCAAGCCTGCCTGCATAGTGGATTTTATTGATAACCTCATCCAGCACCAGCATTTGCTTGAACTGGCGGCAGCTTTTTCCGCCCTGAATGGCGTCGAACAGATCCATAATCATACTGCTGGCGATTATTCCTGTGATTAACGACGAGTTCACACGCCGCGAAGCGGTCGGCGCGGAACGACAAGTTGGGAATAATTCGGTTATTCTTTATATTCTATAAATCGGCAGGCTGGAGACCCGACTTCTTCGCAATGCGAGCAAGCATACGCGGTCCTATTTCAGCACCATCATGAAAGGCGAAGACATAATCAGGCCATCCGGGCCGTGAAAGAATGCGGTGGGAACCGGCGGTCTCTCGTTTGATAGACCAACCGATATGAAGGAGTGCGGCAAGAACCGAGCGGGCTTTCGCGGAAGGCCATTGGCTCATGCAGTGACCGCAAAAATTTCATCGAGTTCCGGAATGGTTTCTCCATGATCAATCCGATCCGCAATCACTCGTAGAGCAAGAGCTTCAACTTTGGCGATGGCATCTTCACGCGTTTTTCCATAAGTTAAGACGCCAGGGAGATCGGATACTTCGGCAATCCAACGGCCGTCTTCTTCTTTCTCTATATCTATCTTCATTTTAAGCTCCTCTGATGATAAATTTAGCTGATTATGGGGCTGTTTGCAAGCCTAAACTTATCATGTGCGGGGTGTTTTTTTTCACCCGCTCGATCCGGTGGGGACCGTAATATTATGATTTAGCGGCGCATAGAAATGCAAAAATCTTTAGGGTCACAAAATCTTTAGGGTCAAGTCTTTTTCGTTGCATTTTCGTATTCACGGAAAAATCTTTAGGGTCAAGTATTTTTCGTTGCATTTTCGTATTCACGAAGCCAGCGGCTGATCGTTGAGTAGTGGACCGCCACGTGACGGGCAAGTTCGCTCTGATGATAGCCATATTTTTCCACGGCCTCGGACAGCTTTTTCATCAGTTTGCGATGATTGTTCATGATTGAGTCCGGCAGCAAGACGGCAAGCGACGACCGGGTCGAATATCTCTGACTCCGGGGAATTTCAGGAATATCCTTGTGTTTTCTGAGATGATCCGTCAGCTTATCCACGAAATCGTCCTCGCCTAAGAGCGCCTGGCCTCGCACCTCGGTCCAGATCGTCTTCTTCCCGATTCCCCACTGAACGAACTGGCGATATTCCTTTTCC
>JAYTJE010000003.1:0-8483 GCA_043731355.1 Nitrospirota bacterium
GAAACGCAAGAAGGTCTATCGCATCGGGGACAGCGTTCGGGTGCGCGTTGACCGCGTGGACACGGTGCGGAAAAAGATCGACTTTTCCCTGGCGGAATAGACCGGCAAACTCTTTCCTTTCCCAAGCGCACCTGCCTCCCCATAAACACACCCAACCCGGACAAGTCGGCACACAAAAAAACCCTTCGTGCAATAAACGAAGGGTCCCGGTGAAATCCATCGTGCGATATTCTACAGCTTGATCGTTGCCTCCCGGTCGCGCTGGTTCAATCCGTTGGCGTACAGCGCTGCATTCGCCGGAGTTGCTGGATCGTACATCTTTGCAAAAGAATCGGAGATCAGGAGCTCTTTGGCGCGGTTCACTGTGGCTTTATCGTCGAGGCCGATATTCTGGAGCGAGATGCCGTCCCAGGTGACGGTAAAGGAACGGAAGGCGCAGGGATAGGTCACAATAGCGGGATCCGACACGTAGGTGATGTTGCCCACGGTCTCCACCTTGGAAACGTGATGATGGCCGGAGATCACGATACGTACGTTCGGATGGCGCTCCAGGAGCTCGTTTACCTTAAGGCTGTTCTTGACCATCCAGAGCGACCATTCCGGCGTTTTATCCTGGGGAGCGGTCGGCCGGAGCAACTGATGGGTGAAGAGCATGATGAGTTTCTTGTTCTTATTCTCCTCCAGCTCCTTTTCCAGCCACTTAAGCTCGGTCGGGCTGGCCACTCCATGAGGCTTTCCATCTTCCGTCACATCGAAGCCGATGACCCTCACTCCCTTTACCGGATCGAAAGCCCAGGAGGAATGACCCGGCTTCAGTCCCTTGCCGCTCCATGCTTTGAGATAGTCCTCCCTGCCGAGCTGGGACATGCCTCTGATCGGAGATACCTCCGTATTGCCGAGCAGGATGTAGATCGGCATGTTAAGATGGGCCGTCCATTGCTGGAACACGCCGAGCGATTCTTTATCATTGGGGCCGTAGTGGATCTGGTCTCCCCCGAACACCACGAATTTTAATTTCGGCAACCGCCCGAGCTGGCGCAGCGCATCGATAAACAGAGGAACGCTCTTTTCGCGGTACTGCCAGTTGCTCCCACCCTTGACGTCGAGGTGCAGGTCCGTAATGTGGGCAAAGGAGAACTTCGGTATTTCAACTGCCTCGGCAAAAGGCACAAACAACCCGCCGACTGACCCCAATGCGCTCGCTGCGGCGCCGGTGGCCGCCAAGCCTTTCAAAAACGTACGCCTGTTCATCATTTCCCCCGATATTGAGCTTTGGATATACGCAGCGTGAAATACTCTGTCTCGTGATTCATGTAAAATTGACATATTCCAGCGTAACTGTCAAGCGCAAATACAGGCAGGCGCTCTCAACCCGGTTAGGCGGTCACCCACGTGGGGTGTATTGATATTCCCCGGTATCTATGTTATGGTACTCACTCATGAAAGACCTGCTCAAAAAGCTCCCTGCTGTCGACGAGCTCCTCAAGGAACAGAGGACCCTGCTCTGGCTTGAGGCCCACCCGCGCGTTCTGGTGCTCGATGCGATCCGGCAGGCGCTGGACAGCAAACGCAAGTCGGTCCTCAGTTCCCCAAAGGTATCGGATGAGCGGACAATCTCTCTGGAAGCGGTCCTCAATCTGGCCGGTTTCATACTGACCAAGCTGTCTGAGCCAAGCCTTCAGCCGGTCATCAATGCTACCGGAGTGATCGTGCATACGAACCTCGGCCGTTCGGTCCTTTCGGAAAGGGCGATCGACAGCATTGCCGCGGCCGCCCGGAGCTACTCAAATCTCGAATACGATATCGCGGCGGGCGAGCGGGGGAAGCGATACGTGCATATCGAAAGCATTCTGAAGCGGCTCACCGGAGTTGAAGCGGCCACGGCCGTGAACAACAATGCAGCCGCCGTGCTCCTCTGCCTCAATACCCTTGCCCGCGGCAAGGAAGTGATCGTATCGCGCGGCGAACTTGTTGAAATTGGCGGGGCCTTTCGGGTGCCTGACGTGATGGAGCGAAGCGGGGCCAAGCTGTGTGAGGTCGGCACGACGAACAAGACCCACCTCAAGGACTACGAAAAAGCGATCACGGAGAACACGGGCCTGCTGCTGAAGGTCCATACGAGCAATTACAAAATAGTGGGCTTTACCAAAGAGGTCTCGCCAACTGAGCTTGCGCTGCTTGGGAAAAAATACAAACTCCCGGTCATGTGGGACCTTGGCAGCGGCAGCTTCATCGATCTGGCCGCCTATGGCGCAGGCGGCGAACCCACGGTGCAGCAGGCCGTTGATTCCGGGGTTGACGTGCTCACCTTCAGCGGCGACAAGCTTTTGGGCGGTCCGCAGGCAGGCATGATCCTCGGCAGGTCCGCATACCTCGACCCCATCCGGTCCAATCCGCTCGCCCGCGCGCTCCGCATCGATAAGCTTACCCTGGCCGCGCTGGACGCAACGCTCCGCCAGTATCTGGACCAAGGCAAGGCCGCGCGGGAGATCCCCACGCTCTGGATGCTGACCCAGCCGCTCACCGAGATCATCCGCAAAGCGGAGCTGCTTGCATCGGGCCTCGGCAGGATCAATGGTCCCGGCCTGTCCATACTGATACAGGACGACACGTCACAGAGCGGCGGCGGCGCCCTGCCCATGGGTAATTTCCCGACGAAAACCGTCTGCATCCATCATGACCGTTTGAGCGCCAACCAGCTCGAATCCCGTTTGCGTCTTGGCAAGCCGCATATCATCGCCCGGATCAAGGAAGGCCGGGTTCTCTTTGATCCGCGGACATTGAACGACGAGGAGATCGGGAAGATCGTGGAAGCAGTAAAAAAAATCACTGGGTAGACAGTACACAGTAGACAGTATTCAGGTTAAAGCAATATCGTTTTCTGTCTCCGCCTGCCTTCTCTGCCTACTGTGTACTGTCTACTGTCTGCTGACTACTATTCTTATGAAATACATCATTCTCGGCACTGCCGGACATATCGACCACGGAAAATCGACCCTGGTCAAAGCCCTTACCGGCACGGATCCCGACCGTTTAAAAGAGGAAAAGGAGCGCGGCATCACGCTCGATCTCGGTTTTGCGTCCCTGGACCTTCCGGGCGGCAACCGCCTCGGCATCGTAGACGTCCCGGGTCATGAAGGCCTCATCAAGAACATGCTTGCCGGCGTCGGAGGCATGGACATCGTCATGCTCGTGATCGCGGCTGATGAAGGCATCATGCCCCAGACGCGCGAGCACCTTGCCATCTGCGACCTCCTGCAGATAAAAAAAGGCCTGATCGTATTGACCAAGATGGACATGGTGGACAAGGACTGGCTCGCGCTGGTGCGGGAGGATGTCCGCTCCTTTGTCAAAGGCACCTTTCTCGAAAAATCCCCCCTCATCCCGGTATCTTCCAGGACCGGCGAGAACCTGCCGCTGCTCGTTCAAGAGCTGGCAAAGCTCTCGAACGACGTATCGCCGAAGTCATCGAACGGCATCCTGCGCCTGCCTATCGACCGCGTCTTTACCATGAAAGGCTTTGGCACGGTCGTTACCGGCACGCTGCTTTCGGGCACGATCAGCACGGACCAGGAAGTGGAGCTCCTGCCCAAGGGTATGCGCACGAAGGTCCGCGGCATCCAGTCCCACAATCAGACCGCGCAGCGCGCAGTCGCCGGCCAGCGCACGGCAATCAACCTCCAGGGCATTGAGAAGGACCAGCTCTCGCGCGGGGACTCGATCGTCAGCGCGGGATATTTCACGCCGACCAGAACAATTGATGCAAAGCTCGCTCTGCTCAAGCAGGCGCCGCGAGGGCTCAAGACCGGCTCGCGCATCCGTTTTTACAATACCACCCAGGAAGCCATCGGCAGGATCACCATCCTCGGCCGGAACACCCTTGCGCCGGAAGAAGAGGCCTTTGTCCAGCTCCGCTTCGAACAGCCCGTGATCGTGCAGCAGGGCGACCGGTTCATCCTTCGTTTTTATTCGCCCATGGAAACCCTGGGCGGCGGGGTGGTTTTGAATCCCCATCCAAAAAGACACAAGCAGAAGACCATGGAGGGATCGCTCAAAAACCTCACGGTACTTGAAAACGGCACGATCGACGAACGGCTTGCGCTCCTTATTTTCAGCAGCGGCCTGGCGGGCATGGAAGAGACCGAAGCCCTCGGCGCCATCAGAGCGGACAAACCGGAGCTCGCAACAGCGCTGGCATCACTATCCCAAAAGAAGACCGTGCTGCGCATCGACACCGTTTACGTCCATGCCTCCCATCTGGGCACACTGGAACAGAAGATCGTCAAACTCGTGGCCCGGTTTCACCAGGAGAACCCGCTCAAATCCGGACCAGACAAGGAAGAGCTCAAAGGCATGCTCCGCATGCGCATCAGCCCCAAAGTGCTTACCCTGGCAGTTGACGGGCTCGTGAAGAATAAAACGCTCGCGGCTGACGCCTCGAAGCTGAGACTCCCGGGCTTTAAGGCCGCCAGCGGCAAAGTGAGCGATGAGCTGAAGAACAGGATCGTGGACGCCATAAAAAAGGGCGGCGCCCAGCCGCCGGTGCGGGAAGAGCTTCCCGCCCTGTTCGGCATCAGCGAAAAGGACGCGAAGGACCTGCTCAAGCTGCTTGCCGATGAGGGCAGGACCGTCAGGATCAACGACTCGCTGCATCTTGACCGCGATATCGTCGAGACGATCAAGACCGACCTCATAAAATATCTTGCTGAAAAGAAAGAGCTCACCATGGCGGAGTTCCGCGACCTCGCAAAGACCTCGCGCAAGTTCGCGGTGCCCATTATGGAATATTTCGATTCGCGGAAGCTGACCCAGCGGATCGGCGACAAACGGGTGCTGCGGGGGTAAGGCCGGCACCATGCCCCGGCGCACAGCTCACACGAAAGGCGTAACACGACGATGACGAATGACGGCAAAAGACAATCCATATGCTGCGTCTGCGGCAAGCGCTTAAGCGCCAAAACGCCGGAAGGCGGGATCCAATGGCAGCCGGGACATCTTGGCGACAAAGGGCTGTACTGTGACGCCTGTTTTTCCGCCGAGGTGAAGGACAAAACGAAAAAGAAACAATAACGAAGTATGCCGACTGGTCGCTTCCTGCTGTGCTACAATTATTTTGCAGCATGAAATTCGGAGGTCATTGCCATGCAGAACATGAGACGGCACAAACGATTCCGGCTCGACCTCATTGAGGTGAACGGCCGGATAAGCATGACCGACAAAGTGGAGATACTCGACATCAGTATAGGAGGACTCTCCCTGAAAGTGGACCGGCGGCTGAATATCGGCAGAGACTATCTGCTGAAGCTTCGGGAAAAGGGAAGAGTGCTTGAAGTAAAATGCATGGTCGTTCGCATCGTTTTGAGCGGCATTGAACAGCGGGCCAACGGGGAAAGCGGATCGATCTACACCGCGGGCATGATCTTTAAAGAGGGTTCGACCGACCGGATAGCCGAGTTTCTTAAACCGATCGAACAGCACAAGCAAATGCAGGAGCCGGACAGCTCCGACCGGCGCGTCGACGTCAGGTTCAATATCGGCGGCCCGCTGAACACTCTGTTGAGTTATCCGGCACAGTTCACCGTTATGACGATCAGCCTGAGCGGCATGCTCATCCGGACGGACCAGGCCCTGGAAATAGAAAGCAAGGTCCCCATGACGCTGTCGCTCCAGGCCGACAATGAGGTACAGTTCGTCGGACGGGTAGCAGCCTGCCAAAGGAACTATGACCAGGAGAGCACTCGTTATGACATTGGGGTCGGGTTCACCGGCCTAAACAATAAGAACATCGCCTTGCTCAAGTCCTTCATAGACATTCTTGCTGACGAGAATGTAAAAAACAAATAGCGCGGAGCGCGGCAATGTCCCGCAAACAAACCCATTCCCCCTTCTCCTTCCGTTTTCCCCGTTGTGATACTACAGCAAACTATGTTATCATAATTTCATGCCGAATCAGGAGATAACCATACTCCGCGAGCTCATTATCATCCTCGCGGCATCCCTTCCCATCACCTTCCTCTTTCACCGGGCAAAGCTGCCGGCGCTGGTGGGGTTTCTGGTAACGGGCGTGCTCATCGGCCCCTACGGCACGGCGATCATCACCGAGATCCAGGTCATCGAGCGGCTGGCCGAGGTCGGCGTGGTTTTGCTGCTGTTCACCGTGGGCATGGAATTTTCCATCGCGGACATCGCTCGTTCCGGCCGCCAGCTTCTTGTCGGCGGCGGCGCCCAGGTGCTCCTGACCATCGTCGTTATCATGGGCTTCGCGCTCGTGCTCGGTTACCCGCTCCCCCAGGCAGTTTTCTTCGGGTTCCTTGCATCGCTCAGCAGCACGGCAATCGTGCTTAAGGTCTACTCGGACCGCGCCGAACTCGACACTGCCCATGGCAGGCTTTCCACGGGCATCCTGTTGTTTCAGGACATCGCCGTCGTTCCCATGATGCTGCTGCTGCCGGTCCTGGGAGAAGCCGGCGCCGCCGGGTCGGTTTCGTTGCTTACCATCGCCGTTTCCCTGGGCAAGGCGGTTATCGGCCTGATCGCCGTTTTCATCGCGGCGCGCCAGGTCGTCCCCTTTCTCCTCCATCAGGTGATCCGCCTGAAGAACCGGGAGATCTTTTTCCTGCTCATCGTGCTCATCTGCCTCGGCACCGCCTGGGTGACCTACAGCCTTGGCCTTTCCCTGGCGCTCGGCGCGTTCCTGGCGGGACTTATCATCTCCGAGTCGGAATACAGCCACCATATCGTGTCCGAGATCATGCCCTTTCGCGATTACTTCGCGAGCATCTTCTTTATCTCCATCGGCATGCTGCTCCATACCGGTCATTTATTCGAGCACTGGCCCATGGTCCTCATGCTGACCCTGCTGATCATGCTCGTCAAGTCGGGTCTGGTGGCCGCCACGGCCCGGGCCCTGCGCTACCCCATCCGAAGCGCATTGCTGGCGGGCCTGGGGCTTGCGCAGATCGGAGAATTCTCGTTCCTGCTGGCGCAACAGGGGCTCGATCGCGGACTCATGGGCCAGGACGTGTTCCAGATGTTCATCAGCACCTCGATCCTGACCATGCTTGCCACACCGTTCCTGATCCAGGCCGGCCCCTGGTTCACCGCGCGGCTTCCGGAGCTGATCCCCGCGGCCGACAAAAGCAGCGTCTGCGCGCTCAAGGGGCACACGGTCATCGCCGGTTACGGCTTAAACGGGATGAACCTTGCCAAAACCCTGAAAGCGACGCATATCCCCTACGTGGTCCTGGAGGTCAACGCGGACACCATCCGCCGCGCGCGGGACGAGGGTGAACCCATCATCTACGGTGACATCACCCGAAAAGACGTGCTCGTGCGCGCCGGAGTGGACTGCGCCAAGGTCATGGTCTTCGCTGTCTCGGATTTTAACGCGACCCGCATCGCCGTACGCGCGGTGCGCCAGCTGAACCCGTCCATTTTCATCCTGATCCGCACGCGCTATGCCGCGGACGTGGATGAGCTGTACAAGCTCGGCGCGGACCAGGTGATCCCCGAGGAATTCGAGACCTCCATTGAGATCTTCGCGCGCGTCCTCAATCAGTATCACATCCCCGGCAACATCATCGCGAACCAGATCCAGCTGGTGCGCTTCGAGGGCTACAAGATGCTGCGCGGCCTCTCGCTGGACCACGAGAACCTCGGCCGCATCGCCTCGCTCTTTGCCGGCGCCACCGTGGAAAACATCCAGCTCCAGCCCGGATCCCCGGCCAGCGGAAAAACGCTTAAGGAACTGGACCTTCGCCACTCCACCGGCGCCACCGTCATTGCCGTGGCCAGGAACGGCGAGGCAACCACCAACCCCGGCCCGGATTATCAGCTCCAGACCGATGATATTCTGGTGCTGCTCGGCGCGCACCGCGACCTGGATGCGGCAGCCGGTTTGCTGACGCAGCGCGGGAAGGTTGAGCTTTGAATGAGGGCGTTCGTTTGTTTCAGAGCACCGGCCCCGAGCCGGGGATGAACTTCCCCTTGAAGTACAGCTGCCGTATCTCCGCTGCTTCCTCTTCCGCCCATTTCTCCACGCCAATCGCTTTCATGCGACAGAGATTATAGAGTTTCATATTATGCGGATACTTGTCCGCGCCATCAGCAGCAGGCTGGAGCTTCGGGCAGGGAAAGTCGCTGCACTCGAAACAGAAGTTCACGCCTTTGCTCGTTACGCAGTCGAGAGCCTTTTGGGGCCGTTGTTTCTATGCTTGCTTTCCCACCACCACCGCATGCTACAGACTAAGCATGGATAGAAACAACTTCCCTTATTCTTCCTCAGTCTCGATGAGCAGATGAACGTGGTTGTTCATGAGGACGTATGCATAAATGCGGCAACCGGTGCGGTTTTTATAGACCGTGAGAAGCAGAAGATACTTTTGGAAGTCAGCGGTGTCTCGAAATATCCTCTGACGCTGATTTCCGCGGGTGATGACATGATAGAAGGCGCCTTCGTATTCGATGCGTGGTTTGCGAGGCAT
>JAYTJE010000004.1:0-4715 GCA_043731355.1 Nitrospirota bacterium
CGCTCCCTGGAAATGGGAAAGGTTTTCAAGAATTGCCGTGCCGGGTTTGTCCCGTTTGTCCGTTGCGCCGATGAGAGCAACGGACCGGGGGTAGAAGAAGCCGTGGAGGTCGGAACTCATGGATTAAAAATAGCACAGTCTCCGGGTCATTGCAAAATATCTTTCAGTACCCGAGGGTGCGCACATATTCTATTGTTATTTTTCGGTGATTAGGATTATGATGGTCCCAGTCTCCGCTATGCGCATTTACCCCGCTCCCCCTATGACGCATATCATAAAGAGAGCGCCCCTGCTCTGATAGAATAAAGCCATGCATACTGAAAGAAAAAATATCCGTCTCCTCCGCTATGCGGTCCAGTTGCTCTTTCTTGCCCTTACCCTGTTCATCGGCTGCCGTTTTTACCAGTTCGTTCAGCACTTCGAATCGCCGGGCCAGCCCTTTGTCGAACGGCCTGCCTCGGTGGACGCCTTCCTGCCCATCGGCGGGCTGATGGACTTCAAATACTTCATCCTGACCGGCATCGTCGAGCCCGTGCATCCTTCGGGGTTCATCATGTTCGCGGCGATCCTGGGCGTCTCGCTGGTGATGAAAAAAGGGTTCTGCGGGTGGATCTGTCCGGTCGGTACGGTGTCTCAGTATATCTGGATGGCCGGAGAAAAGGTCTTCAACGGGAGATTCAACATCCCCGGGTTCGCCGACATCTCGCTGCGCTCGCTCAAGTATGTCCTGATGGGTCTCTTTGTCGTCGCTATCGGGGTCATGCCCATGTGGTCTATGGCGCTGTTCTATATCCAGGACTATTATAAAATCGTGGACGTGCGGATGATGAAGTTCTTCACCGAGATGTCGCAGGTCACGCTCTGGTTCCTGATCGTCCTCGGCGGCCTTTCCCTGCTCTATAAAAACGTCTGGTGCCGCTACCTCTGCCCCTATGGCGCGCTCTTGGGTCTGGCGAGCCGCTTCAGTCCTTTCAAGGTGGCGCGCAATGAAGAGAAATGCATCCATTGTCACGTCTGCACCAAACACTGCCCGACCCTGATCGACGTGGAGAACACCGAGGTCGTGAAGTCGGCTGAATGTTTCGGTTGTCTCACCTGCGTGAGCCGCTGCCCGGCCCCCGGTGCGCTTGAGCTTACGCTCCGTGCAGGACCCAGGGTCAGGACCGTAAGCCCCTACCTTTTCCCGGTGGTCCTCATCATTCTGTTCTATCTGATCATCGGCCTCGGGATGGTGACGGACAACTGGAAGTCGAAGGTCCCTTATGAGGAGTACCAGCGGCTTGTACCGGATATGCAGAAGGAATATTCGCAGCGGTGAGAGGGTCAAAAGCAGATCAGATAACCTCCAAGTCTTTTCCAGCCTTAAACACGCCGACTGATTGACCGCTTCAGGTGCACGATGGTAATTTGCAGAGTTATATTCCCTTGCCATATACCCCATGTTTATAGTATTCTTGCCTTGTGTTTGGTTTTCTCTGGACCATTGGGGATAAAGGATGCCGATAAACTCGGACAAGACTCATTTATGGAAGGCTGACGTCGCCCAGTCAATTGATTTTTATAACGACTGGTTTCTCCGCTTCGCCCCCGGTACTTACCGCAAGCAGCGCGTAATCCGCACAAAAGAAGTTATCGATACTTTTGAAAAGACCTACAACTTGTCCCAGATCACCCCTCATGTTCTGAAGGAAAACCCCGGAATCCTTCCCATCCTTCGTATGGTCACCGCGCCTCCCCTGGCGAGGGACCGCCTTATCGGGCTTGCACACCTCAACAAGGCAATGATCGGCGCGATGGAAGGAAGCGAAGATAAACCGCCGAGACTGCCGGTTCGCATGGATAAGGCTGACCTTGATGAGGGCTTGCAGCGCATTTGCGATATCGTAATGGAGCTTGCGGACCGCGATTTGCTTCCTTGGCTTGTATCAGAAGAAGAACCCTCGGACACTGAAAGAGACCGTGCAGCTACGGTTATCGCTGATAGGCTTTGCGGCGCAACAACCGATCCGATAATCAGAAATGCACAGGAGAAGCGTCAACTTGCGGCAATCAAGGGTTGGCTGCATCGAAAGGGATATAAGCAGATTCAAACTACTGAGGCCAGGGATCTTAATGCGATGTCACCCGGCACGTTTACTTTCCGTCTTAACGTGCCTGTTGGAAAGAAAAAGACCCCGGTAAATATACCTATCGATTGCGTTATAAAACCTCTCCTTGCTGGAGAACGGGACTTTCCTGTTTTAATAGAGGCGAAGTCAGCGGGCGATGCCACTAATACGAACAAGAGAAGGAAAGAGGAAGCCCAAAAGTTTGCACAGCTTAAGGAGCGCTATGGAAAGGATGTTAAGTTCATTCTGCTCCTATGCGGCTACTTCGACCCACCGTATCTTGGATATGAGGCTTCTGAAGGGATTGATTGGGTTTGGGAACACCGGCTGGATGATCTGAGTGGTCTTCTGGCCAAGGGTAAAAAAAAAGCCCAAAGAATCGAAGAAGCAGTAGAGACGTATGACCCGTCGAAACCGAGCATAACAGAACAAGAACGGTTCAAACTTCAATTAAACGTTGACGGAACGAAGTCCCAGGAAGAAAGAAACATTCATGGCCAGTTTTCTACGCCTTATGCACTGGCTCGCCAAATAGTAGCGAGGTCGCTTTCGGAACTGCCGTTATCTGCACCCGTTTCATTTCTTGAGCCTGCTCTGGGTTCCGGGGTATTTTATTCCGCCTTGATGCAGGAGATCGGAGACCATGTCATTCTGGAAGCCGTAGGCGTGGAGCAGGATGCGGCATATGCAAAGATAGCAGCGAAGCTTTTCAGTGACAAGGATTTCAAAGTTCTCATTCAGGACTACTTCTCATTCACGCGCGCGGCTGAGAACCGCTCCCGCTTCAATCTGCTTTGCACGAACCCGCCCTATGTCAGACATCATCACGTCGAATCATCACTAAAGCAGGAGTTGCAAATCTTCGTACGCGATAAGCTGGGCTTGAAGATCAGCGGCCTTTCGGGATTATATATGTATTTCGTGTTGCTGGCTGATGCTCTTCTTGCGCCTGGTGGCGTTGCGTCCTGGCTCATCCCTTCCGAATTCCTTTATGTAAATTATGGTCAACCCCTGCGGGATTACCTGAGCAAACAGGTAACTCTTTTAAGCATCCATCAATTCGATCCCGATACAGTCCAGTTCGACGACGCGCTCGTCTCGTCCTGTGTTGTCACCTATAAGAAGACACGTCCGACTGGAACAGCATCGTTTAAATTCTCCTTCGGCGGCAGTATGGTCCGTCCCTCTGAAACAAGGACTGTAGACCTTAACAACCGGGATAGTTCGCAGAAGTGGAGTTTGCTTCATTTTGACGAGGAGGTGGGGTTGCATGGGGAGCAGGACGTTCTGGGCGATTTCTTCGAGATACGGCGGGGCGTCGCGACTGGCGCGAATGAATTCTTCATCGTCAGTTCTGAAGTCGTAAAGGAATATTCAATACCCAGTAAATTTCTGAAGCCTATTCTTCCCAGCCCGCGTTACTTGAATCAGGATGTTATTGAAGCGAATCCCGACGGCACGCCAAAGATCGAAAAGGTCAAGTTCCTACTAGACTGCAATCTTCCACAAGATGTAGTTAGAGAGCGGCATCCCGGTCTCTGGCAGTACTTTCAAGCCGGAAAGAAACAAGGATTGCATGAGCGGTATCTCTGTGCAAGTAGGGAAGTTTGGTACTTTCAGGAGAAACGGGCCCCGTCGCTCTTCATAGCGTCGTATATGGGCCGTTCAAATGGCAACGGGCAAGCTCCGATTCGTTTTTTTCTTAATCACTCCCAAGCAATCGCTACGAATGTTTTACTGCATTTATATCCAAAACCGGCGCTGATGGGCCTGTTCAGCGAAAATCCGGAGCGGATGAAAGAACTTCTCGATTTGATGAACTCTACCCCCTTGCAAGAATTTATGCGTATTGGACGGGCTTACGGCGGTGGGTTGCATAAAGTGGAGCCTGGAGAGCTGAAGAATTTGGTCTTTAGCCAGTTGCCGGAGTGGATGAGGCGAATAGTGGAAAAACAGATGGTGTTGATATAGCTGTATCGTGATGGTGATGTTGTTGTACCTGTTGCGCCGCGAAATACGAGGCTGAAACGATGAATATCACGATATTCACATCGGGGAAAATTGCAAGTACCGATGACGTCCCTCGTTTGTTCGACGATTTGAAACGAGTCGCCGGGGACATTAAAGCACCAGCAATGAACCGAATCTATCTTATAGGGAAGGTCGTCAATAAAATTTGAGAGGAGACAAACCATGAAACCCTTTTCCACCATCGCCGCCGTCATATTTTCGATTCTCTCTCTTGCGCACCTGCTCCGCCTCTATTTCCACTGGGAAGTTATCGTGAACGGCTTCATCGTTCCCCAATGGATCAGTGTCCCTGCCTGCATTCTTCCAGCGGCGCTTGCTTTCATGCTCTGGCGGGAAACGCGGGCGCCACAGCGGTAACGACAAAGGTAGGAAGCTTTCAGTAAATATGCACGAAAAGATGGTGGGCAAGGCGATGAGTTTTCCCCAACCTGCGATCCATGCTATTAAGGTAAAATGGATAATCATATCTCAAAAAGAGGTTTGCCATGACTGACCAATTAGATAAAAATATCGTTCTCCCCGCTTGACCTCCATCAGGCGGCGCCGGCAGTTGCCGGCTGGATGTCGTCAAAAAGC
>JAYTJE010000005.1:0-10905 GCA_043731355.1 Nitrospirota bacterium
GGAGGTTTCTATTTTGGATAGTCTTGAATATAATTTATTCTATACTTTAATGGGAAAGTCTAATCTCATCCTCTATCCATATATAACGTTGTTACTTACATTGCATAACGCTTAATGCGCATGGTTGAGAAGATTGGAGTTTAGGCAACAACGCAACGTAAGTAACAACGTCCCCAAGTCTTTAAGTAACAACGTCCCCAAGTCTTTAATCTCAATAATTAAGTCTGACCCCATAGATTTCCCATAGATTTCCCGCCAGCTTCGATGAGCTCCTCGACAACCGGCTACGATGACCTTTGAAATACAAAAGGCAGCCTCATTGGCTGCCTTTTTAGTGTCCATTGTCTCATCGGTATCTGGGCCCATTCTGTAGTACCTGTACCAACGATAGTTACTTCTGCTCAACAACAATACAGGTGTGTCTGGAAATGCGCGAAACGACCATGAAATCCTCGTAACGACGCACTCTGTCAGCTAAACTCTGTAAATCAGTCCCTCGCGTCTCTGTCTTGGCATTATTGGCAACGACTTTGACGTGACCGTGAGGTTCTGCGAAGGTTCTTGAAATCGCGCGGCAAGTATGCAATAATCCAAAATCTTATGAACCGGGTACTCGCATCACTTCACCTGCGCAGCGTGATCCTCGCGGCCCCCCTTGGCGCCGGGCTGCTTGCGCTCCCCCTGGTCGGCGTCAGGAACGCGTTCGCGGTCTTTGCCGCGGCCTTTGCAGCGGTGCTTCTGCACCGTGCATACGGAACACCCGCTGCCGCTTCTGTTCGCTCGTCCGCGGCCGGGACCCTTTCCCGGCTGCGCGTCCGACTGTCAACGCCGGTCCTCTCGCTGCGGTCCTTCGCCGGACTGGCGATCATCAGCGCGGTGCTGCTCCTCCCGCCGCTCATGCTGAACGATTATTACCGCGATATCCTTACGCTCACCGGCCTGTATATCGTGCTTGCTCTCGGCCTCAATCTTATCGTAGGCCAGGCAGGCCTCCTGAACCTCGGGTATGTGGCCTTCTATGCCGTCGGGGCATATACCTATGCGATCCTCTCGACGCGCTATGGGCTGTCCTTCTGGCCGGGGCTTTTCGTCGGCGCATTGACCGCCGGCGCAGCTGCAACGCTTCTTGGATTCGTGACCCTCAGGCTGCGCGGAGATTATTTTGCCATTGTTACCCTGGGTCTGGGAGAGATCACCCGTATTGTCCTGAACAACTGGTCCTCCCTGACCGGCGGGCCGAATGGCATCGCCCGGATCGGACGGCCGGTGATCAACGGGTACGTTCTGTCTTCCACGCTCGATTTCTACTACCTCATCGTTCTTCTCGTTTTCGCCACCATCTTTGCCGTGCAACGGCTGATGTTCTCGCGCATCGGCAGGGCCTGGATCGCGATCCGCGAGGATGAGGTCGCCGCGGAGGCCATGGGGGTCAATACGTTCAGGCTCAAGCTCCTGGCTTTTGTGCTCGGTTCCGCCCTGGCAGGGGTGGCGGGCGTGTTCTTTGCCGCGAAGATGGCCTTTGTTTCGCCCGAGAGCTTCACTTTTTTTGAATCGGTCATGGTCCTCTGCATGGTGGTCCTGGGAGGCATGGGCAGCATTCCGGGGATCATTCTGGGCGCGTTCCTGCTGATCGCGCTCCCCGAAGTGTTCCGGGATTTTCAGGATTACCGGATGCTGGCCTTTGGCTCGGCACTGGTGCTGATGATGATCTTCCGACCGCAGGGCCTGCTGGGAACTGTGAAGAAGTGAGAAGTAAGAAGTAAGAAGTAAGAAGCCGGACGAGGGATCCAGCACTCCATGCATCTTCTGAAAACAAAAAATCTGGCCAAACAGTTCGGCGGGCTCAAGGCCCTCGACGGCATAGACCTGCGGGTCGACCGGGAGAGGATCGTGAGCATTATCGGTCCCAACGGAGCAGGCAAGACCACGTTTTTCAACATCCTTACCGGGATCTATCAGCCCACGTCGGGGACCGTGGTGTTCCAGGACCACGATATTACGGGAAGGCCGCCGCATGAGATCACGGCCCTCGGCGTGGCTCGCACGTTCCAGAACATCCGCCTGTTCAACGATATGACCTGCAGGGAAAACGTCATGGTAGCGGGCCATTGCCGGACCAGGGCCGGCGTGTTCGGCGCAATTTTCCGGACGGAGCGGGTGCGGAAGGAAGAGCGGGACATGGTCTTTCGCGCCATGGATATCCTGAAGTTCGTCGGTCTGGAGGCGAAGTGCGATGCGCGCGCCTCCAATCTTTCCTATGGCGACCAGCGGCGGCTTGAGATCGCCCGGGCGCTCGGCGCCGAGCCCCACCTGCTGCTGCTCGATGAGCCGGCCGCGGGCATGAACCCGCAGGAAACGCGGGACCTGATGGAGCTTATCCGCGGGATCCGCGATAACGGAGTGGCCATCCTCCTGATAGAGCATGACATGAAGGTGGTCATGGGTATTTCCGACCGCATCCTGGTCCTGGACCACGGGGTAAAGATCGCGGAAGGGCTGCCCCGGGACATTCAGGAGAACCCCGCCGTGATCGAGGCCTACCTTGGCAGGGAGGAAGACCGCCATGCTTGAACTGACGGGCGTCGTCGTCTCCTATGGCAGGATCGAAGCGCTTAAAGGAGTGGGCCTTCGTGTGGAGCAGGGCGAGATCGTGGCGCTCATCGGCGCCAACGGGGCCGGAAAATCCACGACGCTTATGGCGATCTCCGGTGTTTCATTGCTGCAACAGGGGAGCATCATGTATAACGGGCTCCCCATCGCCGGACGCCCCGCCCATGAGATCGTCGGCATGGGCGTGTCCCAGGTCCCGGAAGGCAGACGCATTTTTTCCCGGATGACGGTGACCGAGAACCTTGAGATGGGCGCGTTTGTCAGGAACAGGCGGGAGGCGGCCAGGGACATCGAACAATGCTTTGCCATGTTTCCGGCGCTTGCCGTGAGGCGGCGTCAACTGGGCGGCACCCTGTCGGGAGGGGAACAACAGATGCTTGCCATCGGCAGGGCGCTTATGGCAAAGCCGAAACTGCTGCTGCTCGATGAGCCCTCACTGGGGCTCGCCCCCATTATGGTGAGCAGGATCTTTACGATCATCAAAGAGATCAATCAACAGGGCGCCACAATCCTGCTCGTGGAACAGAATGCAAAAGCGGCTCTCCGGCTTGCGCATCGCGCCTATGTTCTGGAGACGGGGAAAATCGTTATGCAGGGCACGGCAGCGGAGCTCGAAAATGATCCGGGCGTCAAAAAAGCCTATCTGGGAGAATGAACCATGGCCGAGATGACCGGCGCCGAAAAAACCGCTGGCGGGCCTTCTGACGCGGGCTGGCCCAGAAATATCAGGCTCTTCGTGGAATACGATGGCACGAACTATCACGGGTGGCAGTCACAGCTCGGCAGCGGACTGGCAACTATCCAGGAAACGCTGGAAAAGGCCGCGTCAACCCTGACAGGCGAAGCAATGAAGGTGCAGGGTTGCAGCAGGACCGATGCCGGTGTGCATGCCCTGGAGTATGTCGCAAACGTCATGACAAGCTGCCCCATCCCGCCCGCGGCCTGGGCCCCGGCGCTGAATCATCTTTTGCCCGGGGACATCCGGGTGCTCTCTTCGGAGGAGGCTGCGCTCGATTTTCACGCACGGTTCAGCGCGATCGGGAAGATATATTCCTACCGCATCCTGAACCGTCGGGCTCCGTCGGCGCTCTCTCGTCATGCGGCATGGCACGTGGACCGTCCGTTGGATACGCGGGCCATGCGGGACGCGGCGGAACACCTTACGGGGCGGCATGACTTCTCGGCCTTCAGGGCGGCGGGATGCAGCGCGACTTCACCGGTCCGTACGCTCAAGCCGGTCATCATAAACAGGACTGCTGACAGGGTTGAACTTCGTTTGGAAGCGGATTCTTTTCTCCAGTATATGGTCCGCAATATTACGGGTACTCTGGTGGAGGTGGGGCTCGGAAGGTTCCGACCCGAAGAGGTAAAACGGATGCTCCTGTCCCGCGACCGTAAAACCGCGGGACGGACAGCGCCGGCGCATGGTCTGTGCCTGGTGCGCGTCCTCTATCCGTAATAGAACGCTGTATCGATTTCGCACGTTTGTAACGGGAACGAGCTGATTCTCATTTATGCAAAAGATAAAGTGGTTCTGATTAGTGTAATATCAAAAGGTTATCATTGGCATGATACGTGCAAATGATAACCGCTGGCAAATCTATATTGTAATGACCGTAGTGTGGCAACAAGTTTTTATCTTAGTATGATCCGACATTACTCGAAAGGAGAAAGTATGAGGAACTGGTTGAAGGCAGTATCGTTGGTCGTGTTTACCCTTCTTCTGGCCCCGTCGGCGCATGCGGCAGTTGATGCCGCAACGTGTCTGGGTTGTCACGGGTCCATGGAAGGCTCGGTAAAAGTAGATCAGGAAAAATTCTCCAAATCGGTCCACGGCGGGATGAATGACTGTACCATGTGCCACCTGGCGCTGAAAGGTTCGCAGCATCAGGGGTTGTCGGACGCAAAGCCGGACAAGACCGTGGTGGATCTTGCCGCGGCCATTTCACCCAAAAGCAGGTCCAATGCCCTTGCGCAGGCCGCCTGCGTGAACTGCCATCCAGACATCTACGCGGCATACAAAACAAGCGTCCATGGCAAGAATGTCATCATCAAGAAGTCCACAGACGGCCCGGTCTGCGTCGATTGCCACGGGTCGCCGCATTACATTCAGCCCAAGACCAGCAGGGAATCAGCGGTCAATCATTTTAACATCGTCGAAACCTGCGGCAAATGCCACGAAGAAAAGTTCATGACCGAGAAGTACGGCTTCAGCCCGGCCGTCTGGGAGCGCTACAAGGAAAGCTTCCACGGCAGAAAGCTCAAGGTCGGCCACCTCGGAGCTCCCGCCTGCTCCGATTGTCACGGCGCCCATGACGTGATGAGCGCCAAGGACCCGGCCTCGCCCGTTTCCGCGGCGAACAAGATCAAGACCTGCTCCAGGTGCCACTCGGGGGCCACCGAAAAATTCGTGGCGGCCATCACCCACAAGCCGATGCACCCCATCGCCCACTGGACCGAGATAGCACTCATCGTTCTCACCGTGAGCGTCTTCCTGTTCATCTGCATCCATGTGCTGCTGGATATTTTTGCCGACATCCGCGAACGTTTGTTCAGAAAGAAGGACGATCATGAATAAGACTGTTCCGAATGAGATCGAGAGGTTCGACCTCTCCGCGCGTATTCAACATGTAATTATGTTCACGACGTTCCTGCTTCTGTCCTTCACCGGCTGGGGGCTGAAGTATGCCTATCAGGACCCGGCGAGCGCATGGATCAGCTTTTGGGGCGGTGCGAAGATGGCGGGGATCATCCATCGGGTGGCGGGCATTACCATGCTCCTCGACTTTATCTACCATCAGTTCTACCTCATCAACCAGTTCCGGCGGGGAGGCATGAGGCCCACGCTCATTCCCATGCCCAAGGACGTGGTTGACGCGTTCCACAACTTCATGTTCTTTTTCGGGTTCAGGAAAGACCGGCCCTACTTCGGCAAGTTCAACTACATGCAGAAGTTCGATTATTGGGCGGTCTATTGGGGCATGTTCATCATCGGCGCGTCGGGGTTCTTCCTGGCGTTTCCGGTGACCGTGTCCTCGCTCTTCCCCGCGTGGTCGCTGCAGTGGATATGGGACGTGGTCGTTGCCATGCACAGCGATGAAGCGTTGCTTGCGATCGTGTTCATCCTGATCTTCCATTTCTACAACGAGCACCTCCGTTCGGAAGTGTTCCCCATGAACTGGATGTGGCTCACCGGCAAGATGTCCATTGACCAGCTGAAGCACCATCATCCGGCTGAGTATGACCATCTCTTCGGGGACAAGGCGGGGAAGAAGTAGGTAATCCATATAATCAGTTTTTTTACGAACGGCGGTCATTTAAAGACCGCCGTCTTTTTGGTGTGCCGAGCATGTTCGACAGCTTGGAGGTGCAAGTCCTCTACCCAATCGCCGTGTATGGACCCTTACGCACGGTGGTGTGACAGGGAAAGCCCGTGAGTGCCTGCCTATGTCGATTTTTCTCCACTAATATTCTGCCGAAACGAGCCGCTTTTTGCTGCCAATCCCGGAAAGAAAAACAGCACTGATAAAAGTATTGACATCATTTTCGAGCTATGTTATAAGAGCTGGCTTAGTGGTAGAGTTTTATTCAGTAACGTGGATGGGGGAGATAGCACGTGGGATGGATGAAGGACAAAATTGTCGGTAACATTACCCTACTGAGAGAACGGCTGAAAGAACCGCTCTCTTTAAAGGCAAAGTTACTGATCATTGGTTTGTTGCTGATCATCGTCGGCGGCGGCGGGTTTATCGCATTTAAATTTTACGACTTTACCCAGAATAACCCGAAGTTTTGCGTGGGTTGTCATTTAATGCAGCCGGCTTACGACAGCTGGGCAAAAAGCGAACACAAACAGCTTAACTGTCATGCCTGTCATCACCTGACCATCGTGGAGCAGAACCAACTCCTGATCAGCTTTGTGCTGAAGCGTCCGAATGCTGTGCCCGAACGCCACAAAGGTCATGTCATCGTAAGCCAGAAATACTGCTTTGAGTGTCATACGGCAGGCGGCAAGGGCAAACTGATCAATAAATCGCTCTTCCATGCCAAACATGTGTTTATGGAGCAGATCGAGTGCACCCAGTGCCACGGAGAGGTGAAATCCGATAAGTCCGGGCTCCATCACTTTCTGCCCACGGAAAAATTCTGCCAGAAATGCCATCCAGGCAAGGCGGTGCACGGCGAAGGCATGGGAGGACTTGCCTGTCTGAACTGCCATACCGACCGGACCCGGGACCTTAAACCGGGCCGCAAAAAGTGCCTCTATTGCCACAGTAATAACGAGAGCCTCCGCAGGGAGTTGAAAGAGGACGCCACCATGGATGTGCGGTTCTTCGCCCCCGATGCGGCGACCATAAAAAAAGCGGTAAAGATCACCTTTGATGATAAGGCGCCCATGCAGTTCTACTGTTATGAATGCCATAAGCCCCATACGGCGGGCAAAGTGAAGCCGAAGAACGAGGACTGCCTGCGGTGTCATTCGGGAGTAGTGAAGATCGGCAAGCACAAACTCCATCTCAATATGGACATGCAGTGCAAGGATTGTCACAAACCGCATCTCTGGAAGGTGACCGAAGCATCGGCCAGGAAGGACTGCGTCCAGTGCCATGAGTACCGGAGCCCGAAAGCGTTTCTCTAAGCATCGCGTTGTTTTGACGGGCGGCTTATGAATAACAGCTCCGAATCGCGCCCGTGCAGTGTTTATATCATTCTATCGATGAAAGGAGGTGAAACTATAATGAAAAAGCTTCTCGTAGTCGCAATTGTCATGATCGTGACCTTTGTCCTTTCCATGTCGGCATTCGCAGTTCCGACGGGTAAGACCGTTGAGTTCGACGGCAAGGCGGCCGGCAAGGTGGTGTTTGAAGGCAAGGCTCACGCTGACAAAGGCCTCAAGTGCGCTGATTGCCATCCCGGCATCTTCAAGATGAAGAAGGGCGCCGATGCGATCACCATGGCGGACATCAATGCAGGCAAGTTCTGCGGTACCTGCCACAAGGAAGGCGGCAAGGCCTTCGCACCGAAAGAATGCGCAAAGTGCCACAAGAAGTAAGTTGCATGTCTTTATTGACAACAAAAACCCTCACGAGCAATCGTGAGGGTTTTTTATTGGTGGCGGGAGAGCATGAGAATCGAACTCACCTTTCCCGGCTCACGCCGGGAAACAACGGATTTGAAGTCCGGGACGGGCACCAGCGCCGTAACCTCTCCCCTGAAAAAAATTATACGTGAGACCCGGCCGTATGGCAAGTAAATTCAACGAACCGCGGAAGCGGAGGAGCCTTACGTCGAGGCGTGAGTATCCGCCGCTTTTATGCATCCGTGTTATTGACAAACTTTACGATTTCTTGTATCTTGGTCGGGCGTTGATTGTCATGTTCTGTGTGACGGCTGTACTTCAAGCTGTACGCTCGGGAGTGGTTTGCGCTCCTGTTCATTGCATCGTTTTGACGGGTGATTATGTTGACCGGTCAGTTTAAGCGCAGCGATGTTCCCTTTGGCTGTGGAAGGAGAGCTCTCCCCCTATGATCGTTCCGTGTGAATGTGGCGCGAAGCTCAGGATTGATGATGCGAAGGTCAGGGATAAAGGCATAAAAGTACGGTGTCCCCGGTGCGGCAATGTCCTGGTGGTGCAAAAACCGGTGGAACGCGCCGACGGCCAGCCGGTCGCGCCTGCTGTTCCCCAACCGGGCGGGCCCCTCGTGCTGGTCGCGCATGACAGCGAGGTGGTCAGGACCATGATCTCCGGCGTATTGCGGGAGGCCGGTTTTGCAGTGGATACCGCCCGCGACGGGCATGAGGCCCTCAGCAAGGCGGTCAAGGCAAGGCCGCGGGCGATGGTCCTCGATGTGGGGTTGTCCGGCATCTACGGCTTTGAATTGTGTGAACGTTTGAAGGGGGATGACCGGACCTCCGCAATTAAAATCGTGCTCTTGTCGTCGGTGTATGACATGCGGCGGTATAAACGAAAACCGGTCAGCCTCTATGGCGCGGATGACTATATAGAAAAACACCATATTCCCGATTTTCTCACGATGAAGATCAGCAAGCTGCTTCAGCCTCCGGAAAGCAGCGCGTCAAAGACGGCAGAGAGCTCCCACGAGGCCCCTCCAAAAAAAGAACATGCGGCATCCCGGGAGTTCGACCTCTCCTTATTCAAACCGGAAAGTCTGATGCGGGCGGAGCCGGTACCGGCGCCGGCCGGCGTTTCGGCCTCGGCCGTCGGAGTGGCAGCCGTTAGCGTGGAGATGCCGGACAGCGCTGCCATATCACCGGAGTCTCTCAGTCTCGAATCCTCCATCTTTCAAAAAGAGGAGTGCGATATCCCGTCCGTGGACGCTGCGGACCCTGAAGCGGCCGAAAAAGCAAGGCGTTTTGCAAGAATTATCGTGTCGGACATCGCCTTGTATAATCAGGATGCCGTCGTTGATGGTTTGCGAAACGGAACTTTTTATGAGCTGCTGAAGAATGATGTAACCGAGGGCAGGGAACTGTATGAGAATAGGGTCCCGGCGGCGGTCAGGGCAAAAAAGGATTACTATCAGGAGGCTTTTGATAATTTTATTAAGACTCAAAAGAAGATTGTTCGTTGACAACTGAATTGACTTAGTATAGTATACGGCCTTGTCGGGGCGTAGCGCAGCCTGGTAGCGCACTTGGTTCGGGACCAAGGGGTCGGAGGTTCAAATCCTCTCGCCCCGACCATTTTTCCCATAGAGTTTCAGGCGGCAGCAGGGTTATTTTTCCCGCCTGGGCCGTGTTTGCATGCAAAGGATAGGATTTTCCTGGTTTTTACCCCCCGCCTGATGTACCGCAGCCAACCATACTTCATTCCGCACCGAGGGTAGAAACCGCTGTCTTCGGGAACGGATTCGCACCTTTTTTGCTTCTCCCCCGGCAGGACCTGTGCCGCGGTTTTTCAAGACGGTGAAGGAACGAAGGAAGCTGCGGCATCCTTTGTCGCCGCCCCAAGAGGTCTTCATGAGTGACAGGGAAAAGTCGGTAGATGACATGATGGGTGAGGAGCCCTCTACCGAAGAACTTGAAGAGAAGGTCGAAGTTGAGAAAAAAAACAGCGGGGCTGATGACGGCGCTGCGGGGCGCGGCCTTGATGCCATTAAGTATTATCTCAAGGAAATACGCAAGACGCCGCTCCTTACGTTTGAGCAGGAACAGAGCCTGGCCAAAAAGATAGCCCAGGGCGATCAGGCGGCCCGCGCCAACATGATTGAAGCCAATCTGCGTCTCGTGGTAGCCATGGGCAAGAAATACATCAACCGGGGCCTTCAGTTCTCAGATATCATTGAAGAAGGGAATCTGGGGCTCATCCGGGCAGTTGAAAAATTTCAATACGAGCGCGGCTTTAGATTCAGCACCTATGCCTCCTGGTGGATAAAACAGTCCATCGAGCGGGCCATCGTGAACCAGACGCGGACCATTCGCCTTCCGGTCCACATTGCAGAGATCGTAAACTCCTATATGCGCTCCATACGACAGTTGACCCAGTCTCTGGGGCGCGATCCGCAGATCGAAGAAATAGCGAAAAAAATGAAGGTGACCGTTGAGAAGGTGCGAAGCATCTCGCAGGTGGTGCGGGAAACCTACTCTCTGGACATGCTGATCGGCGATCAGGAGGAAGACACCCTTAAGGACATCCTGCAGGATACCAACGCCGTATCGCCCGCCAGTCTTTCCGACGATAAACGCCGGAGGGAGCATATTGAGGAGTGGCTTACCCAGCTCACCGCCCCCGAACGGAAAGTCGTTGAAATGCGCTTCGGTCTTGTTGACGGGGAGCCGCAGACGCTGGACAGTATCGGGAAGGAATTTCACATCACCCGGGAGCGCGTCCGTCAGATCGAATCTCAGGCGCTCAACAAACTGCGCGCCGTTACGAAACGGAAAAAGATAGATTTTGAAGAAATGGTGTAACGATTTCGGAATGCGGAATTCGGAATGGGGAATTACGAAGACGTAAAACTTCTGATTTTAATTCCTCATTCCACATTCGCCATTCCGAATTAAAATAACCGCCCCTGTAGCTCAGGTGGATAGAGCAACGGTTTCCTAAACCGTGTGCCGGAAGTTCGAATCTTCCCAGGGGCACCATTATCTTTCAATGACTTACCAACCTGCTGCAACTTCAAAAAAAGCCCCGTGTCCATACAGGTGTCCATCCTGCCCTCGATTTTCTTGATGGGGGGTAGTCGGTTAGCGTCACCTGGCTAATCAGCCCCAGTTATATCCATGTGTTACGTTGTATTCGGTAACAGGGTCAGTTGCAACCGCGCGTTC
>JAYTJE010000006.1:0-4318 GCA_043731355.1 Nitrospirota bacterium
CGCCAGGTTCTTCAGAATGTCCTGCGCCTGGGCCTCGATATGCAGCCCCTTGAGGCCGAGCAGGATGGTCTGGAGGTACGCATAGAAGCTGTTCGGCGAGACCGGGATCACCCGCTTTGCAAAGGCGTAGTTGAGGAGCGCCTTGTCCGTATCCACCACCTCGTCCTTGATGATCAGCTCGTAGTACACATTTTCGGCGGGGATGTACATGAGCGCAAAGTCGAAGGTCCCCTCGTCGGGCAGGATATATTTTCCGGCAATGGCATCGATATGTTTTTTTACGTCACCGATGAACTTTTTCTTGGCGATCTTCCGCTCTTCCTCGGTCGCTGTTTCGACAACGCGCTTGAAGTTCTCGAGCGGGAACTTCGCGTCCACGGGCACGAGGCTCTGGCCGACCCTGATCACCGCATCCACGGCCTCGCCGCTTTTGAACCGGTGCTGCAGCGTGTAGTGCGCCGGAGGGAAGATCTGGGCCAGCAGGTCGCCCAGGAACAGTTCTCCCAGTCCGCCCCTCAGTTTGGGCGAGCGCAGGATCTCCTGGAGGCTCGCGATGTCCTTGCCCACGTCAAAGACCTTTTGCGTAGCTTCGCTCAGACTGCCGAGCCCCTTGCTCACATCCTGCACCACGCGGGCCGCGTTGTCCAGTCTGGTGTTCAGGTCGCCTGTTGATTTCTGGAGCTGCTGCGTCACGTTGTTCAGCTGTGTGCTCACCTGCAGGTTGATCTGGCCGAGCTGCTGGTTGACCGAGTCCTGGTTTTTGAGCATGGCATCGGTCAACTGGCCGCGCAGAGACTGCACTTCCTGCTGCATCAGGCCAATGGACGGGTCCGCTGTCTTCTTCTGCGACTGGAGTACCAGCCAGAGGAGGATGAGGACGGTTACGGCTAATAGTATTAGGATTGTGGTTTGCATGTTAGTTGGGAGCGCGTTTAGTTCGGAGTTATGAGTTGGGCGTTGGGAGCGGAGCTTGGAGTATTGATTTTTTTTAACTCCGAACTACGAACTCCCGACTCCGAACTGTGTCAAAGGATTTCCAACATGCGGTCCAGCGCCCGTTTGGCCGGAACGCGGATGTCCTCGGGCACCTTGATCACATACTGCATTTTTTCCATTGCAGCAACAACGCTTTCGAGTCTGGTCCGTTTCATGTTGGGGCAGACCATCTCGTTCGAGACGATATAGAACTTTTTCTCCGGACTTTCTTTTCTGAGGCGGTGGAGCAGGCCTTCCTCTGTGCCGATGATGAACTCTTTGTGGTTCGATTCCTTGCAGAACCGGAGCATACCCGAGGTGCTGGCGATCTGGTCGGCCAGATCCTGGATCGCCGGAGGGCATTCCGGGTGGACCACGAGCACGGCATCGGGATGGGCCGCCCGCGCCTTGTTCACGTCCTCGATATCAAGGTGTCCCTGGTGCACGTTGCAGAACCCGTCCCAGGAGATGATCTTCTTCTTCGTTCTTTTTGCCGCGTATGCCGACAGGTTCCGGTCGGGTATGCAGATGACGGTGTCTTCTTTGAGCGATTCCACGACCTTGACCACATTGGACGATGTGCAGCAGATGTCGCTCTCGGCCTTGACCGCGGCCGAGGTGTTCACATAGGCCACGACCGGCACGCCGGGGTACTTCTTTTTCATGTCCAAAAGCGTGAACTCATCGGCGAATTCAAAAGCAATGCCGAGCTTGTCCGTGTAGAATTCCCGCCGCGTCTTGCGCGGTCCCTTGACCGTGACCATGTCTGCCATGGGGCAGCCGGCGGTGAGCTCCGGCAGCAGCACGGTCTTGTCCGGGGAAAGGATCGAGGCGCTTTCGGCCATGAAATGTACGCCGCAGAAGACGATGACTTTGTAGTCCGTCTTTGCCGCGGCGCGGGAAAGTTCGAGCGAATCTCCCGTGATGTCGGCAATGTCCTGTACCTCGGGCCGCTGGTAATTATGCGCCAGGATGATGGCGTTCAGGTCTTTTTTCAGCTTCTGGATCTTGTCACGGAGGGTAGCGATGTCGGTCTTCTGGGGTGTCATAAGTAGCGTGATAATACAGATAATGGCAGTAGATTGTCAAATGGAAATTAGTCTGGGCGATTGAAAGACGGGGCAGCGCACGTCTGCTTCAAGGCGAAGAGGGGCGATTCGGTGACTTAACAATTCAGCGGGTTTCTGTTTTGTTTGGTATAACGACTTTTCTTGAATTGCCGTTGCATTGGCAAAAAGATGAAATTGACATGCAGACTAATCCCGGATAGAATGCCGACATGAATGTACCACATCCCATACCATACCAGGGAAGCAAGCGGAACCTGGCAGATGCAATCTTGCGATATTTCCCTGACAAGGTGGAAACATTGCACGAGCCGTTTGCGGGATCGGCGGCAATATCACTGGCCGCTGCGGCGCACAAACGAGCAAAGCGCTTTCACCTCAACGATTTGAACAAGCCGCTTGTTGATCTATGGTGTGCCATTGTCAACACGCCGGACAAGTTGTCCGGGGAATACGATGGTTTTTGGCATGAACAGCTTGACGACCCGAAGGCCTTTTACCGTGACATAAGAGATAAATTCAATCTGACGGGGAGGCCGGACTATTTTCTGTATCTTCTCGCACGATGCGTGAAGGCTTCCGTGCGTTACAACGCCAACGGCGAGTTCAATCAAAGTCCGGACAACCGGAGGCGAGGCGCAGCCCCGGCCACCATGCGAGACCAACTACTTGGCGCATCATACCTGCTGAAGGGTAAAACCTCATTTTCATCCAAAAACTATCGGGATGTTGTGCTCCATGCGTCCAAGGAGGACCTGGTTTATATGGATCCTCCCTATCAGGGTGTTTGCGGCAACCGGGACACTCGCTATCTCGCAAGTGTTCAATTTTGCGAATTCGTTGAAGTGCTTGAACAATTGAACGAGAAACATATTAGATATATCGTAAGTTACGATGGCCGCACGGGTCAGAAAATTCATGGCGTTCGCCTTCCCGAGCACCTGAATCTGACCCATATGGAACTGAATGCAGGCCGTTCAACGCAAGCTACCCTTCTCGGAAGAGAGGACGCAACATTTGAAGCACTTTACCTGTCTCTGGCACTTGCTGATGAACTCAGTAAAATGAAAACGATACGTCACTTCACGCACAGCGAGCAGATGAGCCTTTTGGAGACGAGAGCGTGACAAAACCGCGACTCCAAAAGGATTTTATAAAGCTGTGCAAGAAAGTATCGGCCAAGCGTCCCAAAACGGTCATAGATCACATCCTCAAACACGGATTTATTACCACCCAAGAGTTAAAAGACAAATACGGGTACAATCATCCTCCACGGGCAGTACGAGACGTCAAAGAAAACGGCATACCCATTGAGATGTTTCGTGTTGAGGGAGTTGATGGACGAAAGATCGCTGCATATCGCTTCGGCGATCCGAAAAAAGCGCGATTTGGGAAATTCACGGGGCGGACGGTTTTAACCAAGGAACTGAAGCAAGCTTTGATTGCAAAGTACGGTTCACGGTGCGCCATTTACCTTGAACAATTCATTGAACGGGATTTGCAGATTGACCACCGCATACCCTTTGAGGTTGTGGGCGATGTTGCTAAGGTTAAGCTGAATCCTGAAGATTTCATGTTACTCTGCGTCTCCGCCAACCGAGCCAAGTCATGGTCATGCGAGCATTGCGCGAATTGGCTTGAGCAAAAAGACGCGAGCATCTGTCAGTCCTGCTACTGGGCATACCCCGAAGATTATACCCACATAGCCATGCGTCAAGCCCGCCGATTGGACCTCATGTGGACCGGCGCTGAAGTTGAGATCTATGATCGGCTAAAGAAAAAGTCCGAGAAGCTACAGCAAGACATGCCTGCCTACGTAAAGAAAATCATAGAAAAAAACCTATCGTAACATTGGGAGCCACTCGGCACGAACCGGCTTTTCTATTGCGCAGACGCCCTATTTCGGGTATTCTACCCCCCCATGACAAACGATAAAAATTTCAAGGAACAATAGGAACAATAGGGTCAGGTCTTGATTTATAAGAAACAGTATGATAGGGTAGTGCTATGGCCAGACCACTAAGAATAGAGTATCCAAACGCCGTTTACCACGTAACCTCTCGTGGAAATGCACGGAACAAGCTATTTATTAGCGATCAGGATAGGGAGAATTTCCTCTTTGTACTTAACGGCGTCATTAAGAAGTATAACTGGCTGTGCCATGCCTACTGTCTCATGGACAACCATTATCATCTTATGATAGTAAGCCAACCAAGCGAAACCGGCAGATACATGCTGCCCATGTTGAATACGGGTATACCCTGAAAGAGATTGCT
>JAYTJE010000007.1:0-32452 GCA_043731355.1 Nitrospirota bacterium
TCGGAGTACAAAGTTCTCCTGGTCACCGCAACCTCCGGTACGATCATCGAACTCTACAAGCAGATATGTCATGCCCTGGACATAGAGATGAAAAACAACTCAAAGGCAGTGCTCACCAGGATCATCAGGACCTCTCTTCTGGAATTGGCTGAAAAGAAGCAGAAACCAGTCCTCATCGTTGACGAAGCCTCTATCCTGCGGCTTGACGTTTTTACCGAGCTTCATACCATCACGCAGTTTGAGGGGGACTCAAGGCCCATCCTGCCGATCATCCTCGCTGGCCAGAACAATCTTATCGACAATCTCATGTTTCGTCAGGCAAAGTCGCTGGCCTCGCGCGTGGTGGCGCGGGGGCACCTGGAGGCGCTGGATCAGAATGAGATGAGCGCTTACCTGATGCATCATCTCGACATCGCGGGAGTAAAACATAACCTCTTTGCCGAACAGGCCGTGACCGCTATCCATCAGGGTTCCGGCGGACTGCTCAGAAGAGCGAACAACCTGGCGCGGGGCGCTCTCATCGCCGCTGCCGCAGAGAAATGCAATATCGTTTCCGCCGATCATGTGCGGGTCGCATCCACGGAGATCATCTGAAATAAACCGGGGGGCGATTGCTCCGGTTCTTTTGCTTCAAAGAGGCCAGACGAATGTGAAAGGGTTGCTTTAATCAGGAAGATTAGACCGGATTAATTCGGAAAACAACAGCTGTTTTGCAAATACTGACTCTGTATGGTACGTCATTATCAGCTTGTCCATAGCGCGCGTCATTCCTACATAAAGAAGACGTGCTTCGTCGCTGGGGCTGCAGTTTTTGTAAGGTAAATGACCAATGCCTGGGATCGCAACGATTGGAAACTCAAGACCTTTGCTGCTATGCATCGTCATAATCTTCACACTATCTGCCGACGAATTGTATTGTCGACTTTGATATGTTGCCTGCAGCCACTCGCAAGGAATTCCTTTGGCTTTTAGAATTCTTTCAGCCTCTTCCGCAATAAACCGCACCCTATAGATGATCGACATTTCTTTCCACAGCGTACCAGCAGCATGGTACTGCTCAAAATGTTGCACGATATGGTTTATTTCTTCTTGCAGATTTGCACGATGGCTGATAATGGGCACCATGCCATGCCTGCCCGCACTTTCCGGTGCAACGACGGGAATCCCGTCATCATCTGCTTCGTGAGGGTCAATCGTCTCCTTGGCGAAATCATATGCGAGTGCTAGCACCTCCGCAGTATTTCTGTAGTTGATGCGCAGGATAGATGTGCGTCCTCTTGCCTGTATTCCGACGCTCGCAAAACTGAATTTTGGACGGCCCGGTTTCCCGTAAATCGATTGAGCATCATCGTAAAGCAGCAGCAATGAATTTGAACGCTGATCGATCATTTTTACCAATAGGCTCAACCACTCCGGGCGAAAGTCATGCCCCTCATCAATCAATACAGCGCCATATTGTGAGGCTGGTATCTGTCCTTGCTCCGCACCGTGAATCACATTCTGGACGAGTTGTTCGAAGTACAGTTCCTTGTCCTGTGAATCCTTCGGAAAGGGGACATGGTATAGTTGCAATTGTTCCCTGCACCAGGCGTGAAAATTATGCACAGATACTTTTTGATTCAACCCTTTATCAGATATCATCTGCTTCAGCCTGGTTGCAAGGGATACGTTATAGCATAGTACGAGTATTGGCTTTTGTAATATCGCAGCCAAATGCTGAATCCTATAGACCAGCAGCATTGTTTTTCCTGAGCCGGCGGCGCCGTGAATGATGCGATGCCCTTCTCCCAGGCTCCGCGCAAGCTGTTCCTGCTGCAGATCCATTACGCGAACGATATCCGGAAGTAACGTGCTGGCTTCAGCGGTTTTCGCCTTATCGTCAAGCAAAGACAGCTGATGCTGTTCAACGCGGATCTCAGGAAACAAGTGCCATCGTATACGTTCTATTTCTGGCATTGTCAAGGTGCTCGGAAACTCAACGTGGAACATTTCCCAAAGGCGGGATTGAAATGCATCCACAGCGATGGTTTCTGTCATCTCATCCTTGCAGATCACCTTGGAAGGCTCAATAACTTCGCCCAGATTCGTCCCTTCAAATTGCTTTCTGGTGATATTAGATAAAACGGTGCCATAACCCCAAGGGAATTTTAATCTCCCCTTGTATGCGCCCTCCTGTACCACAAGCGCGGGATCACGTTTCAATTTGTCAACAATATGCTGTGCATAATATCTCGCTTGACGCAGTGGGTTTCTTTCTGATTTAAGGCCTGTTGGCGTCACAAGTCGGACGCTTTCTCTGTCAACATCCTTTATATTGTCAAGCAGCCAATCTTTTACTTCAAGAATCAACAGCCCGCGCCGGGGATTAAGCACTATGAAATCAGGATTCAACTCCTGTCGTTTCCCGACAGGAACCTCATACCAGCACGTATAATCATCCTCGAGTTTATCCTCTAACCGATACGCAAAGCGCTTTTCACCGCTGGTCATGCGTCCAACGCAACTATTTAAGGTGGGAATGATTATAGCCATGGTTTTACCATCAAGTTAAACCCAGTTTGTTCAGCCGAGATCTGATAGAACCTTCATTTCTCTGAAACTTCTGTGTAAGTTCACGCATGGACATTCTATTGTCATAACATGTCCTGAGTAAATCATCGTCGCGTTCTGTCCATCGCTCGTATGCTTGCGGGTGTACATTCTTGGTGGCATGATATGTGCTGTCAGCGACGTTATCCTCACTTGTGCTGGTGTTTTTGTTTAGCAACGGAGCTATTGCCTTTTTTGCAGATTTGTCGATCTCAAAATGAATGCGTACTGATGGCGCTCCTTCCTTTCGATACGGCAATATTTCAGGGTGGGTCTCTGAATATTCATTCAGCTCCTTCGTGTTCCAAGTTATGCGCCCTTTAACATAAATTGCCTTTACTCCATTTCCTTCCACGCTCCTGCCATGTAAGCGTACTTCATCTTTAATCTCGCCTTGTAATTGAGATTCTTGTTGTCCAATGGCTTCAAATAGGGGTGCATATTCTGCGTCAAGTGCTTCAAGTTCCGTTTGTATCTTGCTTACAACGGCCTCTCTTCTGGCCTCATATTCAGCTATTGTTGAAACTGTAGCTTGATGCAGTTTGGTTAATCGATCCAGCTTAGGTGTAATTTCAATATTGCTTTTGTGATTATCCTTATCCATTTTCAGGATCTGCTTCTTTGTGCTCGCTTTAAAAAACTTCTCAGGAATATCTTTGATCAACTGATCGTGAATTATTGAGCGCGGCCATGTGATCCAAGAACTACCATTGCCTCCTGTTTCGTATTTACCGCCTTTTTGAACACCAATAGGGGTTAACTGGTATTGATCGTCATTCTTCATAATCCATCCAGCTTGAATTAAGAATGAAAATAATCTCAGGGATGAAGTCATTTTTAGTTTACTTGCAATACTGGAGGTCGAAAAATACTGGATCGAGTCACTCATTGGTTTATACATCCCTATTAGACATTAGTTGCTTCTTATTCGCAATTGTTCATGACTTATTAGTTACTAAAGAATCATATTCTTTTCCACCCTCCCCTTAATCCCCTCCCATCAAAGGGGTGATACTGCGCTCACTTTGTTTTGTAGTCCACAACCACGCGGCTCTCGCTGACCTTCTGGACGAATGCGGCTGCGCCGCGGTGGTCCGGATGTTTCTGGTAGAGCGCAAGGTCTTCTTCGGTGGCGAATTCCGAATAGAGCGCAACGTCATAGGAAAAATCCGAGGGGAGGAAGTTCGCGCCAACCTCGAGGCGCCTGATCTGGGGAATCGTCTGTTTGAGCGCCTCAAGACCGGTTTTCATTTTCCGCGCATTCTGCTCTTTGGTGGCGCCTTCGGCAAAATCCCTCAATTTCCACATCACCAAATGTTTGATCATGGCCGCTCCTTTTGCATTCGATATTTATTGTTGCCCTTGCTTGCGATAATCCGTATTATAGCATCACTCTTCTCTGAAGCGAAACCGGTTTTTTCTTGAAGAACAGTTCACCACACTGGGGGCGCGATGCGGATATACAGTCCTTCTCTTATGTTTCTCTGCTGTATCCTTGCTCTGTCTGCCTGCGCAACAAAAAAACCCAACGTCGTGAACGACCGCGGCCCGGACGGCAAGCGGATCAAGGCTTCGCAGCGGCCTTACACCGTGAACGGCCGGCGTTATGAGCCTCTCCGGAGCCATGAGGGGTTTGTGCAGACCGGCGTTGCGAGCTGGTACGGCAGGGACTTTCACGGCAAGAAAACGAGCAACGGCGAGACCTACGACATGCATGGCATGACCGCGGCGCATAAGACCTTGCCGCTTGGCGTGTACCTCAAGGTTTACAATCGGGAGAACGGGCGCGAAACAACGGTCCGGGTGAACGACCGCGGTCCCTTTGTGAAAGGCCGCATCCTCGATCTATCCTTTGCGGCAGCGAAGGTGCTTGGCGTCGATACGGTCGGCACCGCGCTCGTTCGTATCGAGGCCCTGGGATATAAGCAGGCGGGCGGTGCGGAGCGGTATAAGGCGCCGGACACGTACGATGCGGGCAACTACACCGTGCAGATCGGGGCGTTCAAGGAACGGGCGAATGCGGACCGGCTGTCCGGAGAAATACGGAAGCTCCACGGCTTCTCTGAAGTGCGCATGACAAACGTGAACAACGATATCTTTTACCGGGTCTATGCGGGCAAGTACTCGTCGTTGAATGCGGCGGAAGAAGCGGAGAAACGCTTTACCGAGGACGGGTATCCGGGAAGTTTTGCCGTCGCGCTGGAATAACGTGAACAAACATTTTGTCCAAAGCTTCGTTAAACGTCAGGCGTATGCCGCTTGCTCGGGCTCGCCGGTCCTCATGAATCGCGCAACGACCCGCGCATTGTGCTCCTGCAGGTCCGCGACAAAGCGTTCCAAATCCTCTTTGGCAAGCAGCTTGTGCATGACAAAGTACTGTCCCAAGCGCTCCTGCTGCGACCGCTGAAAGAACAACAGCGTCTTTACCTGGAAGGACGAAAGAAGTCCGAGGCCCATTGCTTTTTCGCCGAAGCGACCGGGCAAACCGCTGGACTGGGTTATCTGGTCGATCCCCCCTGAAGAGAGCCACCCCCACCGGAGCGCGATGTCGCCGATGATGGGACGCTGGTTTCGCTGCCAGACCAGCGCCTCGATCAAAGCCTGATAGGAAATGCGCCTGCTGTAATAAAGATAACGGCCGATCTCGAGCGGCCGGAACGGGATCCCGCCTCCCCAGAACTGAGCGTCCTTTTCTGGTGTGCCTGGCGGCTCCTTGGCAGCGGTTTTCGGCGGCCTTGGTGTTGCGCGCCGCTCCCGGGGAGCAACCGCCCTCTTTACTTCTTTCCACAACCCTTCATCCCGCTGCTTGAAAAAAGCGTTCAGTACATCATGGGCCTTCAAGATCTCGATGAACAGCAAAGCCTGTTTTTTCTGCTGAAGAGGATCGGCATCGGTAAACAGATCGGGGTGGGTTTCCTTGGCCTTGCGGCGATAGGCGGACTTGGCTCCGCTCGGCTGGATATACAGAAGAAAGGACCTGCGGACGGTTATTTCGGATCCGAAAAGGGTCTTACAGGCCTCTGCGACCTGAGCTTCTGTAAGGCGTTTCGTCAAGCAACGTCCTCCTTTACCGGTGAAGCCCCTGCGCCATCATCAGATGAAATATATACTCGGCATTTTTTGGTGTCAAGATAAAAGGCGGGTGCCCGGCCCCGTTGCGTACGTGCATGTGCGGGAAAGGATTCTGCAGCGCAAGGCTGCTACAGCGTCATCAGGACCAGCTCATGATTGTTCAATTCCTGATACAAAGCGTCGAGCTGTTCTTTACTTTGAGCGGTGAAGGTGGCGGTGATGGAAATATACTTGCCCCCGCTGCTGGGCTGGATGGTGTACGCGATCTCGTCGGAGTTCACGTGGTTCCGGACAATAGCCTTTATTGCCAAAAGGAACGGCCCGGTGTTCAACCCCATGACCTTGACCGGGAATTCGCAGGGAAACTGCATAGCAGGATGTTTATTCATAGGATCATGCTTCTTGTTTTCCGTTCATCTGCGAGGTATCGACTTCAGTCCTTTTTCAGTCCCGCCCAAACGAGCGAGCCTTTTACCGCTTCCATTCTTCACGCACCACTCCCGTGCATTCTGGAACATCCTGAGCCAGGGGGAAGATTCAAGAGACTTTTTCATCTTCTCTGGCATCCAACCCCATTGCCAATTGAGCACAGTGCGCTCGGGATGCGGCATCATGGCGAGGTGCCGGCCGTCAGGAGAGCAAAGACCGGCAATGCCCGCAGGCGAGCCGTTGGGATTGAACGGATAGGTTTGCGTGATCCTTGCTTCGTCATTCACATATCTGATCGGCGCCAACCCATGTTCGCATTCCTTGAACATGTTCTTGTCCGGGAAGTAGGCCAGGCCTTCGCCGTGCGCCACCCAGATGCCGAGCACGGCGTTCTCCATGCCGGAAAGCATGATGGACGGGCTCTTCAGGATCTTCACGGTCGAGAAGCGCGATTCAAAGCGTCCCGACTTGTTATGGATGAAGCGCGGCTGGAGCTCGTCAGCGATGCCGCGCCAGGGCACCCAGCCCAGCAGCGCCATGAGCTGGCACCCGTTGCAGACGCCGAGACTGAACGTGTCGGATCGGTAATAGAACTGCTCGAACTGGTCCCACACCTTTTTGTTGAACCGGATAGAGGCTGCCCAGCCTTTGGCGGAATCGAGCACATCGGCATAGCTGAACCCGCCCACAAAGACCATGCCGCGGAACCGGTCGAGGGTGATGCGGCCTTCGATCAGATCGGTGACCGTCACATCCCAGGGTTCGAACCCGGCCATAAAAAAAGCCGAGACCATCTCGCGGTCGCCGTTGCTTCCTTCTTCGCGAATGACCGCGACTTTGGGTTTGTTCGTTCTACAGAACAGCTCATCCGCTGTTTGCCTTGGTATGAACGGCACAACAAAAGAAGGACCTTTGCGGTCATAAATGTTTTTTCGTTCATCATCGATGTTGTCGGGGTTCCGTTGCAGGAGGTCCAGCTGATAGCTCGTGGCTTCCCAGATATCCCGAAGCAGGGCAGTGTAGTCGGTTAAGACATTGCGGATTGCGGATTGCGGATTGCGGATTGAAATAAGGACCTTTTGATCGCGTGTCGTATTGCCGATGACTTGATAGGGCACTGTTGCTTTGTCGAGGATCGAGAAGATCTTCGCTTCCTCGGAAGGAAGATATTCCATGACCAGCCCGAGCTCTTCCGAGAACAGCGCGGCTATGGCGTCGTTCTGCTTTCCGAGATCGATATCGATGCCGCAGTTGCCCGAGAAGGCCATTTCAAGCAATGTGGTTGCCAGTCCGCCGTCGGAGCGGTCATGACCGGCAAGGATGAGCTCTTCAGAGACAAGCTGCTGCACGGCATTGAACGTCCTCGCGAACAGTTGCGGATCGTCGAGATCGGGAGACTTGTCGCCGACCTGGCCGAAGACCTGCGCAAGGGCTGACCCGCCGAGACGGTTCTGGCCATTGCCGAGATCGATGAAGAGCAGTTTGCTTTTACCCGGCATCTTGATGTCGGGCGTTATCGTCTTCGTAATGTCCGGGCAGGTGACGTAGGCGGAGATGACAAGCGTACCTGGCGATTTCACGGTCTCGTGCGTGCCGTCAGGATTCGTCACTTTTGCGGCCATGGACAAGCTGTCCTTGCCGCCGTCCACGGCCATACCGAACTCGATCATCACATCGCGCATGGCGATCGCAGCGTCATATAGTCGTGAACCTTCGCCCGGAAGTTTGGGGGCCCACATCCAGTTAGCGGAGCAGCGGATATCGCCGAGATCCGAAACCTTTGCCCAGACAATGTTCGTGAGAGCTTCGCCCACGCTCATTCTGGCCATGGCGGCGGGGTCGATAAGTTCCTTCACCGGCTGTTCACCAATGGAGATCGCTGCGCCGGTCAGGCCAAAATGCGACTGAGCAATGACCGCAACGTCGGAAACCGTGAGCTGGAGCGGGCCGCAGCACTGCTGACGCGCGATCAATCCGGTGACTGAGCGATCTACTTTATTGGTGAGGAACCGTTTGGACCCGACGGATACAAGGCGCAGCACGCGGTCCAGCGCTTTGCGCACGGTCAGGTCCTTCGGAAGTTCGAGCGGCTTGAGCACCGTCTTTTTCCGGTCGAGCGTAAATACCTTCTGCGGCATGTCGCCCAGCACCTTGGCAAGCTCAAGGTTCTCGGGCGTTGATTTGTCAGTCTCATCATAAAGAACGATGTAACCGTCTCCGGTGATCGTGCCGATGACGGCCACGGGAATTTTTTCGCGCTCGCAGAGCGAACGAAACAGACCTTCATCCCCGGCCTTCAGCAGGAGCGCGTTCTGCTCCTGATACTCAGCGCCCCAGATCTCGAGCACCGAAAGCGTTGCATCGCCCACGATGATCTTCCGGATCTCGATCTTCGCGCCTGCGGGATGCACGAGCTCCTTCACCACGTTGCAGTTGCCGCCGGCGCCCTGGTCATGGATGCTCTGGATCGGGTTCTTCTCCCCAAGCTCCACGCAGGCGCGGATCACGCGGTTCATCTTCTGTTCCATCTCAGCATCGCCGCGCTGCACCGCATTAAAATCGAGCTCGGCAACATTCTCGCCCTGGATCATGGACGAGGCAGCTCCGCCGCCCATGCCGATGCGGTAGGCCGGGCCGCCGACCTTCACCACGAGCATGCCCTTCTGCGCTTCTGTTTTATCCGTATGGCGGGCGTCCATCTGTCCCACGCCTGCGCTGAACATGATCGGCTTGAGCCATTCCCGCCGCTCACCGTCAGGAAGCCTGAGACCGAAGGAGCGGGTAAAGCCCTGGATCACGGGTTCGCCGAACTTGTTCCCGTAATCGGACGCGCCGTTGCTTGCCTCGACCTCGATCTGGAGCGGCGAGGCAAGATTATTGGGATATGCATAGGTTGCATCTTCCCAAGGAAGCACGTATCCCGGGATGCGAAGGTTACCCACGCAGTAGGCCGCCGTGCCCGCGACCACAAGGCCGCCGGTGCCCGTTGCCTGCACGTCGCGGATCCTGCCGCCCGTGCCGGTCTCGGCTCCGGGGAACGGCGCAACGCCTGACGGGAAGTTGTGCGTTTCCGCCGTCAGGATGACATGGTACTTCCGTTTTGTCTGGCGAAAGGGCGACGGCTTGCCGATGGTCTCGGGTACGATGGTCGTGATGTCGTAGCCCGTGATGGCGCTCGAATTGTCGCTGAAGGCGATGACGCTGTTGTTCGGGTTCGCGTCGTACGTCGCCTTCACGATCTTCATCAGGTTCCCGTCAACTTCCTTGCCCCCAACAACAAGCTTGCCGCGGAAGAACCAGTGGCGCGAGTGTTCGCTGTTGGACTGCGAAAGGTCGAAACACTCCACGTTCGTCGGATTGCGCTTGATGTCCTTCACAAAGAGGTGCGTGTAATAGTCCAGGTCCCAATCGTCCAAGCCGAGACCCATCGAGACATTGATCTTTTCGAGCGCAGATCTTCCCTCCTCCATTAAAGGGATTATCCGAACCGGTTCGGGTTTGATGCCGGTCTCGAATGTTTCGAGCGGTTTGGGATAAGGGCACTCGGTCATGCGATCGTGTACCAGGCAGAGGAAGGCCCGCTCCTGATCTTTGGTGAACGAAGCCTTCGGCGCGAGATCGAGCCGGTAGCGCCGGGAGCGCTCGATGCGCGTGATCTTTTTAATGCCGCAGGCCTGGCAGACCGAGACCGCATTGCTGGACCAGGCGGTCGTGAAGTTCATGCGAGGACCGACCTCTAAGATCAGGGTCCGGGGTCCAGGGTTCAGGATAAGAAAGCTCGTGTCGGAAAACTGCTTCGGCTCGAAGGTCTCGGTAAGGAGCCAGCGTAGCAGCCGCATCTCGTCAGCGGAGAGCGGGCTTTCTGCTGCAACGTTAAAACAGAATTCCGTCTCGATCTTCTGGATAGCGGGAGAAACTTTTTCCTGAGCAGTTGTAAGCAATGCGGAGGTCTGGTAGGCGGAAAGCGCCGGGGTGCGAAAGAGATGCATAATGGTCATGTCGTGGTCCTTTATCCGTGACGAGTGTTCAGGTTAATTGCGTCGAGTTTCGCGACACTCTACCCGACCTACAGCTAATGAGGCTAACGTTTGGAATTAGCAGTGCCGTTAGGTGTCCGCCTGAATGACCTGTTTGGCCTCAAGGTTTTTTTTAGCCCGGATATCAACACATTTGCGAGTAAGTAACTTCACTACTGATGCAAATGGAGTACCCGCTGAATGTCGTCCGATAAGCGAATCAACTCCCCCAAAAAAACCCTTAGAAATAACCTGAGAAACGCTACCGCGTTGTTCTGGATGTCGATCGGCTTCTCGATCAACGTTTATTGACCAGCTCTTACTTTGACTAAGCCAATAAAGCAAATGAAGATACGGGGCACACCCTTCACGTCGTAATTTCGTGCCGCGAGCAAAAGCAACTGATGTTTCATGGAAGGAACGTGCTAAAGAAACCATGACGTGTGTTTTGACCGACTCATAGCTCTCCGATGTCGTTGCACTATCCACTGTCGTTTTCAGAATATTACTACGTATGCACGTGTGGTAAGCAAGCATCTGGGCTGTGTAGAAGCTTCCTTGAGCGGCACTAATTATTTCGTCCCTAATGTTTAACGAGATATTTAAAGCAAGTTCCCCTTTTGTGATCAGCTCATTAATCCTATGTTCCGGGTTAGCTTCAAATTGAATAATTTCTATACGATTAGTAAGGTCTTTTCCAAACGATATAAGCGACTGTCCTGCATTTGGAATTCCGAGAACAATAATTGACTCCGCCCATCAGTTCGAAGCGCAACGAGGAGCCTTGTGTACTCAACAGGTTGGACGAATGTATGCTCGGGAACCCCCGACAATACAAACACATTCTGCAGTTCCAATACCGGTAAACTCGTCATTAGTATCCTTGTGGGGTGCGAACATATATTGAGCAACCCTTGCCATCATACCAACTGGAATATTATGCTACCAGCAACAATTTGTATGTTTATCAGGTTGGGCTACGCACCACAGCCCAACATCTTATGAATTCTGTTGGGCAAGATGAAGCATTTTGCCCAACCTGCCGGCAAAAAGCTTCGAATTTATTTAACGCTCTTTTTCTTTTCTACGATGTGATCCACGATACTTTTAATATTAAGTGGAGGTATGAATAAGGGAGGAACTGATGCCCGCATAGTTGTATTAGCTATCAATTCACGCATAAACGGCAAGAGATGAGCAGGTGCGTTTACGGCGGCAAAACTTTTCAATGCAGTTTTTTCATCACTTTCAAAATGGCCTTCCACTGTAGCTCGTAGGTAGAATGGCGCACTGTTGTCTTTCTTAGCATTCTTAAACAATTCAGCGGAAAGAGAGCACACAAGCGTCTTGGATTTCTTAATCTCGGTTTTTACCGACAAATCAATATCGACGCGGATGCCCTTTGCTGGAAGTTTAAATTTATTATTCAACTCGAATACTAATTCCGTTAGTGTAACTTTTTTGTATTCAATATGTGCATTAGCGTTCAATTAAATCCTCCACGGTTACACTCAAAACATCAGCTATTTTCTTGAGTGTTTCCACTCGGGGCGTATGCCCGACTTTTTCCAATCTGGCCATATTAGGCTGTTTCATATTTAACTTATCCGCTAATTGATTCTGGTCAAGTCCGTGAACTAGTCTGTAGTATTTAATCTTGCTCATCTTCCTGCTCTTCACGAGTTCCTGCCATTCTGTGTGCTGTTCTTGCCACGCTTGTTCCCATTCTTTCGTGTCCTCGGGACTTGAGACAACAGACTTATAAACATCCGCAAAAGGAACAGCTTTTTCCTTAGTCAGGTTATTAAGTTGAAGAGCATCTACTTCTTGCTGGAGAAATTCCGCCATTTTCTTGAGCTTTATATTTTCTGCTTTTAAAGCATCACAATGGCTGCATTTCTTTTTCGCCGGCAAATTAATTACGCCACAGTGGGTTTTAATGCCATATGTTGAATAAAAAACAGATGGTTGTTTGATCTGATAGTTGAATAATGGTTTAGCTTCTTGTGCCATTAACATTCTCTCCATTGAGTATAGAGTAACTTGATTCTCGTGTAGTGTGGTGAGTTTTCATCATAAGCGATATTTCGATGAAACACACCATACACACCTATCGTATTTTGCTTTGTCCTGTAGGCGTAAAAGACTCTGTATGGGGCAATTTCTCTGCACTTGAGCCGCTTCACAAGAACTCGGGTTTTCGCTAAGCTCTCAATAAAAACAGAATCACATTCCGCGTCATTTGGTAGGGGATCTGTACCCAACGCGGCAATCTTTTGAACAATCCGAATGGCCTTGCGTCTGTCATCTATCAATATTTTCTTAATATCCGTCCAAGCATATGGATGAACTTTGACATTTGAAGGAATTGTAATATGCTTGAATTCGTGTATAGTCATAATATATCACAAGTGATATGTAAGTCAATAATGAATTTTGTGTGATTATCTGGGTTCCCTGACAAACTGTTGTAAAACTACTGCCGCTTCGACAGGGCGGGGCAAATATCTGAAGCTACCGTTGGCCTGGTATTTTCATCCTGATCAAATTCTTCTTGGCGTTCGATTATGCGATCGCGGAGAAGCGTTGCGGAGGTATAGCGATGTTTACCGGCGCCGCGGAATGCGCTGATCGGATCTGGTTGTTGCGGGCGCGGTTCTGTCTTGATAGAGGTCTTAGTCTTTTTCGTACGGTTCATCATGTCGCACATATCCTGGAAACGAAGGTTCTACCGGTCCGTCATCGAAACGACCTTCTGCTCAACCGCTTTCTTCTCGCCTGCCATCTCGCACTTGCCGTCAAAGGTCACGCCTTCTTCGATGATGAGCTTGGGTGTTTTGATGTTTCCGTGTACCGAGCCGGGAGCGAGGAGATGTACCTTCTGGCTTGAGTTGATGTTGCCCACGATCTTGCCGCTGGAGATGATCGTACCAACGGTGATCTCGCCCTGGAGGTATGCGCCGTCGCCGGCGATCAGCGTGTCCTTGGAAACGACCTCGCCTTCCACCTTGCCGTCAACGCGGATGGTGCCTTCGAAGCTGAGCACACCCTTGAACTCCGTGCCTTTGCCCAGAAATGCCGTGATCTCGCCCTGCTCTGTCGTGCCGGAACCTTTTTTTAACATGGCCATTCCTCCTCAAATAAATTCAAATTGCTTTTGCCGCGAAGACTCTAAGACACGAAGGAGGCTTTAAGCTTTTGTATTTCTTAGTGCCTTCGAGCCTTCGTGGCAGAATATGTTTTCGCTTTACCCGATCTTCTCCAGTATCCGGTCCAGCTCCTCGGCCGAATAATAATCGATCACGATCCTGCCGCCTTTGGCCTTGCCCGTGACGCTCACCTTGGTGCCGAGCGATTTCCTGAGCTTGTCTTCGACCGACTTAAGTTCGTGGCTGACCTTCGGCTTTTTCTCTTTTGCGGGATTCTTGAGATTACCTGCAAGCGCTTCGGCTTCGCGCACCGACAGTCCCTTCTTCACGATCATAAGCCCGGCCTGCACCTGATCGCGCACACGCTCCATCGAGAGCAACGCTTTGGCATGGCCCATACTGAGGTTGCCCGCGGCGAGCTCGTGTTTCACTTCCTTGGGAAGGCTGAGCAAGCGGAGAAAATTCGTAACCGTGGAGCGCTCTTTGCCCACGCGCTTTGCGAGATCTTCCTGCGTCAGCTTGAACTCGTCCTGCAGCCGCTTGTACGCCTCGGCGGCTTCCAGCGGGTTCAGGTCCTCGCGCTGGATGTTCTCGATCAGGGCCTGCTCGATGAGCTCGCGCCTGGTCGCTTCTTTCACGAGTGCAGGAATGGTCTTGAGTCCCGCGAGCCGCGACGCGCGCCACCGGCGCTCGCCTGCGATGAGTCCGTAGTTCGTGCCGATACGGTGCACGATGATCGGCTGGATCACGCCGTGCTCTTTGATCGACGCGGCAAGCTCCTTCATTGCGTCGTCCTGGAAGGTTTTTCGCGGCTGGAATTCATTCGGTACGATCTTGTCCAGCTCGATCTCGGCAATGCCCAGCGCCTTCTTCTCTTTATCGTTCAGCGAAGACAGGTCCGGGATAAGCGCACCGAGGCCTTTACCGAGCGCCTGCTTTTGCATTGTTAATGACCTCCTTGGCAAGTTCGAGGTAGCTTTGCGCCCCGCGGGAGCGGATGTCGTAGAGCAGCACGGGCTTGCCGTGGCTCGGCGCTTCGCTCAGGGCAACGTTTCTGTGAATGACGGTATCATAGACCTTGTCGCCGAAGTACTTGCGCACTTCCTGCGAGACCTGCGTGGCCAGATTGTTCCGGCTGTCGTACATGGTGAGCAGCACACCTTCGATCGCAAGCTCCGGGTTCAGGTCCTGCCTGATCAGCTTAATGGTGTTCATCAGCGCCGACAACCCTTCCAGCGCATAGTACTCGGTCTGGACCGGGATCAGCACCCCGTCTGCGGCGGTCAGGGCGTTCACGGTGAGAAGCCCCAAAGACGGCGGGCAGTCGATGAAGATGTAATCGTAACTGTCCCGGAACAGGGCGATGGCCTTCTTGAGCACGCGCTCCCGGGCGATGGTATGGATGAGTTCGATCTCGACGCCGACCAGGTCGATGCCGGCCGGCACAACGTCGAGCCAGGGGAAATGGGTGTTTTTTTTGATCTCGGCAAAAGGCTTCTTGCCCGTAAAGAGGTCGTAAGTGGTACCGACAATGTCTGTGCGGTCAACGCCCATGCCGCTCGTTGAGTTGCCCTGCGGATCGGCGTCGATGAGCAGCACTTTCTTTTCAGCCGCTGCAAGCGACGCTGCGATGTTGACCGTGGTGGTGGTCTTCCCCACGCCGCCCTTTTGATTGGCGATTGCGATTACTCTGCTCATGAGCTTCCGGATCCTCCGGTACTGCTGATTAAGAACTCGTAATTTACCATAGGAGCATGATAAAAGGAAGGGAAAAACTGGCAGGACACAGAGACACAGAGAAAGGCTAAAGAACCTTTGACACGGATAAAATCGGATAAAAGTCGGATAACGGCGGATTTTTCTCTTTAGTATGTAGTTCACCTGACGGGTGAATGTTCTGCCTTAGGACTTATCCGCATTTATCAGGCCGTTAATCCGCCTCTTCCGTGTCAAAAGGTTTGTTCTTCGTATCGGCAACAAAAAAGGCAGGACGAAAGGATCCGCCCTGCCTTGAACATTATACGATTACGGTAATTACGCAGACACCGCTTCCGCCTCAGTGCACTCCGCCTTCGTCTTGTTCCAGCAAGGCCCGAGGATCGTTTCGAGGTCCTCTTCTGCTGTTGCTGCAATGGGCTTGATGTCGAAGTTCTTGACCAGCACGTCGAGCACGTTCGGCGTGATGAATGCCGGGAGCGTCGGCCCGAGCCGGATGTCCTTGATACCCAGGGACAAGAGCGAGAGCAGGATCGCCACGGCCTTCTGCTCGTACCAGGAAAGGACGAGCGAAAGCGGAAGCTCGTTCACGCCGATGTTGAAGGCCTTGGAGAGCGCGATTGCGATCTGGATCGCCGAGTAGGCGTCGTTGCACTGGCCGATATCGAGCAGACGCGGGATGCCGCCGATGTCTCCCAGGTTCTTGTCAAAGAATCGGAACTTGCCGCAGGCCAGGGTCATGATCACCGTGTCCTTGGGCGCTTTTTCCACGAACTCCATGTAGTAGTTCCTGCCCGGCTTCGCGCCGTCGCACCCGCCCACGAGGAAGAAGTGGCGGATATTCCCTGCCTTGACCGCCTCGATCACCTTGTCCGCCACGCCGAGTACGGCGTTGCGTGCGAATCCTGAGAGAACTTCCTTGCCCGGTGCGTCGGCAGTGAAACCCGGAAGTGACTGAGCTTTGTCGATCACTGAGGCAAAATTACCGTCGGAAATATGCTTCACATCGGGCCAGCCCACCAGTCCGCAGGTAAAGAGATTGTCCTTGTACGTTGCCAGTGGTTTCTGGATGCAGTTCGTGGTCATCACGATTGCGCCGGGGAAATGGGCGAATTCCTTGTGCTGGTTCTGCCATGCTGTTCCGTAATGGCCGTAGAAGTGCGGATATTTCTTGAGGCTCGGGTAGCCATGGGCCGGCAGCATCTCGCCATGCGTATAAACATTTATCCCCTTGCCTTCGCTCTGCTTCAGGATCATATCGAGGTCTTTGAGGTCATGGCCGGAAACAAGGATCGCCTTGCCTTTTTTCGCGCCGAGCGGGACCGTGGTCGGGACCGGGTGGCCGAACGTGCCGGTGTTGCCGCCATCGAGGATCTCCATTGCCTTGAGATTGACCTCGCCGCATTTGAGAACCATCGCTACCCATTCATTCAAACCGAGATCGGTTCCGGTCATTGCAGCTAATGCTTCGGCCATGAACGCGTAGATCGTATCGTCTGTTTTCCCGAGGATCTGGGCATGGTCCGCATAAGCTGCCACGCCTTTGAGCCCGAAGAGGAGAATGTCCTGGAGCGACTGGATGTCGGGGTTGATCGCTGCATCAGGCACCCGCTCGCGCACCTCGCGGCCCTGCTTTGCCATGGCCTCGACGGTCGCCGCCGGTGTAAAGGAAACACTGCCGTGCGTGAAATCCGTTCTGCCGCCGGCTTTCGTGACCTTTGCCTTAAGCCCTTCGCGGAGCTCAACGCTCTTCTGGATGAGCTTTTCAAAACGCTTGGGATCGAAGTCCACGTTCGTGAGCGTTGAAAAGAGTCCCTTGGTCAGGAAGAGGTTTACTGCCGTGTCATTGACGCCGTGCCCCCTGCCTTCAACAACAACGAGCGAAAGCCCTTTCATGGAATAGATCAGGAGATCCTGAAGCGACGACAGCTCCGGGTCCTTGCCGCATACTCCGATCTTGGTGCATCCCTTGCCGTTTGCTGCCTGTTCACACTGATAACAAAACATAGTTCCCTCCTGGAGAATGATGGTATTTGTTCCTGATGGTGAGGGCCATACTACAGGAGGTTTCGCTGATCGTATATGACGGGGGTCATAAGGGTTGCTATTTGTGGAAACTATTTTGGGAGGAGCGTTTAGGAAGCAAAGGCCTGATAACGACAGATAAGCCTAAAGACTTCGACAGGACAACAGGATAAAATCTGATAAAAGTTTTTCATCCCGGAAATCCTGTCAATCCTGTTATCCTGTCAAAAGCTTTGCTGTTTTCTGGGGAAAAACCTTAAAAGCTTATTCCGCATTTGCAATGTTCCACGTGGAACATCAAATCTGGCCGAGTTCGGCGCCCGTCGGGCTGACGCGGATCGTGCCGATGGAAAGATTATGGATAGGCGATGCGTCCCTGATTGGGGTGATGACCCGCAGGGTCTGCTCTTTCAGGTCCAAGGTTCGCAGGATACCGAGGCCGAGGCAGCGGTTCTGGTTGTCGTTCAGGCCGATGAGCAGATGGTCCAGTTCGGACATCTTCATGACCGAAACCTCACGCACACCATACTGTTGCCTGGCAGTATAGAGCTCGTCTTCATCGCAATTGCCTTCCAGTATGAGGAAAAGCCGATCCGCGGAAAGCTCGGCATGGACCACGATACCCTGGAGGATCTTCGACAACTTGTTAATATCGCGGAACCCGAGCCGTTCGCCCATATGCAGCCCCGGGCCGTGGACTCCGACGTCATGCAGCGCAATATCCAGGAAGTCCGCTCCCCGGAAATATTCCTTAAACCGAAGTTCCCGCACCGCCTGCCGGGCCTCACGGGTCGAAACCCTGGCATCAGTCGGAACCGGCAAGCGTAGCAAAAGCAGACCGTCGCGGTGAGCATGGGGAGCCAGGAGGTGCTCGATCTCGTTCGTTCTCTGGAGCGCGACCACATAGCGCGGTGCGAGAATGTCTACCTCATGGTACCGAAGCTCCCGGGCGGCGCCGCCGTTCACCAAACCGCAGGTATTGATAACGATCAGGTCCGGCTGAAGGGTCCGGGCAAACGCGCAGAGCTTTTCCACTCCGGCGATCATGTCAAGCAAACGCCCCACCGGGCTGGTGTTGCCGATAAAGCACATGGCGGATGAGGTTTTACGCTTCACCAGATCAGCGGCATCGGAATAAAGCGAAAGGGAGAGTACGGCAGGAGGACCGATAAATGGCTGGCCCGGATCAGCATCGATCCAGGCTACTTTTTTGTTCAGACGGAAGAAGCAGCCGGTCAGGTAGAGGCAAAAGGTTGTCTTACCGGAGCCGGGCGCGCCCATGACCAGCGCAGGCCCGCCATGAGCAGCGATCTCTTCAGCAGCAGCCCGCCATTCAGGCGGTATGGTAAGTGAACCGTCTATCATTAATATTTACCGCTGAGACACAGAAAAAACCTATTAAACCTTTGCCACGGATCAAATCGGATAAGAACCTGATAACGGCGGATTTTTTCCTAATAAGCCTTAGGACGTATCCGCATTTATCAGGTTGTTAATCCGCCTCTTCCGTGTCAAAAGGTTTGTACTTCATTCCGCAATCCGAAATCCGCATTCCGCAATCGATTGTTCCACGTGGAACATCGCCCTCATCCTGCCTTCTTGAACACCCAGATCGCGCGCTTATAATCGGAATGTGGAAGCATAAGCTCAAGCCGTTGTTCTACCTTCACCCCGGACTTATTCAGTTCCTGCTCCGAAATTGTTTCCTCCGGCCCGCGGCTCAATATCACAAGCCCTCCGGGTTTCAGGAACAACACGCCATGGCCCAGCGCTTCCGGCATCTCGGCAAAGGCCCGGGCAGTCACAATATCAAAGGAAGACTGATAGGGAACTGGAATCTCCTCCATCCTGATATCAAGGATCTCGACGCCATCCAACGGAAGCATTCGAACAATATGCCGTAAAAAGGAAGCCTTTTTCTTTACCGATTCCACCATAGTAATGGAGATATCAGGCGCCGCGATCTTGAGTGGAATAGCCGGAAAGCCCGCGCCTGAACCCATGTCCAGGAGCCGCAGGCCCGGAACCGGAGTGAACGCCTTTAAATAAGAAAGGGAGTCGAGCAGATGCTTGATCACGGTGTCCCGCTCTTCCGTGATCGCGGTCAGGTTGATCTTCTTGTTCCACTTTTTAAGCTCGGCAAGGTAGACGAAAAAAGAGTTTACCTGGTCGATGGAAAGGGCAATGCCAAGTTCATTCGAACCTGCTATTAATAATTCCCTGGGGGTCATGGTGATATCCTAAGTCGGGCAAGCCAGAATACAAATACTCGACAGGATAACAGGATAAAATCTGATAAAAGCATTTCAACCCGAAATCCTGTCAATCCTGTTATCCTGTCAAAAGTTCTGATGTTCTCTCGCTCTTGTATCCCCTCAAATCCGAAATCCGCAATTACTACCCCTTGCCCCTCTTCCGCTTCTCCAGCGCCACCATCAGAAGCGATATCGCCGCCGGGGTCACACCCGAGATGCGCGAAGCCTGGCCGAGCGAAATGGGCCGCACTTGTTTCAGCTTCTGCTTGACCTCGCTGCCGAGCCCGGTTATGGCGTCGTAGTCCAGATCCGCGGGCACTTCCTTTTGCTCAAGCGAAGCGAAACGCGCCACCTGTTCAAGCTGGCGCTGAATGTAACCCTCGTACTTTACCTGGATCTCAACCTGCTCTCCCGCGGCGGCTTCGAGCTTCTGCTCCGGCGGGCTTATTTGCTCGATCTCCGGATATCCCAGCTCCGGCCTCTTCAGCAGCTGGTCCAAAGACGCTTCAGTTGAAAGCGCTACCGTCCCCTTTTTGAGCAGCAGGGCATTCACATCCGCCCCGGGTTTGATCCAGATCTTTCTGAGCCGCGTAATCTCCTGCGCGACTGATGCCTGTTTTTCTTTATACTGTTCAAAGATGTCATCAGACACCAGCCCGACATCATGACCGTAGTGGCGAAGCCGCTGGTCTGCATTGTCTTCGCGAAGAATAAGCCGGTACTCGGCGCGCGACGTGAACATGCGGTAAGGCTCAAGCGTTCCGCGCGTCACCAGATCGTCAATGAGAACACCGATGTATGCTTCGGCGCGGGAGAGGATAAACGGCGGACGCTTCTGCACGGAGAGCGCTGCATTGATGCCGGCCATCAGCCCCTGCGCAGCAGCTTCTTCATAACCCGAGGTCCCGTTGATCTGACCGGCAAAGTAGAGACCGCTGATCTTCTTTGTTTCGAGCGAATGCTTGATCTGCAATGGCGGCGCGAAGTCGTATTCAATGGCATAGGCCGGTCGCATGATCTCAACTTCTTCGAGGCCCGCAATGGAGCGATACAACTTCAACTGCACATCATAAGGCAGGCTCGTTGACACGCCGTTGGCATAATACTCTTCAGTATCCAGCCCTTCTGGCTCAAGAAAGACCTGGTGCCGCTCCCGGTCAGTGAACCGCATCACCTTGTCCTCGATGGATGGGCAATAGCGCGGGCCGGTGCCTTTTATGATTCCAGCATAAAGTGGGGAACGGTCGAGGTTATTGCGTATTATTTCATGTGTGACTGTGCTTGTGTAGGTTAAATAGCAGGGTACTTGTGGGAGTGGATGGACATTTTCTGTAAACGAGAAGAATGGCGCCGGGTCATCTCCGGGCTGCGGACTCATGATCGAAAAATCAATGGTCCTGCCGTTCAAACGCGCTGGTGTGCCCGTCTTTAGCCTGGCGATCTCGAAACCCAATTCCCTTAAGCTGTCGGACAAGCCGACTGACGGGAACTCCCCTGCCCTGCCCGAAGGATAGTGTACGAGCCCGATATGAATTAGCCCTTTTAAGAATGTGCCGGTGGTGATGATAACGGTAGCGGAAAAGTACTGAACGCCGATGTTCGTCTCGACCCCAACGATCCTGTTGTCATCGACAAGAAGCTTTTCCACAAGTCCCTGTTTCACATCAAGATGCGGCTGCTTCTCGACCGACTCTTTCATGGCAATGCGGTAGCGTTGTTTGTCAGCCTGGGCCCGCGTGCCGCGCACCGCCGGTCCCTTGCTCTTGTTCAACGTGCGGAACTGGATGCCCGTCCGGTCGATGATCTTGCCCATCTCCCCGCCCAGGGCATCGATCTCCTTCACCAGATGGCCCTTTGCCAGGCCGCCGATGGCCGGGTTGCAGGACATGAGCGCGATGCTGTCTAAGTTCATGGTGAGCATGAGCGTGGACGCGCCCATGCGCGCCGCTGCAAGCGCGGCCTCGCACCCGGCATGGCCGGCGCCGATGACGATGACGTCGTATGGTTTTTGCAAAGTCATAAATTTTATAAGGAAGATAATGAGCTATCTGGCGTCATCTACATCGAGGAGGGTTTGGCGAGGCTTATAATCGTTATGGTAGATAGCGCACCACTGATCAGCCGAATTCATCAATCCTTGTGCATCTTGCATTATCTCTCCAGGGAAGTCAAGGGCCGAGATTGCGACTATGCAATCGCGATTAGGGTAAAACTGATCAGAAAGGACTGGACACCGTCAACTGCGGAATTTTACGGAAGTCTTTTGAGTTCTCGGTGATGATTTCAGGTACATCGTTTTCCATCATCGTTGCCGCAATCGCCGCGTCCCATAAGTGTATTCCATGTTGCGCTACGAGATCAAGCGCGGCAAGAAGCGTATCTGCATCTCTATCGATGACCGTCCATTTGTCGGACCCGATGAAATCCTGTACAATGCCTTTCGCGGTCACGACATCAACGGGAGTCTCGACTTTTCTCGTGATGACGACAAAAAACTCCATCAGATTCTGCAAGCACACAACGCCGCCGCCGTCGATCCACAGATGCCGCAACAGGTCTTTTGATGCGGTATGCTTCTTTCCTTCCGACGTATCGTATGCGTAGACAAGGACATTCGTATCGATCAACTTACCGGGCATAGAGGTCTTCCCGATTGGTATAGAGCTTTTTCCCAAGAGAAAAACCCTTATCAAGAAGCCTGAGCTGTCTGCTTTGAATATCTTCCTGTGTCGCCTCAGAAAAGGTTTTCAACGTAACGAGAGCGTGCGTCCCGACGGAAAAACCGGTATTCTCATCAAGGTGAATAACATTCCCTTCGATTGTGCCTTTATAGATTTTTTTCAATACGCCCACCTCCTTTACTCTATTCGCTACAAGTATACACTAAAGTAAAACGAAGGAAAACTGATAATTCAGGCTATTTCCGGATTTCCCAAAACATAAAATTGCTTTCTACATCGAGCATAGTTGCATTTGTGTCGGGTTTCGCGAATGCTCTACCCGACCTACAAACTTGATGATATTAGTTATTGCCATTTAATTCCCTTTGAATCTAATTCTTTTTGGGCTACTTCTAGTCCTAACTGGGCAGCCATCTTGAAATTTTTGACAGCCATGTTGTCGTTTCCAATTAAGTCATAAGTAATCGCACGATAATAATATACCGACGCATCTTTCGGATTCAGCTCAATCGATTTGTCTAAATCCTTAATCGCCTTCTGATATTCATTTAATGCTGCGTAAGATAATGCTCGGTCATTATATACGGCAGCTGCGGGCTCCAGCCTTATGGAACTGCTGAAATCTTCAATTGATTGCGGATATTTTTCTAAGGAGCGATAAGACTTTCCCCGAAGATAATATAGTAATGAATCTTTAGAATTCAATTTTATGGCTTTGCTAAAATCCTCGATCGCCAGCTGATAATTTTTTGACGTCTGGTAATAAATAAGTCCTCGTGCCAAATAAGACCTGGCGTGTTGGGGCTTCAGTTCAATATATTTATCAAGGTCTTTAAGAGCCTTCTGGGTATTGCCCGCAACATTATATGACAGCCCCCGTTGAAGATATGCTTCTGCATATTCAGAATTCAGCACTATAGCGTTATTAAATGCATCAATACTTTCATCTAATTTCATCTTCCAAAATGCTTGCTTGCCTTTATCATACCAATCTGTCGCAGTGAGTTTGTTTGCAGCGTTTACATAGGCGCCCTGTTTACTGGTATCTGTTTTGGATGATTCTAATTCTTCTCTCAGTTTAGTAACTTCCATCATTGCTGCTTTCGCTTCTTTCCTTGATTCTTCTAGTTCCTTGCTTTTTTTCACATCTTTTCTTAACGTCTCAACTGACCTAATTACTTCTTTCGGGTCTGCGGCAATCTTTGCTTTAAGATAGTAGCTTCTGCCGTCCCACTTTTCCTCAACAACTTCAGCGCTCACGATTCCTGCCGTAAGCGTTGTTATTTGGTCTTTGGTCAGCTGATAATTTTTGACTTCCGTTTCACTGATGAGATAAGTACCAAGCTGTTCCAGCAAAGCCCTTTTAACCTGTTCAAGTGCAATGGCTCGGCTCGATACTTTGCTGTCGATATCGCTTGCCATGTAGGTGTATTCCTTGATGAAGGTTTTGTTCTCTGCGGAAGCTATATCGGCTAAAAATAGCGAGGCTATTAAACCCAGAGCTGTCAAAACTAAATTGGCTCTATTCATTTCCATGCATCGTTCCTCCATAATAGGAAACTGTCAAGGATGTCAATCTCTGTTAACATGCACCTAAGCAATTCTTTCAAAATTAAGCGCGTATTCACCGCGCCTCATGCTAGCACGAAAAACACCTGCATCTGGAAAATGGCGTTGTGTTTCATAAATGAAGTCGTTCCGTACCTGTTCCAGTTCAGCTGCACGACAACCTAAATATACTGCGGAAATCGCGTTGCTTGAAACATCATGTCGATGGATTTTTAGTTTCGTTTCATCATTTTCCCATACAAGTCGCCACTCATCCTCAGGTTTCCAAATCTCGCCTTTTGAATGAAGCTGTTGATCCATTACGCTTAATAGTTTAGATCCGAATGATTCCAAATTATCTGCGTTTGGTTGCGCATTAATTACAAATTCAACAATGCTTTCACACGTAATTCTGGGTAGTTCCTTTTTATACTTAAGTTCCCACCAGCAGTTCTTACGATCTGAGTCAGCCTGCGCAGTGAGTGCTTCGGTCAAAGCCGCTGTATTAAATTCGATAGCAACCCCTCGATGACCATTCCCGTAGTGGCCCCACATATATAAACTATCACGTGGATGGTTCCCTTCTCCCACCTCACATGCAGAAAACACAAATAGATTCGAACGCATCTTATGCGCTAATCTCGTCCAGCTGGCTACAACCTCGTTCCATTTTTTTTCGGTCAGTCTTTCTGTAAATAATACAAGTTGCTTGGAGTAATGTTTCTGAACATGGGCCAGTAAAGATGCATAATTATCATTAAAGTCTGTAGCAAAACCTAAAGCCGGGTCAAAAGGGTCGTTCAATTTATCCAAGTGTATGAATGTAATTTGCTTTAATGCAATACATTCTATGGCATATTCGATATTGCCGTAGAATCGTATAACATGTTGTGGTATTTCTTGGATGCTCATGGCTTTACCCCAGGAACGATAATGAGCTCCATCACCAAGAACCCCGTCCGCATCCTGGTGCGGATAGTTCTTGGAAGGCCGCCGCGCAATTTTCCGTATGTCATCGCTCGATCTCTGTCCAGAATCTTATCTCTCTTCACGCTCTCTCAGCAAAGCCTTGAGTGCGGCGTCTTTCCTGACTTTAGGACGCGGCAGACTCCAGAAACCCGGCGGCAGGTCGGTTTTTACGATGCGCGCAAGACCGGCCCGCTCAAGCGTAAAAAGATGGGGTGGAATCTCCTTTTCACCTTTGCGTTCATCAGCACTCATTAGCCGATCTTCTTTTTTGTGGGCGTACCAGCCTTGCCGAGTTGCTTGCGCTGTTTGGTCACGATCTTCTTGATGCTTTCCGCCACCGGCAATTCTTCGGGCATCGTACCCCCCAATTCACGGATGGTTTGCCGCACTTTCGCGCCTACCTCACGATGCGTCCGGTTCGCCGCGTCTTTCCCCTTCACTTCGTCCCGGCGCAGTTTTTCCTCCGCCTGGGTCGCACGGAACAGGTTCGCCGCCAATTCGGTGCTGCCCATATGATCCAAAATCTTCTGGCTCTTTTTTAAGCCTTTCCTGCGGTGAATATCTTCCTGTTTCAACCCGCCATAAAGTCCCAGATACCCATGATTCTGAAAGATAGCGTAGTCTCTTGGCTCAATGACACCCGCATCCCTGGCCGCGTCGGCCAGCTGAACGTTATGGCGGCGGATTTCTTCACGCAACAGAATCCGACGAGCTTCAGCGACGCGCTCGTCAGACAATTCCTGCCGACGCGTTTGCGTCGCAAAGTAGGTTTGACCCTGCGCCACGATCTCCTTGTTGGGATCGGCGTTCTGAATTACGAGGTAGCAGGCATAGCGGGACAACAAGGTGACATTGACCTCGCGTCTGCCGCCTTTCCCAATCTCGATCATTTTGCCGACGTCAGCAAAATGATCCTCAATACGATGCCCGCTATTGAAACACGCCAATTTAGCCTTTTCGACCACGGCTTCGAAGTTCCGGTACTGCGTGTATTCCAGAACCTCCGCCAGGTCGCGGCTTTCCCAATACTCGTTATTCGCATCGTTCAAGCGCTTGATCCGCTCGAAAGGCGAAGAATGCCCGCCGGCCGTATTCACAATTTCCTTCGCCATTCTTCCCTCACTTATTTCCCAATGCAGAACTCATTAAAAATCCGCTCCAGGATGTCATCTGTATAAGTAGCGCCGATGATAAGCCCCAGGCTATCCAGCGCACCCCGGAGATCGACGGCGATGAACTCCGGCGATTGCGCGGCACTGGCCGACTCGAGCGCTTTGTCCAGGCATGCTTTCGCCTGATTGAGAGCGAACACATGCCGCTGGTTCACGGCCCAGGCATGTTCTTTCGGCATGACCATGCCCTGCTTGGCCATGTCCGCGATCGCATTTTTAAGCGCCGGGAGCCCTTCTCCTGTTTTGCATGAGAGCGATATCTGCTGATGCGGTAAATCTATCTGCTCAAGCTTCCTCGGCTTGTCCGCCTTGTTCAGCACAAGAACGGCTTTCTTATCCAGAATACCCTGCAGCACCCGGCGGTCCTCGTCGGTAAGAGGCAGGGAACTGTCGAGCACCACAAGCACAATATCGGCCGACTCTATGGCTGCATGGCTTCTGCGCACACCTTCCTGCTCCACCACATCATGGCTGTGGCGTATGCCAGCGGTGTCCACGATCCTGATCGGGACGCCGTCGATATTCAGGAACTCCTCGATAATATCCCGCGTGGTGCCCGGGATATCGGTCACGATCGCCCGGTCCTGTTTGAGCAGCGCGTTCAGGAGCGATGACTTGCCAACGTTCGGCTTGCCGACGATGGCCGTGGCGAAGCCGTCGCGCAAGATCCTGCCGACAGCAAAGCTCGACTGCAAGACCGCGATCTCCGAGGTAAACTCCGCTATCTCCCGTGCCAACGGCCCACCGGACTGCGTTTCAATGTCTTCCTCGGGAAAATCGATGCCGGCTTCGACCGATGCGATAATGCCGATCAGCCGGTCGCGGAGTGTGGTGACCTCTTTTGAAAGACCGCCCAGAAGCTGCTCGTTCGCCGCTTTATGGGCCCGCTCCGTGCGCGCCGAGATAATGTCCATCACCGCCTCGGCCTGGGTAAGGTCGATCCTTCCGTTCAAAAAAGCGCGCTTCGTGAACTCGCCCGGCTCAGCATGGCGCGCGCCGGAAGCAACGAGCACGGCGACGGTGCGCCAAAGCGGCATCATGCCGCCATGACAGTTGATCTCGACCACGTCCTCCCGGGTATACGTAGCAGGCGCGCGCATGATGCTCACCAGCGCTTCGTCGATGATCTCGCCTGATGCATCAACCACGTGACCGTAATGGATCGTATGGGTCATCGCATCTGCCAGAGCGAGTCCGCTGCGCGAGCGGAACACCAGAGACGCGAGCTCGATAGCATCGCCTCCGCTGACGCGGATGATGCCGATCCCGCCCTGCCCCGGCGCGGTCGATACCGCGCATATGGTGTCCGTGTCAAACATGGGCGGTATCTTACCACAAAGCTCAGGGTCTCAAAACATCTTTTTCCGCAGCACTTGCTCATCAGCCCTTCCTTAACAAGGGGTTTTTGTGATAATATAAAGCATTATCACACGGCCAGTCTTTATGAAAACCGCATCAAGAAGGAACAAACCATGAAAGCAAAACAGCTTTGGGAACAATACAAGCAACGTCTTTGCGTCACGCCCTCCATCGGCCTCATGCTCGATACGAGCAGAATGAACATTGAAGACGGTTTCCTGGTCCGGATGGAACCGGAAATGCAGAAAACCTTCGCTTCCATGAACGCGCTCGAAGCCGGCAACATCGCGAACCCGGACGAGAACCGCATGGTCGGCCACTACTGGCTTCGCGCGCCGGAGCGCGCGCCATCAGCCGAGCTCAGGCGCGAGATCGAAGAAATGCAACAGGCCATCAGGGAATTCGCCTTTTCCGTACATGCCGGCAAAATCGTTCCGCGAAAACATATCCTTTTCTCCAGGATTCTGATCATCGGCATAGGCGGGTCGGCCCTGGGGCCCCAATTCATAGCACGTGCGCTCGGAACGTCCGCCGATATGATGAAGGTAAACTTTCTGGATAATACCGACCCGGATGGAATAGACAGCGTACTTGACGAGCTGGGAAATGACCTTAAACAAACGCTCACCATTGTCATCTCCAAGAGCGGCGGCACAGCCGAGACGAGGAACGGTATGCTCGAAGCAGCGGCAGCGTATAAAAAAATGGGGCTTTCTTTTGAGCGCCATGCTGTCGCAATAACACAGGTGGGAAGCAGGCTTCATGAAACAGCAAAAAAGAGCGGCTGGCTGGCTATTTTCCCCATGTGGGACTGGATTGGTGGGAGAACGTCCGTAATGTCCGCTGTCGGCCTGCTGCCGGCAGCGTTGCAGGGAATAGATATAGAAGCGTTTCTGCAAGGCGCTGCCCAATGCGACGAGGCAACGCGGTCCAGGCATGTTGACTCGAATCCCGCGGCACTCCTTGCCCTTGCCTGGCATCATGCCACGGGCGGCAAAGGAACAAAAGACATGGTCATCCTTCCCTACAAGGACCGGCTGATGCTCTTTGCGAAATATCTCCAGCAGTTAGTCATGGAATCACTCGGCAAAGAAAAGGACCTGGACGGCCAGATCGTGAACCAGGGCCTCACGGTCTACGGGAACAAGGGAACCACGGACCAGCATGCCTACGTTCAGCAGCTGCGCGAGGGCGTGAATAATTTTTTTGCCACCTTCATCGAAGTGCTCCATGACCGGAACGACTCGTCTCTTGAAGTGGAGCCCGGCGTTACCAGCGGCGATTATCTGAGCGCCTATCTTCAGGGAACGCGGAATGCTCTGTACGAAAACGGGCGGGAATCGATCACCATCACCATCGACCGGCTCGATGCGCGGTCGATCGGCGCCCTGATCGCATTGTATGAGCGGGCCGTGGGACTCTACGCCCTGCTCGTAAACGTGAACGCCTATCACCAGCCCGGCGTTGAAGCGGGAAAGAAAATGGCGGGAGCGATCATCAAGCTTCAGCACGATGCCCTCTCCCTGCTGCGCGGCAACCCCGGCCGGGCCTTTACCGTTGCGGAAGTGGCGGCGGCGATCAGCGCCGAAGAACAGATCGAATCGCTTTTCAAGATCCTGGAGCATGCAAGCATGAACGAGGACCACCGCGTAAAACGCCAGCCGGGCAAGACCCTGTTCGATGCGCGGTATCAGTGTTCGGGACAATAAAGAACCATGCATGACCGGCTCGCGGATATTTTGAACGACTACGGCATCGCCATGGAGCACGCCTCCGCATGGGCCTTCGGAGCGCCGGAATCATTGCTGTCGCATTCCCGCGACGAGATCAAGTGGGCGGTCAAGAACAGCCTGACCTTCCTCACCGAAGTAAAAAACAAATGACCGGCCAGAAAAGAAACAGGGGGCGGGAGAAGGACGAAACGCAGCGACGAGTTAGCTGCGTTCGAAGTCAGACGTTATACGTTGGGAATCCGAGTAAACCAGCGCTACAAATACGCAGCAAAGTATGCCTTGATCTCTCGCAGCACCTCATCCGCGGCAAGCGGCACCATCTGGGCGAAACAATCAAGGTTCACGAGCGCGTTCACGTTGGCATCCTTCTTCGCTGCATCGCGCAGCCTGATCGCAAAATCCCGGTTCACGATGCCGACTTTGGCGTAAACGTCCGCCAGGCCGTCCAGGGTCCAGGGCGGCGTAACGCCGTCCTGCTTCTGAAAGTATTGCGCCATCAGATACATGGCCGCCATCCTGAAGATGGTCTCGTCCAGCGAGGCAAAGGGCAGGTGAAAGCGGACCATCGGCTTTAAATGCGCCATGACCGGGCAGCCGCTCGTGGTCATGATAATGCCGATGAGCGGACTGAGGCCCGCCTGGATGGTTGTTGCTTTGGTGTAGGTGCGCTCCTCCACCGCTACCGTGACGTCGACATTCTCGTGAGACACGATATCCTTGAACTGCTCGGCAATGTCCGCAAAGTTCATCGCCACCGGGCAGTAGAGGTGCTCCCGCTCGTTGAGCGGACAGTTCTCGCACTTCTTATGGGTCAACAACGCCCAGAGCGGCGGGTTCGGCCGCTTCTCCAGCTGCAGCGCCAGTGTTGCACGGTCCAGGACCATGGTGAATTTCTTGGTCGTGCCGTTTTTGAACGTGTAGGTATACACGATCGTTATCAGTGTCATGGTCCCCATTGCGCGTGTCCTCCTGAAAGAGCAACTTTATAACAGGGCCGGCGTCTTGTCAAGCGGATGATGCAAATTAGCTATTGCAGTTAGGGGTGATAAGAATTATACTGCCCCACCAAGAACGCCGCCGGCCAGATACCTGGGCCGGCGTCGATTATTCCGAAGGAGACCACAAATGGCAGAGGCAAAAAAAGGCGACACCGTACGGGTACACTACACCGGCAAACTGGCGGACGGCACCGTGTTCGACACGTCCAAGGAACGTCATCCCCTGAAGTTCACTCTCGGCAACGGACAAGTGATCGCGGGGTTCGAACAGGCTGTCATCGGCATGAACCCGGGAGATTCGAAAACCATCCGCATCCCCCCTGATCAGGCCTACGGGGAGCACCGCAAGGACCTCGTTATCACCTTCAGCCGAAACCAGCTGCCGCAGGGCATGGATCCCCAGGTGGGACAGCGTCTTGAGCTCACGCAGGAAAACGACCAGACCGTTCTCACGACCATCGTTGCCGTCAACGATACGGACCTGTTGCTCGATGCCAACCATCCCCTTGCCGGAAAAGAACTGACCTTTGACCTGCAGCTCGGGGCCATTGAATAATACACGGGAACTATGAACCGGGACCAATCGCGCCCAGCCTTCCGCATCGTCCTGTACTATCTGGTGTTCGGCATCAGCTGGATCGCCGTCTCCGACCGGGTGCTGGAACAGTTCGTCCAGGACCCGCACCGCCTGAGCGTGCTCCAGACCTATAAAGGCTGGGTCTTCGTCCTCGCCAGCGCCCTGCTGGTCTACCTCACGATCCAGCGCGAGCTCCGCGCAGGCCTGAAAACGGGCCAGGCCCTGCGCGAATCCGAGGAAAAATACCACTCCCTCATCGAAACAGCCAACGACGCCGTCTTCATCATCGACGCCGACACCGGTATCATCCTTGATACGAACAAAAGGGCCTGCGATCTTCTCGGCATGTCACGCGATGCCATCATCGGCATGCACCAGCGGGACATTCATCCCTCCGAAGATACCGACAAATGCAGGGAGATCCTCGAAGCTTCGGTCAAAAAAGGCGGGATCGTCGGCGATCTCTGCGTGTTCCACCGTGAGGGCCGCAAAATACCCGTGGAAGTAAGCGGCACGACCGTGGAGCGGGGCAACAGGCGGTTCATCCAGCTCTTCTTCCGCGACATCTCCCTGCGTAAAGCAGCCGAGGACCTGGCGCAGAAGCGCCTCCAGCGCCTCGCGGCGCTCCATGCCATAGACATGATCATCAGCTCCAGCCTGGACCTGCGCGTCACGCTCTCCGAGGTCCTTGACCTGGTCATCTCCCAGCTCCACGTTGACGCCGCCGATGTCCTGCTCCTGAACACGGACACCCAGACCCTTACCTACTCAGCCGGACGCGGTTTCCGCACCACAACCATCGAGCAGTCCAGCCTCCGCATGGGGGAAGGCCTTGCCGGCACTGCCGCGCTGGAACACCGGACCATCATTGCCCCGGATCTTCGCGATCCCGCCAGCGGTTTTCAGCGCGCATTGCTTCTGGAGCATGAAGGATTCATCGTCTACGCGGTCGTGCCGCTCATGGCAAAGGGAAAAGTGCAGGGCGTGCTCGAAGTGCTGCATCGCGCGCCCTGGAACGTTGACGCGGAATGGCAGAGCTACCTCGAGGCCCTTGCCGCCCAGGCCGCCATTGCCATAGACAACGCCGCCCTCTTTGACGAGCTTCAGCAATCAGCCATTGAGGTAACGCTCGCCTACGATGCCACGCTCGCGGGTTGGGCCCGGGCGCTCGATCTCCGGAGCAAGGAAACCGAGCGCCATACCGAACGGGTTACGGAAATGACCCTCCGCCTGGCACGGACCATGGGCATGGGAGCAAAAGAGATGGTTCACGTGCGGCGCGGCGCGCTGCTGCATGATATCGGCAAGATCGGCATTCCCGACTACATCCTGCTCAAGCCGGGGCCTCTGACCGACGAAGAGTGGACGATCATGCGCCGTCACCCCCAGTTTGCCTTTGACATGCTCCAGCCGATCGCCTACCTCCGCACCGCTCTTGATATCCCCTACTGTCATCATGAATGGTGGGACGGCACGGGTTATCCCCGAAATCTCAAAGGCGAACAGATCCCTCTTGCGGCCCGTATCTTTGCTGTCGCCGATGTCTGGGACGCGCTTATCGCAAAAGACCGCCCCTACCGGCAGGGCGCGTCCAAAGAAGAGATCCGCGAACATATTCGCTCCCTCTCCGGCAGCCAGCTGGACCCCAAGGTGGTGGAGACGTTTCTCGGCATGGAGTGGTAAAATAATCCAACCAGAAAAGTCGGAACCGTAAGGCATCTCTCGCAAAGGACGCAAAGAAAATCCGAAGCCAAGGCTTGTTCTTTGGTTTTAAATGACAAAATATTTTGACCCAAGATTCCCTTTGCGAACTTTGCGAGAAAAGTTCTTGCCCTTAATAATCTATCCCTTTCATGCCTTCGAGGAGTTCATGAGCCTCAACTCCCCTTTTGACCAGAACGCAGAACACTACGACGCCTGGTTCGAGAAACACCCTTTTGCCTACCAGTCCGAGGTTGAAGCGATCCGCTTACTCCTGCCCGATCCCGGCAAGGGGCTCGAGATCGGCGTGGGCAGCGGCCTCTTCGCAGCGCCTCTCGGCATCCAGACCGGGAGAACAATAGGAGAACAATAGGGTCAGGTCTTGATTTATAAGAAACAGTATGCTAAGGTAGTGCTATGGCCAGACCACTAAGAATAGAGTATCCAAACGCCGTTTACCACG
>JAYTJE010000008.1:0-3824 GCA_043731355.1 Nitrospirota bacterium
ATCATAAGCGAGAGCGCCTCTCAGAACAGAGAAACATCTGTTTGTTGATTTAAAGTGAAAAAAAATTAACACATTGAAAAATTAATGTCAAGATTTTTACCTATAAATAATATAAATGGCCGAACGGTTTTTGATTATAGAAAGTTTAGGGAGTGAGAACAGTGCATTGCGGCAGCACTGTCCTCTACTTACTACAAAACCCTTTACTCTACGGAAACAGGGTGGTAGAATGCCATTCCCTTACTGCTATGAATAAGATCATCGTAAAAGGCTGCCGCCAGCACAACCTGAAGAACATCGACGTCGAGATCCCGCGCGACAAGCTCGTGGTCATTACCGGGCTTTCGGGTTCCGGGAAATCGTCCCTTGCCTTCGACACGATCTATGCCGAGGGGCAGCGGCGGTACGTCGAGAGTCTGTCGGCCTATGCCCGCCAGTTCCTGGGCCAGATGGACAAACCCGATGTGGACTCCATCGACGGGCTGTCGCCGGCAATCGCCATCGAGCAGAAGACCACGAGCAAAAACCCCCGCTCCACCGTCGGCACCGTCACCGAGGTCTACGACTACCTCCGCCTGCTCTACGCCCGCATCGGCAAACCCTATTGCTACAAGTGCGGCCGTGAGATCGCGGCCCAGACCGTGCAGCAGATCACCGATGCGGTCATGGCCCTGCCCGCGGACACGCGCATCCAGGTGCTGGCGCCGATCGTGCGCGGACGAAAGGGCGAGTACAAAAAAGAGCTCATGGCTGCCGCGGCCTCGGGCTTTGTGCGCGCCCGCGTGGACGGGGTAATCAAGGACCTGTCCGAGCCGGTCCCGATGGATAAGAAGAAGAGACACGACATCGAGATCGTTATCGACCGGCTGGTGGTGAAGCCCGGAACGGAACGAAGGCTTGCCGAGTCCGTGGAAACGGCCCTGCGCCAGGCAGACGGCGTCGTGCTGATCAACCTCGTGGACCAGAAGAAAGACCAGCTCTACAGCGAGAAGCTCTCCTGTATCGTGGACAACATCAGCTATCCCGAGCTCGCGCCGAATACGTTCTCTTTCAACAGCCCCCAGGGCGCCTGTCCCACCTGCGACGGACTGGGAGGGCTGCTCGAGTTCGACCCGGAGCTGATCATCCCGAATAAAAATCTTACCCTCCGGGAAGGCGCAATCAAACCCTGGGCAAAGCGCGAGTCCTTCCACCACTTCAAGATGCTCGAAACGCTCGCGGCAGCCTGCGGCTTTGACGTCAACACGCCGGTCAAGGACCTGAAACAGGCCCATCGGAAATTGCTGCTGTACGGTGCCGCCGAATCAGCGAAACCAACTGGCCGCGGCGATGCGTGCAGCTCCTTTGAAGGCATCCTCGATATCCTGAAGAAGCGCTACGACGAGACCGATTCGTTCGCGACCCAGTGGGAGCTCGAACACTACATGAGCTACCAGACATGCCCGGACTGTCTTGGCAGCAGGCTTCGCAAGGAATCGCTGGCCGTCAAGGTCGCGGGCCTCAACATCCATGAAGTGACGCACATGAGCATCACCAAAGCGCTTGCGTTCTTCACCGACCTCCGGCTCTCGGAAAAAGAGACCGCCATCGCGCAGCGCATTCTGAAGGAGCTCCGCGAACGCCTGGGCTTCATGGTCCATGTGGGCCTTGACTACCTCTCGCTCGACCGGGGCGCGGCGACCCTGTCCGGCGGCGAAGGCCAGCGCATCCGGCTTGCCACGCAGATCGGCTCTTCCCTGGTGGGTGTGCTGTATATCCTGGATGAACCGAGCATCGGACTCCATCAGCGCGACAACCGCAGGCTCCTGGACACGCTCTTCCGGCTGCGCGACCTGGGGAACACGGTCCTGGTCGTGGAGCATGACGAAGAAACGATCCGGCTTGCTGACCACGTGATCGACATGGGGCCCGGCGCCGGTGTGCACGGCGGCGAGGTGGTGGCACAGGGAACGCCGAAAGAGATAGAAAAGAACCCCCGATCGCTCACCGGTCAGTACCTGGCAGGCACACTCAAGATCGCGGTGCCCCGGATCCGGCGACAGCGAAACAAGTACATCACCGTGGTCGGCGCGAGCGAAAATAATCTGAACAACCTCTCCGTGCGTTTTCCCCTGGGCGTGCTGACCTGCGTGACCGGCGCCTCGGGCTCCGGTAAAAGCACACTGGTGGTGGACATTCTCTTTCGGGCCCTTTCGCAGCGGCTTTACCGGTCCACGGAACGCGCCGGGGCGCACAAGGACATCAAAGGGCTGGAGCACATAGATAAAGTGATCGACATCGACCAGTCTCCCATCGGCAGGACGCCGCGCTCCAACCCCGCCACGTATACCGGCGTGTTCGGCCCGGTGCGCGACCTCTTCACCCAGCTCCCGGAATCGCGCATGCGCGGGTACAAGGCAGGCCGGTACAGCTTTAATGTGAAGGGTGGCAGGTGCGAGGCCTGCGAAGGCGACGGCCTGATCAAGATCGAGATGCATTTCCTGCCCGACGTGTACGTCACCTGCGACGTCTGCCACGGCTCACGCTACAACCGCGAAACGCTGGACGTCCGGTACAAGGGCAAGAACATCGCCGAAGTGCTCGGCATGACCGTGGAGCAGGCCTTTGAGTTCTTTCAGCACGTGACCCCCATCAGATCAAAGCTCCAGACGCTCATGGACGTGGGGCTCGGCTACATTACCCTGGGCCAGGCTGCAACGACGCTCTCGGGCGGCGAATCGCAGCGCGTAAAACTTTCCAAAGAGCTGTCCAAGCGGGCCACGGGCCGCACACTGTATATTCTCGACGAGCCCACCACGGGCCTGCACTTCGCCGACACGCGGAAACTTTTAGACATGCTCGCAAAACTGATCGACTCGGGCAACACCGTGGTCGTGATCGAACATAACCTCGACGTGATCAAGACCGCGGACTGGATCATCGATCTGGGGCCCGAAGGCGGCGACCGGGGCGGCGCCATCGTGGCCGAGGGCACGCCCGAGGAGGTTGCAGCGGTGAAAGAATCGTATACCGGGCAGTTCTTAAAGAAAGTATTGTGACTGAGAGGCAAAAACTTTTTTGCCGCGGATTTCGCGGATGGACGCGGATCTTATAAACGCTATTCAAGATTTTTGATTATTGAATTTTGAATTTTAAATTCCCCATCGGAGGCCTCATGAACCGCATACTTATTCTTCTCATTGCAACAACGCTCCTCTTCACCGTCACAGCCTGCGGCGAAAAAAAGCTGCCGGCGGTCGCGGCTGCCAAGAGCAAGAACATGCTCGCCGTGCTGCGCGAGCTCGACGACACCTATCAGAAAAAGGACCTTGCGGGCTTCATGGCGCAGGTCGCCCCCGCCTACCCGGACCGTGAGGAGCTCTCTTCCTCGCTCTCGGCGGTGTTCAGCAAGTACGAAACCGTCTCGCTGGAAATCCAGTACGCCCGGATGCTGATCATGATCGAAGAAAAAGGAAAGGTGCGGACGACGTTCAACTGGGACGGCGCCTGGCACAAACCGGGCGGAGACCTCCAGAAGGACGGGGGCCGCGTCACGCTGGTCTTCGCGCCGGGAGATTTCAAGTTGCTTGCCATAGAAGGAAAGAGCCCCTTTGTGCCGACGGAAAATAAGGTGAAATAGCATTTTGGATTGAAATGAACTACACCGAAGAACATATTGCTACGGATTTTCTCATCATCGGCGGCGGCGTGGCGGGCCTTCGGGCCGCCCTCGAACTCGCGCGGAACGGCGACGTACTGGTCGTGACCAAGGACGCGCCCACGGAAAGCAGCAGCGAGTACGCGCAGGGCGGCGTGGCCGTTGTGCTTTCGGATGAGGATGAGAT
>JAYTJE010000009.1:0-23727 GCA_043731355.1 Nitrospirota bacterium
CAAACAAGCACAACTGTCTTGCCATCCCGCTTGGAGCTTTGCAGGGGTTGACGCTGATTTCAAACATTGGGGAGTGATTCCGTTGAATATAAGGGACTACAAATTTCCACAGTATCGTGAGCAAGCGGACGAGCTGTTGCAAAATATCATAACAAAGCATGACGAGCTGGCGAAGCTGCTGGAAGAAGTAAGCGGGAAATGGGGATATGATGACCCGACGTATCGCTTCTATTCCCAGTCATTCAAAGTGTACCGGGTCCAGTATGCAACTCAAAAAATCGTCGCGGCCCCGCGCAGTATCGCACCGCAAGGAACCACGTTTAATCCTTTTTTTCGAGGAGATCATTCAGGCGGGCGCAAGCTGGATACTTCATCCTCCCCTTGGTCCCCTCCCATCAAGGGAGGGGCGAACACATCAGGTCCGCCTCGCTTGCCGCTCTCAGTCTCCTTATTCCGCCTTCTTCAACCCCTCGAAGAACTTCCTGAACTCCTCCCGCTCATCAGTGATCCTGCATTTCGGGATGGACTTTAAAAAAGACCTGCCGTAGTTCTTCGTCATGATGCGCGAATCGAGCACGGCCACCGCGCCGCGATCGGTCGTGGTGCGGATGAGCCTCCCGAATCCCTGACGGAAAAGCAGCGTCGCCTGCGGGACCTGAAATTCCCGGAAGGGGTTCTTGAGCCTCTCCATCCGCGCCTCGATGATCGGCTCGTCGGGCACGGCAAAGGGGAGCTTGGCGATTACCACGCACTGGAGCGCGTCTCCGGGAATGTCGATGCCCTGCCAGAAGGACGCGGTGCCGAACAGCACAGCCTGCGGGGCCGCTTTGAACTGTTCGATCAAACGGTAGGACGGCATCTCTCCTTGGCAGAGGATGCCCAATTCGGGAAGCTCCTGCCGTATGGTCTCGGCGCTTTTCCGGAGCTGTCCATAGCTTGTAAACAGCACAAGGGTCCTTCCCCGGGTGATGGTGAGCACGGCATGCAGCTCCGCGTCGAACCGCTCCTGGTACCCGCTTGCCTGCTGGTCATCGAGACCGGTCGCGATGTACAGGAGGGTCTGCTTTTCAAAATCAAAGGGTGAGTCGAGCAGCAGTTCCTTCGGCGCGTCCAGGCCGAGACGGTTCTTGATATAGGTAAAGCTTCCTGCAGCCGAGAGCGTGGCCGACGTGAGCACAATGGTATCGGTCTTGCCGAAGAGATTGTCCCGAAGCGTCGCTGCCACGTCGATGGGCGAGGCGACCAGGCGGTAGCGCTGGTTCTCCCGCTCGGCCCAGTACACGAACCCCTCAGCGGACTGCTCCAGATTGACCTTGACCGCGGCTGCCATGGACAGGGCGCGGTTCGCAAAGGCCTTGAGCTCGAGCTCTTCTTCCTGGGAGTCGGCCTCCAGCGAGAGGAGCGCGTCCTTCAGTTCGGCAAGCGGGGCGCTGAGAATATCCGGGACAATGGAGCGCTGCCGGATGCGCAGGACCGGGTCTTTGTGCAGGAAAGGATGGAGGTTTAGAAAAAAATTATCCGCAATGACCCGCAGGCCTTCCACCATGCCGCGCAGGACCTGCACGTCGGCGTTCTGGATGGTAAGGCGCGTCAGCAGGCCTTTGCGGGTGCGCTGGCTCAAAAGCGTATCGAGGAGATAGCGGACCGAGAAGTTCGAGAGCTCCATGCCGAGATAATCGGTGGCCACGTCCTCGACCTGGTGCGCCTCGTCAAAGACCACGGCCCGGTATTGCGGCAGCACGTTGTTGCCCGTGGCCATGTCGGCGAAAAAGAGATGGTGGTTCGCCACGAGAATCTGCGCCTGCTGCTCGAGCACCTTGGCCTTCAGGTAGTAGCAGTCTTTGTGGAAGGAGCAGTCCTTGCCAAAGCAGAGGTCCGCCTGGCGGCTGACCTTGGCCCAGAGCGCGTAGCCCGGCTCCACGTCAAGTTCGCTCCGGAGGCCGGTGCGGGTCATGGTGGACCAGGTGAACAGCCGGTTCAGCGCTTCCCGCTCGTTCGCTTCATAGAGGTCGCCCATGCGGAGCTGGTCGAAGCGGCGGAGGCAGAGATAGTTCTCTCCGCCCACACAGAGGGCATAGCGGAAATCGCCGAGCACCGTTTTAAGAAACGGCAGGTCCTTCCGCACAAGCTGCTGCTGCAGCGCCTTGGTATAGGTTGCGACCACGGCGCGGCATCCCTCGACCCGCGCCCACTGGACCAGGGGGACCAGGTAGGCCAGGCTTTTGCCGACGCCGGTGCCTGCCTCGACCATGAGGTGCGTTTTCGCGGCCAGTGCGGTCTCCACGGCCTCGGCCATTTGCAGCTGTTGCGGGCGGTATTCGTAGGCCGCGTCCATGGCCTGCGCCACGGTCCCGGACGGGCCGAATATTTTTACGGCATTCATGGTCGCGCAGCTTACCATAGGGGCGTCGGGAAAGCAAATTGAACGCAAAGAAGGGCTTACCAGCGGTTATATAAAGGCTTTTTCTTGCACAAATCTTTTTGATATGTTACTATGCCGTACTGTATGCGGAAATTTTTTTTCATACTGTTCTTCGCAATTCTGCTGCCGGCGCCGGGCGCCGACGCATGGTCCGCGGAAAAAGGCCTGGCTGTCAAGAACGTGCGGTTTTTTTCCTATGCCGCCTTTACCCGCATTGTGTTCGAGCTTGACGCGGCTGCGCCCTATGTGGTGATGAAAAGCGACAATGGGCGGCAGGTCACGCTCTCCGCATACAATGGCCCCCTGTCGGTCACGGCTTCCCTGCCCGCGGTGCGGGACGGGGTCGTGAAGATCGTGGAAATGCGCCAGGAAAGCGGCCGCACGACCATTGTGGTGCAGCTTGACGCCGCCGCCGGCGAGGTCAAGGACTTCGTGCTGCGCGGACCGGACCGGATCGTGCTGGATGTCATGAAGGGGGCTGTTGCCGCGCCGATCGCGCGGACAGAGCAAAAAAAAGTGATCATGCTCGACCCCGGCCACGGAGGCGGCAAGGATTCCGGCCTCGTGACCGCCCAGGGGCAGGAAAAGAATATGACGCTTGAGCTCGCCGGGGCGATCAAACAGCAGCTGCTGAAAAAGAATGCGGAGCTGATCGTCACCCTGACGAGGGAGCGGGACCAGACGCTTTCGCTTGATGACCGGGCGGGGGCGGCGAATGCAGCAGGCGCGATGCTGTTCGTGAGTATTCATGCGGCGTCAGGCGCCGGGACCCGGGTCTATATCGTGGACCCCGACGAGGGTTCGCTCGCGGCCGCGTCCGCGGTGAGCAAGACTTTTATTGATTTTGACGCGGGCAACGAACAGCAGGAGCGCGTCTGGGGAAGTCAGCAGGCTTCGCACACCAAGGCCAGCGGAGAGCTCGGACGGCGCCTTGCGCTTTCGCTCGGCATGCCGGGCGGTGAGCCGGTGCAGGCGCCGCTGGCCGGGCTCAAGGCGGTCGATGCCGCTGCCGTCGTCGTGGAGGCAGGCATGGGTCAGGACCGGGCGTGGGTAGCTGAGACGGTGGCCGAGGGGATAGCGTCGTATGTCCGAGAGAATCGATAGGAGCATGCCGGGCAACCGGCTGCTGCCGACCATTGCAGTCCTCCTGGTTGCAGTGCTCTGTGTCGGAGGCGTGGTCTGGTGGCGGCTGCGGGCCGCTCCTCCGGGGAGCGGTGCGGCGCAGTCGCCTGCCGCGGCGCCGCGGCCCAATGAACCGCTGGTGATCACTCTTTCCGTCCCGGTTGAGGGCCTGCTGGTCGCGGTCCAGTCGCCGGTTACGCGGCAGCCGGATACGCAGTCCCTGGCCCGTGAGGCACTGGCCGCCCTGTTCGCTGACCCGATCGGGAGCCAGGCGCCGGTGCTGAAGGACCTGCGGCTCCGGGGCGTCTATCTTGATGCCGCAGGCACGGGCTACATCGACCTTGCGCCGGTGGAGCAGCGCGAAGTGCGCGCTTCGGTCTGGGAAGAGCTGATCGCCCTGTATGCGATGGTGAACACGCTGTCGCAAAATTTTGAAGAGATAAAACAGGTCCGGTTCCTGGTCGACGGTAAAGAGGTCCAGACGCTCGCCGGGCATATCGAGCTTTCACGGAAGTTCACGAAGCGGATGGACCTCGTGAAGCAGTAGCGGTTCTCACGAGAAAAAACTTTGACAGGATAACAGGATTAACGGGATAAATGCTTTTATCAGATCTTATCCTGCCTGTGGTCTGTGACCGTTATCCTGTCGAAGCTCTTTTTTCCGGCTTGTCCTGACCCGTAATTGCCTCATCTAAAACACAGCTCCATAGCGGGAGAGATTAGCAAGCCTTATGCAAAAAGCAATCGGCATATTTGACTCCGGCATCGGCGGACTGACCGTGCTGAAGGAGATCGTGGCGGCGCTCCCCGATGAGAACATCATCTATCTCGGCGACACGGCGCGGGTCCCCTACGGCATCCGTTCCGCCGAGACCGTAACGCGCTACAGCTTCGAGAACACGCAGTTCCTGCTTGCCCAGGAGATCAAAATGCTGGTCGTCGCCTGCAACACGGCGTCGGCTATCAGTCTGGAGGCGGTGAAGAAAGAGTTCCCGCTGCCGGTCATCGGCGTGCTGGAACCCGGCGCCCGGGCGGCGATCCGGGAGACCAGGAACAAGAAGATCGGCATCATCGGGACCGAAGCGACCATTGCGAGCGGCGCCTACGAAAGGGCAATCACCCGGCTTGACGCCGGCATCACGGTCCGAAGCATTGCCTGCCCGCTCTTTGTTCCGCTCGTTGAAGAGGGCTGGATCGACAACGATGTGGCGTTGCTCGTGGCGAAGACCTATCTGGAGCCCTTCAAGGCTACGCGCATCGACACGCTGGTGCTTGGCTGTACGCACTACCCCTTGCTCAAAGGCGTGATCAACCAGGTGCTCGGCCCCGGCATCACCCTTATCGATTCTGCGACCGAAACGGCCAGAGAAGTGGCGGACGTGCTCGGCAAGCTCAAATGGAAGAAGCCCGTCAGGGAACGCACCGTGCGAAAATATTTTGTGACCGATACGCCCGCGCGGTTCGAAAAGATCGGCAAACGCTTTCTCGGCGATGATCAGCTGCGCGCCGAACAGGTGAAAGTAGGGGGAATGTAGTGCTGAAGACACGGATCGATCAGGATGCGCTGCACCAGACGAGCGGGGCCAGGCTCGGGAAGGCGCTTGAGACAAAAAAAGAATGCGAGCGGACCCGGAAGGCGCTGCCGGATTACCTGCGGGGCCGTCTCTTCCCGTTTCAGCGGCGCAGGATCGAGCGGCACCTCAAAGCCTGCCCGGTCTGTACCTCTGAGTTTCACTCGCTTCGGTTTGCCGCTGATACCAGGCAGTTGCTGAAAGACATAACGCCGTCCGAGGGCATGGCCGCGCGCCTTGAGGCGATTCTCCTGTTCTTCGGAAAGCTTCGCCTGCTTCTCTACCATCCGCTCTGGCTCATCCTGACGGTCCTCGTCGCCGGGTATTTGTATTTTCTGGTGATCGTTCCGTCCCGTCACGATCCCGAACTGGAGAGTATAGCGCGGTCGCTTCCCGCTGTCGTGCTTTCCGCTCCGACGACTTCCCAGTCTGCGCCGACTCCTTCCCCGGCGGCCGCTCGTACCCCGGTCCCCGCCCCGCCCCCGGCGGTGAAAGCGCCTGTGCCGTCGGTGGAGCCTCTGGCGATCACGATTACGCCCGTTGATCAGTCATCGCTGCGGCGCATCAACGATATTATGAAGGGCCACGCCAGGACCCGGAAATTACGCTTTACCGAAACGGTGCGGGAAGTATCGGGAAGCCTGACTTCCGGAGAACTGCAAACGCTGTTTGGCCGGATAGAGCAGGCCGGGAAGGTGAGCTACAGTAAAAAACGGCTCAGTGCGTTATCAGCAACGGACCTGGTTCCGTTCCTGATAAAGCTGAAAGATGCGCCCCTGGCGCCAGCGAAGCCGGCGATTGTTGTCCCTGCGGAGAAGCCCGCTCCGGCAGCGGCCGCAGCGCCGCCGCAGCCGGCTGCTTCCTCGCCCACCCTGTCTGCTCAGCCCTAAGGAGCGGGTTGCCACTATGTCCACCCCCGGCGCATATCAGGAAACCATCGAGTATCTCTTCGGCCTGCAGAAGCACGGCATCAAGTTAGGCCTTGCTAACAGCACCAGGCTGCTGGAGCTTATGGGCGCGCCGCATCGCGCTTTTCGTTCGGTGCATATTGCCGGAACGAACGGCAAGGGTTCGACCGCCGCGTTCATCACCGCCATGGCGCAGGCGGCCGGTTACCGAGTAGGGCTTTATACGTCGCCGCATCTGGTCAGCTTCACCGAGCGGATGCGCATCAATGGCATGCAGATCACGGAAACAAAGGTCGTGGAGCTTGCGCAACGAGTGCGGGAGTGTGCGTCCCGTCCCGTTCCCGGAGGCGGGACTGCCGTGCCCACCTTTTTTGAGGTCACCACTGCCATGGCCTTCACCTGGTTCGCCGAAGAACGGGTGGATCTTGCCGTGATCGAGGTCGGCATGGGCGGCAGGCTCGACGCCACGAACGTGATGACACCGCTCCTGTCCGTGATAACCAACATCGACCTGGAGCATACGGAGTTTCTCGGCGCAACGCTCGAACTGATAGCCGCTGAAAAGGCGGGTATCATCAAACAGGGGGTGCCGGTGGTGACGGGTGTTGTCCAGCCCGAAGTGGTCGCGGTCCTGGAGCGTGAGGCAACGGAGAAGCAGGCCCCGTTGTACCGGCTGGGAAAGGACTTTCTTCCGGAACGCGTTGTTCCCGGACTGACGCAGGTGTTCGACTATCGTGGGCGGGGGAACGTTTTCCACGCGCTTGAGCTCGGGATGATCGGCCGATATCAGATCGACAACGCCTGCCTGGCCCTGGCAGCGGTGGAGCTTCTGCGGGAGGCCGGAGTTGTTGTTGACGAAGCGGCGATGCGCCGTGGTCTGGCGCGGACCCGGTGGGAAGGCCGCCTGGAGCGCGTTGCCCAACGGCCCGATATATTTCTGGACGGGGCGCACAATCCCGCCTCCGCAATGCAGCTGGCCGCTGCAATCAGGGAGTTGAAGCCGTCTTACCAGCGGATGGTGCTGGTCATCGGCATCCTGGGAGACAAGGACCATGCCGGGATCCTGTCGCAGCTGCTGCCGCTGGCGGACCGGGTGATCGTTACGAAGCCGAACTATTCCCGGGCCATGGACGTCGAAGCGCTGGCGGCCACGGTCCGAAGGCAGCACGGGTCGGTTGAAACAACGGAAACCGTGGCAGCGGCGATCGCGCTTGCCCGGCATCAAGCCGCGCCGGATGATCTGGTCCTGATCACGGGTTCGCTCTATGTGGTCGGCGACGCCCGCGTCCTGTTTCAGGGGCCGACCGACGATGCGCCCTCGCTCAAAGGGCTCAAAGGATAGGAGTAATTCAGGCTGATGGACTGAAGGCTGAAGGGTTTAAAAAAAGCGTTACTTTACTATGAAATTTGCGACCACCTCCATACTGTTTTTTCTTCTCTGCGTCGGCATCCTGGCTGGCCTGTCCCGCCGTGCCTGCGCCGAGGAACCGAAGAAAACGCCGGTCACGGTGAATGCGGACAAGCTTGATTATGACCGCACCGCTGATGTGTATACCGCAGTCGGCAACGTGAAGATCGAGCAGGAAGGGATGCTGCTCCGGGCCGACCATATCGTGCTGAGCAACAAGACGGGCGAAGCCGTGGCAAAAGGCAGGGCGTTCCTGAACCAAAAGGGAGACGTCATCAGCGCCGAACAGATTACGGTCAATATCAACACCGGCGCCGCCACGATCACCAAGGGCGATCTCTTTCTGGAGAAGGACAACTTTCATTTGCAGGGAGAAAAGATCCAACGGGAGTCCGAGACCGTTTACCGGATCGAGAACGGAACGTTCTCGACGTGCGACAAGGGTGAGTGGTACCTGAAGGCCGACCGGATCGATGTCGATCTCGATCGCTATGCCACGGCGAACGGAGCGTCATTCAACGTGGCCGGGCTGCCCGTATTGTATACGCCGTATCTCCTGTTTCCGGTGCGGCGGCAGAGCGGGTTGCTCATGCCCGAGGCGGGCTACAGCAGCAGCGAAGGGTTTCTGATGAAGAATTTACTGTTCTGGGCCATATCGGACTACAAGGACATGACCTTCACGTCCGATTATCGTTCCAAACATGGCCATGGCACGGGCATTGAGTACCGCTATGTGAATTCCCGCGACTCGCAGGGCGTTATCTATTACAACTATTTCCACACCAGCGACGTGGTCACGGAGGGCACTCCAACCGTCGGTCCGCTCGCCACCCCTTCTTCAGCGAGGCGATGGGAGTTCAAGTTCCAGCACGACGAGGAGATCTCCGAAGACCTTTCCCTGCGCGCTGATATTAATCTCGTGAGCGACGAGTTCTATTATCGCGATCTTGAGCGGAAGCTCGAATTGCGGTCCCTGCCCTATCTTGATTCGAACGCGTTCTACGTCGAGCGTTGGGATACGGCCTCCCTGTATCTGCTCGGACAGTACTCCGTCAATCTCACGCAGAACAATACTCAAACGCCCCAGAAATTGCCCGAACTTCGTTATACCATATTTCAGGAAAAGATTGCCGGGCCCCTCTATCTCAGCCTTGACGGATCGGCGGTCAACTTTACCGTGCCGGAGGGCGCCGGGGTGCGGCGCGTGGATATCGGGCCCCAGCTTACCGCGGCGTTCGGCGGCAACGGGCTCGGCTTTACCCCGCGGGCCGGTGCGAGGACGACGTATTACAGCAAAGGCGTGGGCGCGCTGGCCTCCGAGCCGGTGAGCCGGACCTACTCCTTTGCCGGAGCGGACCTGAATGGCCGCATCTCGCGGGTGTACGGCCAGGATGTCGAGGCCGGGCTCGGACGGATACGGCACTCGGTTGAACCGACCCTTTCCTATTCCTATATCCCCGAGGTGGAACAGACGGACCCGACGACGGGACTTTCGAAGATCATCCAGTATGACGCTTTGGACGCAGTGACAAAACAGAGCACGGTGACCGCCGTGCTGGTCAACCGGTTGACGGCCCATTACAAGGATGCATCAGGGTTCAGCACCTATGACATGATGGTCTTCCGGGTGGCCCAATCCTATGAACTGAACTCCGCGGAAACCTCATCTTCCTCCCATTCCCGCTCCGAGATCACCAGCGAGCTTTTCTGGAGGACCCCGAAGCTGCTGAATGTTTCCGCCAATGGCACGTACAATACCTACCGAAACAGCATCACGTCAACGAATCTGAGCGTCGGGATCACCTCCGAGAATATGAATTTCGACCTGACCCACCGATTTTTACAGGCAACGCCGGCCGGTCAGGTCCCCGGCAACCGCCGGACGGAATTCCTGATCGGCGGCGCGGGCTTAAAAATCGCCCCGTGGCATGTAACGACGCAGATCTGGCGGGACCGGGAAAACAAAAAAACCACGCAGCAGGAATACGGCGCACACTATGCTTCGCAGTGCTGGGGTTTCGGTGTTTCCTACATCAAGCGGCCGGGCGAGACGCAGTACCTGATGACCCTGGACCTCAAGGGTCTGGGCGTGATGAAGCTGCTGTAGCGCGGCGGGAAGGGTGCCATGGGAGATGAGGTGGTTGTCCTGATCACGACGAGTTCGGCTGATGAGGCCGCGAAGATAGGCCGGGCGCTTGTGGAAGAGCGCCTTGTCGCCTGCGCGAACATCGTCGGAGGCGTCCGGTCTCTCTTCTTCTGGGACGGCAAGACCCGGGACGAGCAGGAAACGCTCATGATCTGCAAAAGCCGGTCCGCGCTCATGGACCGGATTGTCGAACGGGTGAAGCAGCTCCACTCCTACACCGTCCCCGAGATCATCGCTCTGCCGATCGTCGCGGGTTCAAAGGAGTACCTGGATTGGGTGAACGAGACGGCGACGGGATAGATCATGCGCAGATCGTTAATCCGGCTCTATAGATTAACCAAGCCCATCATAAAAAAACCGGCGGTATCGTCACCGCCGGCCTTGAACACGCGATAATTGTTGCGAATGTTTCATCCGCCGAGGTACCCTCCGGAAAAATCCGGGCCGGAAATGTTATCGGGCGGCCGGACTGAAACTTCGCTCTCAATGTCTGTCCTCCCTCGCGCAGTTTTCCAGTCGAAAGCCGTGCCCTTTTCAAGGACATTGCGCTTCCAGTCGATATACTCGGCCATCTCGATCAGATGCCGGTCATGCTCCTGAAACATCCTGCTGTCAACTCCGTACGTCCTTGCAAGTTCCTCGCGCAGTACGTACAGTTTCATTTTGATCCCCTCAAGCGCCGAGTACACTTCGTCAAAATAGACTTTTTCTTTTAGTTCATGTGCGGTTGCCATCATGTGCCTCCTTGGTGAGCGCTCCTTAACAGGATAGATTAAATCCTGTATAACTTACAGTATAGCTCGCTTGCCGGGGATGTCAAGGGAGTCAGGGGGGCAACGCCGCGTGCAACGCATCAAATACTGTGGGTCTTGAATCTCGTTGACATGCCGTCCTTCCATGATACAATTAAAGTGTGAGAGGCGTTGCCTTCCTGATTTTTTTGATAGTGCAGGGTACGTTCAAGGTGTTTGAAAAAGCGGATTTTTCCGGTCCCGATTGAATTAGATACTACAATGAGGATCACTATGAAACGGAACCTGACGCAAAAAATACTGGCCGCCCACCTGGTTGAGGGCGAACTGATACCCGGCAAAGAGCTCGGTATCAGGATAGACCACACGCTGCTGCAGGATGCTACGGGCACACTGGCCATGCTCGAGTTCGAAGCACTGGGTCTTGACCGGGTCAAGGTGGAGCTTGCGGCGCAGTATGTCGATCACAACCTGCTGCAGACCGACAACAAGAACGCCGACGACCACAAATTTCTCCAGACAGCGGCTGCGCGGTACGGAATCCACTTCAGCAAACCGGGCAATGGTGTTTCCCACCAGGTCCATATGGAACGTTTCGGAGTGCCGGGCAAGACCATGCTCGGTTCGGACAGTCATACGCCGGGCGCCGCCGGGGTGTCCATGCTCGGGATCGGGGCGGGTGGTCTGGATGTTGCTCTGGCCATGGCGGGCTATCCCTACCACCTGCTCTGCCCGCGAGTGCTGGGGGTCAAACTTATCGGCAAGCTGCCCGACTGGGTGAGCGCAAAAGATGTGGTCCTGGAAATGCTTCGTATCTACGACGTCAAAGGGTGTGTGGGAAAGATCATCGAGTATTACGGACCGGGCGTACGGACGCTCTCCGCCACGGACCGCGAGACCATCGGCAACATGGGCGCCGAGACCGGGGCAACGACATCGATCTTTCCTTCCGACGAACGAACGCGCGACTATCTGACAGCCCAGGGGCGGGGTGATGCCTGGGTGTTGCTGGCGGCCGACGAAGGAGCGTCATACGACGAGAACGAAGAGATCGACCTGTCGGCGCTCGAACCGCTGATCGCGAGACCATCATCGCCGGGGAATGTGGCGCCGGTGCGGGAGGTGGCGGGCATCAAGGTCGATCAGGCCATTGTGGGAAGCAGTGTGAACTCGTCCTATCGCGACCTGATGATATCGGCAAGGATGCTTGAAGGCCGCCGGGTGCATCCGGATATCAGCTTTCACGTGAATCCCGGAAGCCGCGAGGTCATTGAGAACGTTGCGCAGGAGGGCGGCCTGCAGACCTTCTTTACCGCAGGTGCACGCGTGCACGAACCGGGATGCCAGGGCTGCATCGGCATGGGACAGGCGCCGGGCACCGGCGAGGTGAGCCTGCGAACGTTCCCGCGCAATTTCCCCGGCCGGTCCGGCGCCAGGGACGACAAGGTCTATCTCTGTTCTCCCGAGACCGCGACCGCTGCCGCACTTACCGGTGTGATCACGGACCCGCGGGACCTCGCGAAAATGATGCCCTATCCCGCGATCACGGAACCGAAGACCTTTATGATCGACGACCGGTCTGTGATCTTCCCGTCCGACGGGCTCCGGGAGACCGTGGTGGTCCGCGGCCCGAACATCAAGCCGCTGCGGAAGCTCGATGCCTTGCCCGAGACGCTGAGCGCCGAGGTGGTGCTGAAGGTGGGCGATGATATTACCACGGACGCGATCATGCCTGCCGGGAACAAGGTCCTGCCGCTTCGCTCGAACATCGAGGCCATCAGCGAATTCGTGTTCAGCCAGATCACCCCGGATTTCGCGAAGGAATGCAAAGCGGCCGGCTCCGGTCTGGTCATCGGCGGCGAGAATTACGGCCAGGGGTCGAGCCGGGAGCATGCCGCTCTCGCGCCCCGGCATCTCGGCGTGCGCGCCAAGATCGTAAAAAGCTTTGCCCGCATCCATTTGTCGAACCTGTGCAACTTCGGCATCCTTCCGTTGATCTTCAAGGACGCGGACGATTATGACCGCATCGAGAAGGGCATGCAGGTGCGGTTCCCGGAGGTGCGGAAACGCATTGAACAGGGAGATACGGAAATCCCGGTGGACGTGGGCGGAAGACGGATTCTTACGATATTGAACGTGTCCGACCGGCAGCGGAAGCATCTCCTGGCAGGCGGAACGCTGAATTATGTGAAGGGCGAATTGAAATTGTAGGAACGGGTTTGAAACCCGTTCCCGCGAAAGAAGGCACATTATGGCCGCCAAATCACAATCAAGAAGACCTGAAGCAATAAAACCGCGGCACGACACTGCCGCAACCAAGAACATCGGCTTGCGGGGCGTGATTGTGGCGGACACCAGGATCAGTGACGTTGACGGTGAGAACGGGGTCCTTATCTACCGCGGATACCGCATCGAAGAACTGGCGGAAAACTCGACCTTTGAGGAGACGGCTTATCTGCTTCTGCATGACGCGCTGCCTTCCGAGGAGCAGCAGAAAGACTTTACGCAGCGCCTGGTGAAGGCGCGGCCGCTGCCCAGTTTTATCCTGCAGGCGCTCCGGGACCTGCCGCATGCCGCAAACCCCATGGATGTGCTGCAGGCAGCCATACCGCTTCTGGCGATGGGCGATCCCAAACTTCTTGACGAATCGCGGGAAGCCAATGACGCGAAGGCGGTCCGGCTCATTGCCGGGGTCGCGGCCGTCGTTGCGGCATGGCAGCGGATACGGCACGACCGTGAACCGCTGCCGCCGGACAATGCGCTGTCCCATGCAGGCAATTTTTTATGGCAGCTCACCGGCGAAAAGCCCGACCCGGATATGGTGCGCGCTCTTGACACGGCGCTGGTGCTGCATGCGGACCACTCCTTCAATGCCTCGACCTTCGCGTGCCGCGAGGTGGTGTCAACGCAGGCGCACATGTATGCCGGCGTCGCCGCCGGCGTGGGGGCGCTTTCAGGGCCGCTGCATGGCGGCGCCAATGCCAAGGTCATGAAGATGCTGCAGGAACTGAAAAACGAGCAGGATGTCGCCGGATGGGTCCGGCAGCAGCTCGACAGCGGCAAAAAGATCATGGGCATGGGTCATGCGGTGTACAAGACCACGGACCCCCGTGCGAAATACCTGAAGCAGATGGGAGAACAGCTCGGGAAGAAGCTCGGTCAGGAGCAGTGGCACCGGCTCTCCACCGAGATCGAGGAAACAGCAATCGCCGAGTTCGAGAAACGGGGCAAGACCACGATCAAGCCCAATGTGGACTTCTACAGCGCGCCGGTGTATCACCTGATGGGGATCCCCCTCGATATCATGACGCCGCTTTTTGCCGTGTCGCGCATTGCAGGCTGGACCTCGCATATCATTGAGGAAAAGTTCGGCGAAGCCCGGGGGAAACCGGCGCTGTACCGGCCTTCATCGGATTACACCGGGAACTACTGCGGAAAGACCGGATGTGTGTATGAACCGATGGAGAGAAGAACGTAATGCGTAGGGAGTTCGTAGTTTTGAGTTCGGAGTCTATACATCAGGGAGGCCGAAAATGGCAGGGAAAAAAGTAAGCGTTGAGAACAGGAAGTTTGGAACACTGAAATCCCGATCGAAAAATCTTGTCCCCCCGAAGCAGGGCGCGGCGAACAGCAGGACAACCAAGGCGAAACCGAAAGCTTCGCAGCGGCCTACCCGGCTTTTGTCGATCAATCCCTACACCGAAGAAGTAATGAAAAAATACCCGCTCATGAGCACGGTGGAGTTGAATGGACAGGTGGGTCTGTCCCGCCACGCGTACCTGAAATGGCGGGAGGCGCCTGTTTCCGGCAGGGCTGCGTTGCTCACGAAGCTCGCGGAGGCGCTTCGTTCGGAGAAGCGGCGTTATGCGGAGCTCATCACGAGCGAGATGGGGAAACCCATCAAAGAGGCGCTGGCGGAAGTGGAAAAATGCGCCGTGCTCGCGGAGTATTACGCCGGGAACGCGGCTTCGTTCCTGATGCCCGAAGAGATCAAAACTGAAGCCCGGAAAAGTTACGTTACGTTCCAGCCTCTCGGTATTGTGCTGGCAGTGATGCCCTGGAATTTTCCATTCTGGCAGGCTTTCCGCTTCGGCATCCCGGCGCTCACGGCGGGAAACGTGGTGCTGCTGAAGCACGCGTCGAATGTGCCGCAGACGGCGCTGGCGATCGAAGAGGCGTTCACCAGGGCGGGTTTCCCGGACAACGTGTTTAAAACGGTGCTGATCGACGTGCAGGAAGCGCTGCGGCTCATTGACGACGACCTCGTGGATGCCGTGTCGCTGACCGGCAGCAACCGGGCGGGCGAGGAGATCGGCGCCCATGCGGGCAGGAGGATAAAAAAGGTCGTGCTCGAACTGGGCGGCTCGGACCCTTACCTCGTGCTGGACGACGCCGATGTGGAAAAGGCCGGCAGGATGGCGGCCAATGCGCGCATGGTAAATACCGGCCAGAGCTGCATCGCGGCAAAGCGTTTCATCGTCATGGACAAGGTGGCCGACGAGTTCCTGAAGCACTTTATGACACGGCTCAATGAGATGAAGCTCGGCGATCCCCTGGATGAGTCCACGGATATCGGTACTGTGGCGAGGAAGGACATCCTTGACGGACTCAAAGAGCAGCTGCGCGATGCGAAGGCGAAGGGGGCCCGGGTGCTGATGTCGGGACAGACCTTCACCAACGGACTGTTCTTTACTCCCTGTGCAGTGATCAATACCAAGCCGACCATGAAGGTCCTGACCGAGGAGGTCTTCGGCCCCATCGCGCCGATCATCGTGGTGAAGGACGAAGACGAAGCGATCGCCGCGGCCAACAGGACCGAATACGGTCTCGGCGCTTCGATCTGGAGCCGGAACATCGGCCGGGCGGAGCGCTTGGCCGCGCGGATCGAGGCGGGGACCGTCACGATCAACGATATGGTGAAGTCGGACCCGCGGCTGCCCTTCGGCGGCATAAAAAAATCCGGCATCGGCAGGGAACTGTCGCATCACGGGCTGAAGGAGTTCGTGAACGTCAAGACGATTGTGGTGAGAGAATAGGCGAGAAGGTATGAAGGTAAGAGGGTAGGAGGGTAAGAGGGTAGAAAATTGGAATTAGTATTTTGCTTTCCTTCTTCCTCTCTTTCCTTCTTACCCTCCTCCATTCGTGCCGTTAGGAGTGTTCATGAAAGCATCAGACCTGTTCGTGCGGCAGTTGGAAGAAGAAGGAGTGGAATATATTTTCGGGCTGCCGGGCGAGGAGAACCTCGATTTTCTCGAATCGCTCCGCACGTCGTCCATCAAGGTCATTATCACCCGGCATGAGCAGGCGGCGGCGTTCATGGCCGCCACCTACGGGCGGTTAACCGGCAAGGCCGGTGTCTGTTTCTCGACGCTTGGGCCGGGTGCTTTGAATCTCGTCACCGGCGTGGCCCATGCCCAGCTTATCGGCGCGCCGTTCATCTCCCTCTCGGGGCAGAAGGCGCTTCGGGGAAACCATCAGGCGCGGTTCCAGCTTATTGATATCATCAGCGTCATGCGGCCGATCACCAAAGATGCCGTTTCCATCATCGACCCCGGAGAGATCCCCACCATACTGCGGAATGCGTTCAAGCTTGCCCAGGCGGAGCGTCCGGGCGCGGTCCATCTCGAACTGCCCGAGGACGTTGCTGAAAGCGAGACCAGGGCACAGGTCCAGAAGCAAGGCTTTGTTCGCAGGCCTGCGCCGGACCCCAAGGCCATCCAGCGCGCCGCCGACCTGATCAACAAGGCAAAGCACCCGCTCATCATCCTGTCGTCGGGCGCGAACCGGCATCTGATCTCGAAACGGCTCATGCAGTTCATAGACAAAACCGGCATCCATGTGGTGCATACGCAAATGGGCAAAGGGGTGCTGAGCGATGCCTCGGACTACAGCCTCTTCGCAGCGGGTATTCACCGGCGTGACTATGTCAACTGCGGCATTGACCAGGCCGACCTGATCATCACCATCGGGTACAACATCGTTGAATATCCGCCCTATGTCTGGAACAAAAATCTCGACAAGAAGATCATCAATATCGATTTCAGCGCAGCTGATATGGACACCTACTACAATCCGGACCTCGAGGTCATTGGTGATATTGCCTGCTCGCTCCAGCAGCTGGGGGAACTGGTGGCCGACCGAAAGGACGACAAGGTCTTCCGGGAGGTCCGTGAATTCCTGGACAAAAAACTTTCGATCGAATTCAGCAAACAGTACCCGCTGACCCCGCGGGATGTCGTCCGCCACGTACGCGAAGTTCTGGCGCACGAAGATATCCTGACCCTGGACAACGGCATCTACAAGCTCTGGTTCTCGCGGTTATATCGCACCTACAAACCCAACACGTTCCTGCTGGACAATGCTCTGGCGACCATGGGGGCGGGGCTGCCATCGGGCATCATGGCGAAAATGCTGCATCCGGAACGGAAGGTGCTCGCGGTGACAGGCGACGGCGGCTTCATGCTGAACTCGCAGGAACTGGAAACAGCGCTCCGGTATGACCTTCCGCTGGTCGTGCTGATCCTGAACGACAATGCCTTCGGATTTATCAAATGGGAGCAGCAGGCAAAAGGTTTCAAAGCCTTCGGCCTCGATTACCAAAACCCGGATTTCGCGAAGTATGCAGAAAGCTTCGGCGCTATTGGCGTGAAAGTACGCAAGGGAGACGATCTTGCGAAGGTCCTGCGGGACGCTTTTGCGATGAAGAAATTGGTCGTGATCGAGTGCCCGATCGATTATTCGGTCAACTTTGAGATGTTCTCGCGGGAGCTTGCGAAGCTCGCGTGCGAGGGCTAAGGCGCTAAACAGATTAGGTGGCATTCCATTGGTTAGCTCGATAACACCGCAAATACGATCGAGCTTCAACTGTTGTTTTCTTCCTCGCAGTACAACGTGACAAGTTAGAGCATATCAAAATTGAGGCGCTTCTCACTTCAACGATTAACCAGTGCCGCTACCATGATGACCGGATTGCACCCATAGATACTTGACGAAGGTTATCAAATATGCTAACATGTCGAACATGAAGTATGCCGTGGAATACTTCCACGTCCGTGTCCAGCACGACATCGAAAGCTGGCCTGGTGGCATATTGGCGGATTATGCCCGATTGGTGGAACTGTTGATGGAGTTCGGGCCAAATTTGCGAATGCCGCACTCGCGCGCCATGGGTGACGGACTATTCGAGTTGCGACCACGCGGCCGAGAAGGCGTCGGTCGTGCATTATATTGCTTCATTGCGGGTCAACGCATCGTGGTGCTTCATGCTTTTGTAAAGAAAACGCAAGAAACCCCGGAGAAGGAACTGCGCCTTGCACGAAAAAGAATGAAGGAGGCACGAAATGGCTGATTTAAAATATAAACCTGTTTCCCATGACCATGAAGCTTTTCTCAAAAAGGTCTCTAAGCGGAACGAATTCAGAAAAGCATACGAGGAACTCGAAGAAGAGTATCGTCTTTCCCGAGAGATGCTTGCAGCTCGTTCCAAGTTTGGCCTTACTCAGGAAGCCGTTGCTGAATTAATGGGAACGACAAAAAGTGCCGTGTCACGCTTGGAGGCCGCGGGTAAACATGCCCCATCTCTGACTACGCTTAAGAAGTATGCGCGGGCAGTCGGCTGTCGCCTGGAGATCAAACTGGTTCCCAACGCTCGCTCAACTATGCGCTCAACACGGGCCGCCAAAAAGCAGGCGGCCGGTTAGCTTGTCGTTCAAATGCGGAATTCACCTTGTGTTCTGTATTGTCGCCAGCCAAACCCGGATGCAGGACACGATGCTCGTTGCGCAGTCCTCCCTTGACAGTCTTTCCGGGAGTTCCTATAATCGTCACAGTACAGCGGATGCTCATGTTCTCAGGGGACCATGCCGATGACCAATGAATTCGGAAAAACTGTGAAGCACTGGCCCGAGGACGAACGGCCGCGCGAACGGCTGATCGCCCATGGCCCGTCGTCATTATCGGACGCCCATCTGCTCGCGATCATCATCAGGAGCGGAAAAGCGGGCCGCACCGCGCTCGACCTGGGCATGGAGCTTCTGGCGCGCTTCGACGGCCTCGCGGGACTTGGCCAAGCGAGCATCACCGAGATCTGCTCGGTCAACGGCATCGGACCGGCAAAGGCCGCCGAGCTCAAAGCAGCCATCGAGATAGGAAAACGATACCAGCAGCCGTCTCTTGCCGGTGGATCGTTCTGCTCCTGCGAAGACGTGATCGGCTATTACCAGCCGCGCATGAAGGACCTCAAGAAAGAGGTTTTCCGGTGCGCCCTGCTTGACACCAAGAACAAGATCATCCGGGACGAGGAGGTCTCGGTCGGCAGCCTCTCCGCATCGATCGTGCATCCCCGCGATACCTTCAAGGCCGCCATCAGGGAATCGGCGGCTGCGGTCATTTTCATCCACAACCATCCGAGCGGCGATACCCGGCCGAGCCAGGAAGATATTCTGCTCACGAAGCGGCTGGTGCAGGCCGGCGAGGTGCTCGGCATCCGGGTGCTGGACCACATCATTATCGGCGACGGCACACACTTCAGTTTCCGCGATAAGGGGATGATTGGCCCGTAGCCTCCGGACACCTATCCATGCCCTCTCAAACATTCGAAATCATTGCCGGCCTTGTTGATGCCCATGTCCACCTCAAGGAAGCGTCAGGACTTGATTGCGCCGCTTCCGCCGGGATCAGCGCGCTTCGCGATGCGGGATTCAGGCGGAATGTCGATCGCGGCATCATCGCCCCGTCCCGGAGAGTGAATGGCCCGACCGTGGTATCCAGCGGCTGGGCGTTATATCGACGAGGCGGGTATGGATTCGCTTTCGGGGTGGAAGTCTCGACAACGGACCAGATCCCGGTAGAGATCATCCGCCTAAAGCGCGCCGGAGCTGGTATAATCAAAATCATGAATTCGGGCATGGTAAGTTTCAAACAGCCCGGCACTGTCACCGCGGGCGGGTTCAGCAATGGAGAGCTTGCATCTCTGCTGACAGCGGCCGCCGCACAAGGCCTCGGGGTCATGGCGCATGCGAACGGGGAGCCGGCGATCATGTCAGCTGTTGCAGCCGGCGTACGATCCATTGAACACGGTTTTTTCATGACCGAGCGGGCGCTTGACCTGATGGCTTCGAAAGCCGTTTTCTGGGTGCCGACCATCGGAGCATTGCGGCGCTCGGCGGAATCGTCTGCTGCGCCTGATACGGCCCAGTTCGTCAAGCAGCTGATTCAGTCACAGCTTTCGATGCTGCGCCATGCCTATACGATCGGCGTCCCGCTCGCCGTGGGCACGGATTGTGTGCTGCCCGATCCCGCCTATCGAGCGGCTTACGATGCCGAGATCGAGCTGTTCGTGCAGGCGGGAATACCCCGCGAGCAGGCGTTGACTATCGCCTGCGAGGGCGGGGCGAAGCTTTTGGGAATATAAATGCAGGGTCCAGGGTCCGGGGGCCAGGATCCAGTAGAGCAAGCTCTAAACCCTGAATCCTGAACCCTGGCTACTGGACCCTATCTTTTATCATTCGGAGGCAATCATGCGTATTGGAATTCTGTCTGGCGGGGGCGATGCTCCCGGTCTTAATGCGGTGATCCGCGCGGTCACGAAGACCGCCATTTTCAAGTACGGCTGGGAGGTGGTCGGTATCATAGACGGGTTCGAGGGCCTGCTCAGCCCCACGAAGACGCGCCCGCTCACCTCGTGGAACACACGGGGCATCCTGTACGTCGGCGGCACCATTCTCGGGACCACGAACCGGGGCAACCCCTTTGCCCACAAAACCGTGGTGAATGGCAGGGAAATAGTAGAGGACATGTCTTCGGTGGTTATTGCCAATATCCGGGAGCTCGGTCTCGACTGTCTCGTGGTCATCGGCGGCGACGGCTCGCTGAAGATCGGCAGCGGGATCAACAAACTGGGGATCCCGGTGATCGGTGTGCCCAAAACGATCGACAACGATCTTATGGCCACGCACGTGACCTTTGGCTTCCAAACGGCCGTGGACACGGCCACGGAGGCCCTGGACAAACTGCACACCACGGCCGAGAGCCACCAGCGGGTCATTATTCTCGAGGTGATGGGGCGCTATGCGGGCTGGATCGCAATTGAGGCGGGCATGGCGGGCAGCGCCCACGTTATCCTGATCCCCGAGATCCCATTCAATATCGATAAGGTGACGGAAAGGCTTCTGGAGCGGAAAAAAGCCGGAAGCAAGTCGAGCATCGTGGTGGTGGCCGAGGGCGCCAAGCCCGCGGGCGGGGAAATGGCGGTGCGCGAGAAGGCGGCCGACGGATACGTCCTGCGGCTCGGCGGCATGGGCGAGCTCGTGGCAAATGAGATCAGCAAGCGCACCAGCTTCGAGACCCGGGTGACCGTGCTCGGCCACTTGCAGCGCGGAGGCAGCCCCTGTCCTTTTGACCGGCTTCTTGCCACGCGGTACGGCGCTCATGCCGTGGAGCTTATCGCCCAGAAGAAATTCGGGCAAATGGTTTCCTACCAGCCGCCGATCATCACGTCGGTCCCGATCGAGGAGGCGATCAGCAAACTGAAGCTGGTCGAACCCGAAGGGGAGCTGGTGAAGATCGCCGAGGGCATGGGGATCAGCTTCGGCAGATGATCCAGTTCTATTCCGTGCAGCAGTGAGGGGGCTTCTCGGGTGAAAAACCTGGTCCGCATCACGAAAGCGATGCTCCTCTTGCTTTGCCCGCTGCTTGCCTTCGCCTGCATGACCCATCGCATCGATCTTCCCTTGAGTACGCTTCCCGTAAATACCGGAGAGAACCTTGTCCTGATAGCGCGTGTCGAGTATGACGTAAAAGGCAGGCCTTTTTTCGGGCAACGGCTGAAGCAACGGCCGAAAAATGCCGGCGCGCAATTCACCGTGGTGCGGTTTGCCGGGGGCCGTGCTGCTGAATCCTACGATATTCTGGTGCGCAGCGAAGAGAAACCGGACATGATGCGGCCCCTGGAAGTGATCTACCACTGGACGGGCGAGGGTTTTCAGGGAGGCCTGGCGCTGACCCAGGGGAGCGGATTTTACGGGTCAGCCCGCGATCTGGCTGCTTATATGGCCGTCAGGGTCGCGGTGGTGGCGGTAGGCGGCGTGGTCGGCTTCGCTGTTGGAGTTGTCGAAAGCATCCCGGAGGCTGCCGCGGAGTTGAAAAAAGTGATCGTCAATGCCCGGGAGCAGGTGGTGTCTTACACCCGGTATGAATATGACGAACAGGGCAGGATCGCGTCCCTGCGGATGTATGCGCCGGGAGACAGGCCGGTGGAGCTGGTACGGACGGATTATTCCTACTCCGGCGCTGAGGTCATCCCCTTGAAAACCGTGGTGACCAGCTATCCGGAGAACAAGGTAAGGACCATACCTTAGCGTCCTAACACGATCCTTGCATCCAGCGCCACCGCGCTCCTCGCGTACAGCCGGACCGGGTTCAGGTCGAGTTCGATGATCTCCGGGTGGCTGGTCAGAAGGGAAGAAACGGCGTTGATCGCCCCGAGCGCCGCTTCAAGATCGAGCGGCGCGCTTCCGCGGAAACCTTTTATGAACGCGCCCGCCTTTGTTTCATTGATCATGTCAAGCAGCTCCTGCCGCGTCATGGGCAGGATGCCGAAAACAGCGTCCTGAAGCGCTTCGACCCAGACCCCGCCGAGCCCGAAAGCAACCGATGGTCCGAACTGCTTGTCGCGCAACCCGCCTATCAAAAGCTCCAGCCCCGCCGGCATCATTTTCTCCAGGAGAAAAAACCGTATCACCGCGCCCGGCGCCCGGGCCGCGATCATGTTCTTCATTGCCGGTATCGACGCCGCAAGCGCAGCGCGGTTTGCGAGGTTCAGCATCACCGCGCCCGCATCGGTCTTGTGTGGAATTTCCGAGGAAACAGCTTTGAGCGCCACGGGAAAACCGAGCTTGTCAGCCGCCGCCAGGATCGCATCGTGATCGTCCGGGCCAACCAACTCGGACCGGGGCACGGTAATTCCCGCGCTGCGCACAAGCTCCTTTGCCTCGTGTTCAAGGAGAACCGAGCGCCCTTCCTGCTGCGCGGTTGCCAGTATGTCCGCCGGAGTTCTCATCTGCACGCCGCTTTCCTGAGCGCTGCCAGCGCGCGCACCGCCCGCTCGGGCGAAGGATAGACCGGTACGCCCAGTTTGAGCAACGCCGACATCGCTTCGCGCGTATAGCCCAGCCCCTGGAGAATGCAGCAGGTGACGGGTTTCTTTGCCTCATGGCAGGCGCGGGCAATGAGCCCGGTCGCTTCCTCGGTCACCGTCGTCGCTCCCATCAGCACGATCACCACGGCGGCATCGTAGTGAGGCAGCGCTTCGGCAAGCGCTGTATAGTAATCCTCATTTTTGCCGCTGCCCGTAAGGTCGATGGGGTTGCTCGTGACAAAGAACGAGGGGAAGGCCCGCTGCAGCCGCTCGCGCACCGCTTCCGGCATGGAAGGCATGGTAAATCCCTCGGTCTGGGCCTCATCGGACGCGGCGACGGCCATCCCCCCCCCGTTCGTCACAATCAGCAGCCGCTCCCCGGCGCAGGGATACTCCATAAGCGCCACCGCCTTTGCCGCATCGATCAGGTGGTCGAACCCGAAGGCCTCGATTGCGCCGGCCTGCCGGAAGGCCGCCTGGTAGAGCCCGTAGGTCCCCGCAAGCGTCGCGGTGTGGGAAGCCACGGCAGCAGCGCCCATTTCGTGTTTGCCCGCTTTCCAGATGACCAGCGGTTTTTTTGCGGTAAAGGCCTTTGCGGCCTTGAGGAACTTCCTGCCGTCGCCCACGGACTCCATGTACATGGCCACGGCGTGGGTCCGCGGGTCGTCGGCCAGGTAATCGAGCGCGTCGGCCTCGTCCACGTCGAGCCGGTTGCCGTAGTTGATCGCCTTGGCGAGTCCGAGGCCGTCCCGGGACAGGGCCTCCATGAGGATCACGGTGATTGCCCCGCTCTGAGAGATGATCGAAAGCCTGCCCGGCAAGGGCCGGGACACGCGCTCGCGCGAAACAAAGAAGCTGTCGAGCCCGTTGTCCGTGTTATAGACGCCGAGGCAGTTCGGCCCGATCACGCGCAGACCGTATTGCTTTGCTTTGCCGGCGATCCGCTTCTGCAGCTCCCTTCCCTGGGCGCCCGCTTCGGCAAAGCCGGAGCTGATCAGGATGACCCGTTTGATCCCCTTGCGATTGACCGCATCGAGTTCCGGCTCCACCAGGGCCGCCGGCAGCGCGATAATGGCCAGGTCGAGCTCATCGGGAACATCCATGATGGAGGGATAGCAGGGGCGGCCCATCAGGGTCTCATGCTTCGGATTGACGGGATAGACCGCTCCCTGGAAATGGGAAAGGTTTTCAAGAATTGCCGTGCCGGGTTTGTCCCGTTTGTCCGTTGCGCCGATGAGAGCAACGGACCGGGGGTAGAAGAA
>JAYTJE010000010.1:0-41588 GCA_043731355.1 Nitrospirota bacterium
CCGCAAACAAATCATAACAGAAGGAGTGCTTTTTTACTTCAAAAAAATGCTTTCCCCGCCAATAAAATCACTTATCTAAAGACTTTTGCAAGATGCTCAAGGAAGTAAAAAATTGAACTTGCTGTTTCCCGTAGCTTGCCATGGGGCATTTGCAAAAAAGGACAATGTGAGCATGAGAAAAGTTTATCAGTATTGTTTTTGCTTTTGCATTGCATTACTACGCTGCCATTATTATTGAGCGCCTTTCACGATACTTTACGCGAAGGGCGTTTTTTGTTTTCATGGAGGTCTTTATGATGAAAAGGGTTTTTCTATCAATACAGATTATGCTCCTTACGGCAATTGGCACGGTTCCCGCTCTTGCCTCCTCAAATCTCGATGAAGGCGTGGCTCAACTGGCAAATCAGATTAGCAAGAGCATGCAGGAGAAGCAGAGTAAAAAAATCGCCATTATAGATTTTTCCGACCTAAGTGGAAATGTAACCGCTCTGGGTCAATTCTTGGCGGAGGAATTAACGACACAGCTTTTTACGATAGCACCGGGAAAGTTCGAGGTTGTGGAGAGACGGCAGCTTTTAAGACTTCAGGAGGAACTTGCCCTCGGCCAAAAAGGATTGATAGAAGAGAAGAGTTTAAAAAAGATGGGGCAGATGCTCGGAGTAGATGCTATCGTCACGGGTTCGATGACTGACTTAGGCAACACGGTAAAGATCAACGCACGGCTGATAGGGGTGGAATCCGCAAAGGTCTTTGCAGTGGCCGCCACGGACATACCAAAGACCGGAACTGTGGAGGATTTAATAGCGAAACAGGTAGAGGGTAGGCAAACAACGATAAAATCCTCTTTGGGTGCAAAACAAGAAGGAAAAGCAGTGCAAAGCAAAGAGGTGAAGGACTTTATTTTTGAACTCCAAGGTTGTCGTATCGCAGACGAGACTATAACTTGTACGATGATGATTACAAACAAGGAAAAATCCCGAAACCTGACTCTTGGAAGTCCAGGTTGGAATAGCGATTTTAGCTGCACAAAAATAATAGACGCATCCGGCGACGAGCATTGTGCAAGCGGACTTAAACTCGGGAGCAAGACAATCGGGCAATGGGAAGGCAATGCCCTTGCTTCAGATGTCCCCATGAAAGCGACTATTCGATTTGAAGGCGTTGCACCGAATACCGTGAATGTAGCGTTATTCGAAATCCTTTGCCGGGCCGATCTTACGGACATACGTGACAATTTATTCAAAGTCCAGTTTCGCAATATATCATTGACCAAATAAGCAGAGAGATGGATGCGCAATATTAATACAATAAATCAGCAGGAGGTCGTGAGCATGAAGATGATCAAGTCATTGACAATAGTTATCATGATTGTGGTCTGTCTCGTCGGGTGTAGCAAGAAGTCGGCTCTGGAGGGAAAGGTTGTGGATGGCAAGGGTCAACCTGCGACCGGGATCAAGTTGATTGCCACGCAGATCGAGCCTATAAAGGGGTATGAGAAGTTCGAGACAACAACTGGCGCGGACGGCGGTTTCAGATTTGGCAAACTTTTTCCCGCTTCCGAATACGAACTGGTTCCCTACATAGACAAGTACATTGCCGAAGCTATACGGATTAAGATGAAGAGCGGGCCGGAGGGGCAAACCAAGCTGCTGCCTGCAGCATTGGAGCTTCGCTTTGCTACTCCGAAGGAGGGGGTGGTGATAGATACCAAGACTGGTTTGATGTGGGCACGGAATGCCAATATCGGTGAAAGAGCAATGAATTGGAACGAGGCCATGAATTGGGCACAGAGGCTGAACTACGCCGGTTATAATAGTGGCTGGCGATTGCCGACAAAAGAGGAATTTGAAGCGTTTATCCATGCAATACGACTTTCTAATGTGCAGGCGGGCCGCTATTGGTCGTCTACTACGTATGCCGGTATTACGAGCATCGCATGGTGCGTCGTTCTGCCCGGCGGTTCCGTGGGCTTCATCGGTAAGTCCGAAAGCAGCTACGTATGGCCTGTGCGCTCCGGACAGTAGATTATTTGGGTCTTTGATCATTTTGGGGTTTGAAGTGCGCTATAGCGATCATTTATTACCTGAATCTTGCACATAATTTACATGATTGAAAATATTGCGGGCTTTTGCACGCTGTTTATCAGTATTTCTCGTGCAAGAAATTTCTTGCACGAAGTCACTTGTCAAGTTAGGCGAAAAAATCGATTAAAATGTCAAAGCCTGCATTTACGAAGGCTGAAAACGCTCACACGACGAAAAGAGTGCAAGATTCAGGTATTACCATAAAAAATATTCCCGCGTGATCGGGCGTAAATCACATTGCTGGGGAAACGCCCCTCAGATAATAAGTTGCTTGAAGTTCAATTATTGCCGAAGAGAAAACCGCCATGAGTAAAGGTCTTGGCTTTGCGGCATTGGTTATCGACATACTTTCGATTTTTGTACCGGTTTTTTCTCTGTATGTTGTACGGCTCGCCCTGATTATTGCTGCCGCGTTGCGGCCACCGGGGACAAAGCATTCAGCATTGCGATATTCGTGATTTGCTTAGTGAACGTTCTTTTCCTCAGCCCAGCGACCTGGATGGCATTTGCAGGAGAAGAAATGGCTCGCCAATCGTTCCTTAAGTTAGGAACAATAATATTTTTCATCGCCCTGAGATCGCCGGGCTTATATTTGGAATTAGCCAAAATAAAAAGAAGCAGGTGGCAGCAAGTCAGAATTAAAACAAGATGTGCCGTCGCCCCCACCTGCCAGGGAGGTTTACGTAGAGGAGGTTTAAAAAATGAAGAGTCGATCAATTGGTCGGTATATTGTTTTGTTTTTTGTCGTTGTGCTGATGGCATCTGTCTTTGCAGGCTGTTCTTCCAAGCCTTCAGCATCTGATGCTCAGACGATTGTAAAAAACCTGATACAGAAGCAATCCAATGGTCTCATTCGACTCGTTGATCTCAAAAAGACGAATGCGCAGGAAGGTGATCTAATGGGAGTAAAGCTGTATGCCCTTGAGTATGAGGCTGTGATAGAATTTCTCGATAGTTGTTACTGGGGTGGGCCGTTTGGAGAAACGAATTTTGCAACAATCAAAGGCGAGCCCGGACCTTTTAACACTTTTATGTTCATGGGAAAAGCGCGAGCGAATAAAGGCGAGAAAAAGACGGTCAAAGGGATACTTCAATTTGAAAAGACGGAAAAGGGCTGGCGTGGACCGGATGGTCAGATTTATTAAAAATGATAACACACTACCCTTACCAAAGATCGTGGATCAGTTTGGGCAGATCGTTAAATTACCACATAAAACGGGAAAGGGGGTTCGTGATGATTGATCGACTTTCTACTTACTTGGCATTTGTTGTTCTCTTTTTGGTATCAGTTACGCTTACTTTGTTACCTCAGAACCACGCCTGCGCGGATGAATTCAAAGCTACTGATATTAACGCAACCAATATTAACTTAGTCAATGTTCATAAAATAGAAAACGGAGGTTATGCGCCAAAATTCTCGCCGGATGGAAAACAAATACTCTATTCAAAAGATACAAAGAGACAACAGGGGATGGACGTTAACACTGCATGGCATGCCCTTTGGATTATGGGCGTAGATGGTAAAAACAAGAAGAAACTTTTCCAAGGATTAAGATTCACTATCCGGAATGGGGATAGAGGGGCGTGGTCTCCAGATGGGAAAAGGATTGCATACTGTGACTACTCAACCCCTTCTGACGGACTCTATATACAGCCTTATATTTTTATTTATGATATTAAGACGAAAAAAAAATACAAGATAACACAGGTAGATTTGGATTATTGTGCGGACAATGCCTCCATAACTTGGTCTACAGATGCGGAAGAAATATTGCTTTATAACAGCACTAAAAAATATTGGACACGAACAATAATAGAACTTGAAACACTCAATGTAATTAAAGAGGAGGATGTAGATGTAGAAGTCATCAATAGCAGAATGGAAAAATATTCATTTGTTAAATTTCCAAACGTATCATTGGCCGTTGCATATCCGGATCTTTATCACGGGATCAATGAGGCAGATGGATTATGGGCGGCAAACACAGATCAGAACTTTGAACGACCTTTGATGAAAGGTGTTCGTGGCTTTGATATGGCTCCGGACCTAAAAAAAATTGTCTTTAGCAGCGATTCGGGAATTTATGTCGCAAACGTGGGTGTGTTAAAGAACTTACCGCCCAGAACATTCCATGCAGAAATAGGGACAAATGACTTATTGGCCGAGACCAGAATAGGATCCACATCTATTCAAGAACGAGAAAAAGAAGTTGCGAATGGGAATGTATTTGGAACAATTTATCGTCCTAAAATAAATCCATTAAACAATCGCGTGATCGGGCCAGACGGCCTTCCAAAGGCATTTGCACGGCTAACTAACGTCTCAAGAACTCATGCTACAGTGAATGTTATTTCCGAAGTCTATCCAGTTGCCAAAGGTGATGTTATATCAGACGTCTATGTAGTAGGCCAAGGCAATAAATTTGCACAAAGTTATTGGCGCTTGTTAGAGCCTGCCTCAACAAATCATATAAACGAAGCGACAACTACACAGAATGAAGCCACTACAGAGAATGAAGACGTCGGGAAAAATGAGCCAAAAAAAAATATACATGAAATCGGGGAGGGAAAAAAATTTGATGGTTATAAAGAAATGAATACGTTGCTCCTTAAAGAAAAAAAATATGCTTTTCTGCCTTCTACTTACAAAGAAAAGTCTGTTGCTGAACAAATGGATAGAATTAATTGGGCGGTAGCAGGGGAACCGTCAAAAAAAGCCGGATGGACAGTAATAAGTGTTAAAGAGATAGAAGATTACTTAGGCAGCGAATTTAGTGAGTTGGGAAAAGATCCACAAAATGCAAGATTGTTAAAAAAGATTGCAGACAAATTTGGTATTGTGTCATTTATATACTGTCGAGTCGATGACTGGAGATATACTTCTGGCAGTTTTCTTAGATTTAATAATCCAAAAATTGCCCTGTCCTATTTTTTTATTAGTGCTAAAACATTTAAGACGATGTCTCAAATTAGTGGGAGTGATAGTAGTAATGATAAAGAGCTAACTATGTCTGATGTAAACAAGGCTTTACTCACGATGGCAGTGCCCCTCGCTGCCGAACTGATAAAGGAGCTATAGCACTGAGAGGTAAGCCTCGGCGGAAGGATTCGTGTGGCACAAAAAGATACATCTGCGGAAAGAACTCCGTGGCGGGGCTTCTATTGAATTTCAGTTTGAGAGCCGATACCTTCCAGTCTGCAAATCACATCTTGGAACATACGGTCACGTCTTTTATTTTGGGGAACTATTGAGGTCAGGCTTTAGAATTGACATTCTACCGTTATATAACTATTGATGATTTCCATTCACTCCAGATGGTTCCCTACCTTGCACAGGCATAATGTTCTTTGGCTCGCGGGTGCAAACTTGAAGGTACTATGAACAAAAACACCATCCTTCGCCACACCATTGTTCCGGTCATCATGCCGGTCCTTTTCTTTGCTGTTGCTTTGTCGCCCGTGGATTTGCTGGGCTGCAGAACACGGGGGCTCATGGCTTTCTCGATAGCGTTCGTGAGCGGCTTGGCTGCCTTGGGCACGGCTGGTATGGCGCTGAAGAACAGGGTGAAAGGCGAGGCTGGTTCAGAGAAGTGGATCGTTACTGCGCTGATACTGACCATCCCGGTCGTTGCGCTGCTTGTTCTGGCATAGCGGCTTTCTTTGGGAGCGACTCGCTGTTTTTCGTTGATCATCACATGCTGCGGAGTCTTGACAATAGTGCGGCAATGGTGCATATTTAGAGCATGTAGCAACATCGTCTGGATCATCAGTGATGGCGCGGCAGTACGATAGGTGGAGCTCGGCATGACAAGAACAGAAATCATCGGGGAAATAGACGGCATCAGGGACCAACTGATTGAGAAATACCGGCCCGAGAAGATCATTCTTTTCGGTTCCGCGGCATGGGGCGGCGGCAGTGATGAGGTGAATGATCTGGATTTCTTTATCATAAAAAAAGACGTTCCTTATTATGGCGTAGATCGCATGCGGGAACTCGATAGGCTCATTCAGCGGCATGTTGCCGTGGATATGATTGTATATAAGCCAGAGGAAGTTGAAGCTCGTCTTGCTTTAGGCGATCCGTTTGTAAAAAAAATATATAGAGAAGGAAAAGTTCTCTATGGTTAGCAAAAAGCTGATCGATGAGTGGATCTATAAGGCAGAGGAAGATTTTGGCTTTGCCTCAAGTTCATTGAAGGACTCACCTTATTATGCGCCAATCTGTTTTCATTTCCAGCAGGCCGCGGAGAAGTACTTAAAAGCCTTCATCGTGGCATATGAGTTGGATTTTAAAAAAAGCCATGATTTGATTGAACTGCTCAGTATATGCCGTGCAAAAGAGCCTTCACTATTGGCAATTGAAGAATCGTGCACATATCTGAGCAGGTTTTATATCGATACCCGCTATCCCGTTCAGTGGCCCGTTGATTACACAAAAGATAAAGCCATAAAAGCGCAGGACGCGGTGAAAGATATTGCCGCCGCAATTGAGACACTATTGCCGAAATGAGCTGTATGGCTCACTCCTGCGAACCGGCAAATATCCATCGTAATTCTAAAAACCTTCCCCGTTCCCCCCTGAAAAACCACAGAAAAAACAGTTGCAACGAGTTTTGAGATATTGTATATTCACACACTATGCCGATGACCATTACAGAAAAGATACTGGCCGCGCACTGCGGCAGAAAAGAAGTGAAGCCCGGAGAACTGATCAACGCGAAGCTCGATCTCGTCCTCGCGAACGACATCACCGCGCCGATTTCGATCAAAGAGTTCCGGGGAGCCAACGCCAAGAAAGTGTTCAATTCCGGCCGGATCGCGCTCATTCCCGACCACTTTGCGCCGAACAAGGACATCGCATCGGCTGAGCAATGCAATATGCTCCGCCAATTTTCGCGCGAGCATGACCTCTCGCTCTATTTTGAAGTAGGCAAAATGGGTGTGGAGCATGCGCTCCTTCCCGAGCAGGGGATCGTGGTGCCCGGTGACGTGGTGATCGGAGCGGACAGCCACACCTGCACCTACGGCGGCCTGGGGGCCTTCTCGACCGGCGTGGGCAGCACCGATGTCGCCGCAGCCATGATCACGGGCGAGGCCTGGTTCAAGGTCCCCGAGAGCATGAAGTTCATCTATAAGGGCAAGCTCGGCAAGTGGGTCAGCGGCAAGGACATCATCCTGCATACGATCGGCGACATCGGCGTGGACGGCGCGCTTTACCGCGCCATGGAGTTCACCGGTGAGGTGATCAAAAAGCTTCCGATGTCGGGACGCCTGACCATCTGCAACATGGCGATCGAAGCGGGCGGCAAGAACGGCATCATCGAGCCTGACGAGATCACCGAAAAATATGTGGCGAAGCGCGCGCAGCGCAAGTACAAGTTCTACAAGAGCGACAAAAAAGCGAATTACGTCGACGTGCGCGAGTACGACCTCACCGGCATGGAGCCGCAGATCGCCTGTCCGCACCTTCCCGAGAACGTGAAGCCCGTAAGCCAGCTGGGTTCCATCAATATCGACCAGTCCGTGGTCGGCTCCTGCACCAACGGCAGGATCGAGGACATGCGCGAAGCGGCAAAAGTCATCAAAGGCCACAAGGTCCACCCCTATGTGCGCATGATCGTGATCCCGGCCACGCAGGCGATCTACAAGCAATGTATTAAAGAAGGTCTGGTGGACATCTTCATCGATTCAGGAGCAGCGTTCAGCACACCGACCTGCGGTCCCTGCCTCGGCGGTCACATGGGCATTCTCGCGGCCGGCGAGCGCGCCATTGCCACGACCAACCGCAATTTCGTCGGCAGGATGGGCTCCCCCAAGAGCGAAGTGTATCTTTCCAATCCGGCCATAGCAGCGGCATCGGCCGTGCTCGGCAGGATCGGAAGACCGGAAGAGCTGAAGTAACTTCAAAAACTTTGAACGCGGATGAACGCGGATAAGACGGATGAACGCGGATAAATCAAAGGCGTTTAAAATCCGTTAATCTGTGTCCCTTAAGAGGCCATAATGAAATTCAACGGCAATGCATGGAAATTCGGGGCGGATGTCGATACGGACGCGATCGTTCCTGCGCGCTATCTGAACACGTCGGACCCGAAAGAACTGGCAAAGCACTGCATGGAAGACTCCACCACTCCCGACTTTGTGAAAAAAATGAAATCCGGCGACATCATTGTTGCCGACAAAAACTTCGGGTGCGGGTCGTCGCGCGAACATGCGCCGATCGCGATCAAAGCCGCGGGCGTGTCCTGTGTCGTGGCCAAAAGTTTTGCCCGGATCTTCTACCGGAACTGCTTCAATATGGGGCTGCCGATCTTCGAGAGCGCCGGGGCTGTTGACGGGACCACAGAAGGCGACCAGATCGAAGTGGATGCTGATAGCGGCGTGATCCGGAATCTGACGTCGAACAAGACATTTCAGGCGACACCGGTGCCGCCCTTCATGCAAGAATTGATCGCCGCCGGCGGCCTCATGGCATACACGAAGAAGAAGGCAGGATTGTAGTTGACCGCGTGCTTCAAACTGATGCGGGCGCTTCAGCCGGACAACAACCAGCAGACCTGTTCTCTTTGTGAACCCTGCGTGTATTACAGCCGGAACCTCGATCCGTCGTATTCCTCATCCAACGGGCCATTCCCGCCTTCCTGCGGATTAGATTTTTCCCCCGGTGACGACAACTGCCGCGAACTGAGGACGAACAACTGCAGTGCCAGAAAAAGATAAGCAGTTCTATAAATCGGGATCGCCGTGCTGCATCCAGTAGCTCGGATTGACAATATTTTAGAAAGGAAATATTTTTACATGACAAAGACCTACAAGATAGCATTGATCCCTGGGGACGGAACCGGACCTGAGGTTGTTCAAGAAGCGGTAAAAGTCATCAACGCCGCTGCAGCAAAGGGCGGTTTCAAACTCGAATTCAATTCTTTCGACTTCGGCGCTGCGCGGTATCTCAAGACCGGAGAGACGCTTCCTGACAGCGCAATAGGCGAGTTCAAGAAATTCGACTCCATGTTCCTCGGCGCTATCGGGCATCCCGACGTAAAGCCGGGCATCCTCGAAGCGGGGATCCTGCTCAAGATACGCTTTGCCCTGGACCAGTACATCAATCTCCGTCCGGTGAAGCTCTATCCCAATGTCGAGACGCCGCTCAAGGACAAGGGTCCGGAGGACATCGATTTCGTGGTGATCCGCGAGAACACGGGCGGCATTTATACAGGCCACGGCGGCGCAACGCGCGTGGGCACGAGCGAGGAGATCGCCACGCAGGTGATGGTGTACGACCGACGCTCGGTGGACCGGTGTCTCAAATATGCGTTTGAACTGAAGAGAAAACGGAACGCCATGAATCCCAAGTATGCCGCAAAGCCGATCACGCTGATCCACAAGCGGAACGTGCTCACGTATTGCGGCGATCTTTGGTACCGCGCGTTCGAGGAAATGGGTGAGCGTCAGTATCCTGAGCTTAAGCGCAATTACAACCATGTCGATGCCGCGAACATGTGGTTCGTCAAGAACCCCGAATGGTTCGACGTGGCGGTCACGGAAAACCTGTTCGGCGACATCATCACCGACATCGGCGCCATGATCCAAGGGGGACTCGGCGTCTCTTCGGGCGGGAACATCAACCCCGACGGTGTTTCCATGTTCGAGCCTATCGGAGGCAGCGCGCCGAAGTACGCCGGACAGAACGTGATCAATCCCATTGCCGCCATCGGCGCCGGCATGATGATGCTTGAATCGCTCGGCGAAACGAAGTCTTCACAGGCCATTGAGAAAGCCATGATCGCAACCATGAAAAAGATGAAGAGCCAGGCAGCGGGGAAGATGGGCATGTCCACGACCGAGGTCGGCGATATGGTGGCGGGAATGGTCTGATTTTATCTTTCCCCCCTTTAGCAAAGGGGGGGCGTGGGGGGATTTGAGAATCTTGAGAAAATCCCCCTCAATCCCCCTTTTTCAAAGGGGGAGGTTAAAGTATGCTGCACTACAACAAAGGACTAAAGCCTTTTTCACGGCAACTTAGAAAAAACATGACCGATGCTGAATGCCGGTTATGGACTCGCGTAAGAGGTAGGCAGCTTAAGGGATATCAGTTTTACCGGCAGAAGACCATTGGCGATTACATTGTTGATTTTTACTGTCCGAAGGCCAAATTAGTAATAGAGCTTGACGGTGGGCAGCATTATACTGAGGAAGGTCGGCAGAAAGACAAGACCAGGGACGAATTGTTAGCAGGTCTTGGGTTGCGGGTTCTCAGGTTTTCAGACAGAGAGGTCCTCATGCAAACAGATAGTGTTCTTGAAAAGATTTGGAGCTGTTTGTGATTCAGGGTTTTTCCCATCCCCCTTTGTAAAAGGGGGAACGAGGGGAATTTATCATAAAAATCTCCCCTAACCCCTCTTTTTTCAAAGAGGGGGATAAAGGCTGCCGGGGACATGGTGACGGGGATGATCTTCCTATTAAAGATAAAGGTATAGATTTCATTGCGGTCAAGAACGACCTCTCTTTTCAAATACAGGTCAAGTGTTCGGCCTTTCAGAAAAATAGTTATTTCTGGTTTGACCTAAAGAAAGAACGGTTGCGTTATGGTCCGAACATCTTCTATGTGTTTGTTCTGTATACACTGCTTAGAAGTAAAATTTAAAGGAGTAAGGTTATGATGCGTGTAGGCTTTATCGGTTGGCGCGGCATGGTGGGCTCGGTGCTCATGGGCCGCATGAACGAAGAAAAGGATTTCGATTGTATCGACCCGGTGTTCTTCACGACCTCGAACGTGGGCGGCAAGGGGCCGAAGGTCGGCAAGGACGTGCCGGCGCTCAAAGATGCCAGGAATATTGATGAATTGAAGTCGATGGACGCTATCGTTTCCTGTCAGGGCGGCGACTATACCTCGGAAGTGTACCCCAAGCTGCGCGCCGCGGGCTGGAAAGGCTACTGGATCGACGCCGCTTCAACGCTTCGCATGGGAAAAGATGCCATCATCATCCTCGATCCGGTCAATATCAATGTGATCAGGAACGGCATGGCAAAGGGCATCAAAAATTACATCGGCGGCAACTGCACCGTGTCTCTCATGCTCATGGCACTGGGTGGATTGTACGAGCGCGGGCTGGTGGAATGGATGAGCGCCATGACGTACCAGGCGGCCTCGGGCGCGGGCGCGAATAATATGCGCGAATTATTAAAGCAGATGGGCTCGATCCACGGTGCCGTAAAGCCGCTGCTTGACGATCCCGCGGGCGCGATCCTCGACATCGACCGCAAGGTGTCCGACCACATTCGCTCCGATGCCTATCCCAAGGAGTTCTTTGGCGTGCCGCTTGCCGGCTCGGTGATCCCGTGGATCGACAAGCAGCTTGAGAGCGGCCAGAGCAAGGAAGAGTGGAAGGGGCAGGCTGAGACGAACAAGATCCTTGGCAGGGAGGGAAATCCGGTCCCGATCGACGGCACCTGTGTGCGCGTCGGGGCCATGCGCTGCCACAGCCAGGCGCTGACGATCAAGATGACGAAGGACGTGCCGCTTGCCGAGATCACGGACATGATCGCCAAGCACAACGCGTGGGTGAAGGTCGTGCCGAACGTGCGAGAGATCACCATGCGCGAGCTGACTCCGGCGGCGATCACCGGAACGCTGACCGTGCCGGTCGGACGTCTGCGCAAAATGAACATGGGGCCGACGTTCCTGAACGCCTTCACCTGCGGTGACCAGCTCCTCTGGGGAGCGGCGGAGCCGCTTCGCAGAATGCTTCGTATTGTTGTGGAAAAATAGGCTGCTATGCTGAAGAAAAAGAGTTCTTATGTTGTTGCCGTTGCCGGCGCTACCGGCGTCGTTGGCAAGGAAATGATCGAGATCCTTGAAGAGCGCAATTTCCCGGTGAGCGAGCTCGTGCCGCTGGCATCGGACCGCTCCGCGGGAGAACGGGTTTCCTTCAGGGACAAAAGCTGGGTTGTCAAGAAGCTGTCAAAGGATTCTTTTAAAGGCGTGGATATTGCGCTCTTCTCCGCGGGAGCCGAGCGAAGCCTGGAGTTCGCACCTTCGGCGGTTACGTCGGGCGCGGTCGTGATCGACAATTCGAGTGCTTTCCGCATGGCGCCCGGAGTGCCGCTCGTGGTGCCGGAAATAAACGCGCATGCTGTCTCCGGCCATGCGGGCATCATTGCGAACCCGAATTGCTCGACCATCGGCATGGTCATGGCGCTCAAACCGATCCATGATGCGGTCCGGATCAAGCGCATCGTGGTCACGACCTTTCAGTCCGTTTCCGGGACCGGGAAAGGTGCCATTGACGAGCTGGCAGGCCAGACCGTGGCGCTCTTGAACTTCAGAGATGTCGAGCCTAAAGTGTATCCCCACCAGATCGCATTCAACTGTCTGCCGCATATCGATGCCTTCCTTGAGAACGGCTACACGAAGGAAGAAATGAAAATGGTGAACGAGACCCGGAAGATACTGGAAGACGAATCGATCGGGGTGACCGCGACCACGGTCCGGGTGCCCGTGTTTCGCTGCCATTCCGAGTCGGTGAACATCGAGACCGAGCGAAAGATATCAGCCAATGAGGTTCGGGCCATCCTCTCGTCCGCGCCGGGCGTCATGGTGTACGACGATCCGAAAAAGAACCTCTATCCGCTGGCCATTGATACGGCGGGCAAAGACGAGGTTTACGTGGGAAGGATCAGGGAAGACGAATCGATCCCGAACGGGATCAACCTGTGGGTCGTGTTGGACAATCTTCGCAAAGGCGCCGCCCTGAATGCGGTGCAGATCGCGGAATATCTGATACAATAAAACCGGGGAACGGAAGACGGAGGAGAATGCAGGCCCAATTTTTGCCTTACCGGTGTCCGCTGTTTTCAGAACGCATCTATGGATAATCTTATCTCAAAAATATTCGACAAGCTGGAGCGGGGCCTGACTCCCCGGGATAAGGCGATCCTTGTCTCGCTGATGCTCGTCATCTCGGTGCTCGGCATTGTCCTTGCGGTCCGCTATTATAACTATATCCAGAAAAATCCCGAGTTCTGCAACAGTTGCCACCTCATGGAAGAGGCGTACACAGCGTGGAAGCTTTCGGGCCACCGGAACATGGTTTGCCAGCAGTGCCACCAGCTCGGCATGATCGAGCAGAACCGGCTGCTGGTGAAATTCGTGTTCACCACCAACAGAAAAACGCCGGAGCCGCACGGGAACGAAACACCCTGGAAAACGTGCACCAAGTGTCATTGGGACGAGGCGGCCCAGGGCTCTTTGACCGTGAACAAGTCAACGGGCCATGCGCGACACGTGTTTATGGAGAAACTGCATTGCAAGGATTGTCACGATCGGAAGGTGCATTCATTCAGGCCGGAGAAGGACGCTTGTTTGCGATGTCATAAGGATTGGCAGATACACGGGGTCGGGATGGAGGATATATCCTGTCTGCGGTGCCACCCGTTTTCTTCAAAAAAGCTGGAGGCGTTCATCCCGGGCAGGGATCTCTGCCTGTCCTGTCACCGGAAGTCTTCAAAAACAACGTTCCCGGACCTGGTGCCGATGGCGAGGCTCAACTGCTACGAGTGCCACAAACCGCATGCGCGCATCAAACCCTCGGACGAGGACTGTCTCCGGTGTCATACGCGCGAAGTGCTGCTCCTCAAGACAGTCCACCGATCGACCAGGCACTGCGCAAACTGCCACGTTCCTCACCGGTGGACCTCTTCATCACGCTGACGGAACTATGCCCGTTTGCGGCCTGTTTTCGGGAAAAAATCATTGGGCTCCGCTTTATAGATCCTGGAGAGCGTCATGATTTTTTGCAGGCTGGGGTTGGTCTCCTGCCCTGATTCAAGGCGTGAGATGTAGCCCTGCGTGATCCTGCCCCGGTGGTCAACGGCACACTGCGACAGGCGGGCCACCTCGCTCATGGACAGTTTGTTTCTGGAGCGCATTTTTTTGAGTTTTTCTGAAAGGTCCATATCGGATAAATTTACCTTGCTTTCCATAAAAAGTCAACAAAAAGTTGCATAAATTAATTTTTCTGCTGTTTAAATATGCAAATATATGTGTTATACTGAATTTGCAATTGCATAATTGTTGTTAACCTGTGGTTTGTGGCAGCACTCATACAAAATCTCAAAAGTGAGGTGAACGCCATGTACCGAATTGAAATACTTGAAAAAAAGCGTTTGGGAAAAGGATTGAGCTATACCGATATTGCCGATAAATTGGGCATGCATAAAGTGACGGTATCGAGGACGCTCAAAGGAACGACCTTGAAGCCGCGCACGGTGAAACTTCTTGCAGACTACCTTGGCGTGGAAATGGGACGGATAGTTCAATAGCTTCATCCCGCTTCGCGGAAACAGGGATGGCTGAAAGCAGAAAGGGTAAAGCAGAGATGCTTTGCCCTTTTTATTTTAAAAACGAAAACAGGTTCACCCATCATCGCATCTATGACAAATACAAAAACATCCGAAGTCTCTCTTGTCCGCTGCGCGGATTACGACCAGGATCGGGTAGAGCAGGCCGTGCGCCGGGCCGTCTCTCTGCTCGGAGGCATATCCACGTTCGTAAAGTCCGGGGACCGGATCCTGATCAAACCGAATCTGCTGAAGGCCTGTCATCCGTCCGGCGCCGTTACAACGCATCCCGAGCTCCTTCGTGCCGTGATACGGCTTGTCAGGGAGGCCGGTGGCATCGCACTTATCGGCGATAGTCCTGGATTCGGCGAGCTTCGGAAGGTATGCGAACGTTCCGGGACCATGGAGGTGATTCTGCGGGAGGGTGCGGTCCTGGCTGAGATGGAAGAAGCCGTCCAAGTGAAGAATCGCGGACAATTTAAGCGGTTCGAGATCGCACGAACGGTCCAGGATGCGGACGGAGTCATCAACCTGCCCAAGCTCAAGACCCACGGCATGATGACCCTCACCGGGGCCGTAAAAAACCTCTTTGGCTGCATCCCCGGGCGGAGGAAAGTCCAGTGGCATTTTAACGCCGGGGTGGACCGCGATGCCTTCGCGCGAATGCTCGTCGAGCTTTCGGCGCTGATAAAACCGCGGCTTACCATTATGGATGCCGTTACCTGTATGGAAGGGAATGGGCCGGGAAGCGGGGATCCCCGCTTTGTCGGCGCGGTACTCGCGGGGCGGGACCCGGTGGCGCTTGATGTGGTCTCGGGAATCATGGTCGGAGCTGATCCCACGCTTCTCCCTATCGTGCGGGCCGCCGCCGCCGCGGGCATCGGCGAAACGCGGCCGGACCATATTACTATTCTCGGGGCGGCGCTTGAGAGCGTTATGGTCAGGGGTTTCAGGCTTTCCCCGCAAGAGCATCTCGAGTGGAGGGCGCCTGAGTGGGCCCGCGGGTTCCTCAAGGATGCGCTTACCACGCGGCCGGTAATCGACCACACGCGCTGTGTTCGCTGCGGCATCTGCCAGGGGCATTGTCCGCAGGGAGCGATTGACAATGCGGCGCGGCGGTTCGAGATCAACTATCGTCATTGCATCCGCTGTTTTTGCTGCCAGGAATTCTGTCCCCAGGGGGCCATAACCGTGGGGCGGGGGTGGGCGCTTAAGCTCTTCCCTGCACGGCGCCATAGGTAACATCACGTCTTATTCGTCCAGCTCGTACACGGTCTCATCGCCGGCAGGCGGTGACGCTTCGAGGCCACGTCCAAAGAGCTCACGGTGGATGAAGGGTTTTACCGTTACCGGTACCGCAGGGTCGGCGTAGAGTTCACGCAGGTCCGGTGCGGTCATATGCTTAAAAAAACGGACACAGCTTGGCAAGGGCGTCCGCGCATTCCGAACCAGCGATCTTTGGATCGCCGTCCGGCAGGACCAGTTCGGATGTTCTGCGATCAGGCTGATGGTCTCCCGCAGGGTGTCCCGGCGGCTGATGTATTTGAAGAGGTGACTTTCCATGAGGTGCGGGTTCGCGAGGCAGGATAAAACGATTTCGGCGTCGCGGCCCAGCAGCAGGGTGAACAGGACGTTTCCGGCAGCCCGACGGGCAAGAGTTTTCTTTATGCCGAGCGGCATGGCGGGAATACGCTCGATGATCATTGCTTCGATCTTTTTCCGATAGGGCAGGGGAAGAAAATGGTCCCGGGTGATATCCGCCAGATCAAACAGCCGCAGGTGACGCGCAAGCGACAGGGAAACGAAAAGCGGGGATTTTGGGTTTTTTGCGATTGTTAATTTCAAGGGATAGCTCGAGGCCCAGCGCCGGTCCTTTGCTATCGCATCGAGGATGTCTCCTGACAGGTTCCTTCTGTTCGCAATGATCAATACCTGTTCTTCGGTCAGCATATTGTTCGCGAGCAGCGCTTTGAGCACCCTGGGCGAGGGGTCGTGCAGGAACGAATCAATACCTTTTTCCTGGACAATTGCTGCTCGTTCTATCCGCTGCTCCATGGTCTCAGGTGATTGCATGGTTCATAGTATACGGTTTTTCAATCCTATTGACAAATTCAATCGTTTTCGGTATTTTGTTACCTTAACAATCTGAATTAAGACGATTTTTCTGTTCACCCGGGATTTTTTCAGAGTATGGTTTTTCTGTGTTCTGTGAGGGTTGCAATGGAACGAACGCTGCTTCTGAATGCGACATTCGAGCCGCTGAAGGTCATTTCATGGCGGAAAGCGATCACCCTGCTGACCCAGGGCAAGGTGGAGGTGATCGATTTCTATGACCGGGACATTCGGGGAGTGTCGATCACGTTCAGACTTCCCTCTATCCTTCGGCTGCTCAAGTTCGTCAAGATCAAACGCGCCTGCAGGGAAGTGCGGTTCTCCCGCGCCAACATCTATCAGCGCGACAAGTTCACCTGCCAGTACTGCAAGACCCGATACTCCGCCGAGGACCTTACCTTCGACCATGTGGTCCCGCAGGTGCAGGGCGGTCAGGCCACCTGGGAGAACATCGTTACCGCCTGCCTGCGGTGCAATAACCGGAAGGGCGGCAGAACTCCCCGCGAGGCGGGGATGCGTCTGATCCGGCAGCCGGCCAAGCCGCGGTGGATGCAGGTGGCCACGCTCACCTTCGGGATCAAGGACGCACCCCTGAGCTGGCGTGACTATCTCTACTGGAACATAGAACTGAACAATGACGGCTGACGAACGGTCAGCCGGCTTCCTTCCTTTTTTTTCTTGTCAAGGTTTTCGTTTGATGCTATAGTCCAGCTCGCTTACCGCTCACGGGAAATATATGTTTAATGGAGGAACAATGCTGAAAAAATCGATGCTTGCTACTTTTGTGTTCCTGTTGGCGCTCTGCGTTGGCAAGGCAGGGGCATTTCCGAGTTTCACGCAGAACGAGTTTACGACAGCGGAAAGCCTTGATCCCGGAATGACGCAGACCGGCATCAACTTCACGCTGGGTGAAGATAATAAAAGCTATTATGCCGAGATCCGCTACGGTCTGGGTGCGCTCATGGAGGTCGGTGTCAAGTTCGGCGCGGTGTCCGACTCCTTCAACCCAAGCGGGAAGTCGGGGCAGGAACTCACTCAGGGAGACAAGCTTGGCGCGCTGATCGGCATTGATTTCAAGTATCAGCTCATTAAGGAAGCTGAGGGGATACCGTTGGACCTGGCCGTTGATCTGGGGTTAGACAATACGATCATCAACAGCAGCAATGCGAGCGAGGTCAATTTTTCCACCATTTTAAGCAAGGGTTTTCCGCTTACCGAGCGGGGGTATAAATTCTCACCCTATGGCGGCCTGGAGATGTCTTCGCTCTATGGATCATTGCCGGGGCTCAAGAACGAGACCTCGCTTTATGTTTTCGGCGGAGTTGAGTGGAAGCTGAGCCAGAAATTCATGATCATGATGGAACTTAAAACCGGCGATCACACCCAGGGCGGGCTTGGGATCAGGTTTGAGTATTAAGAGCGTCGAAGCTGACCCCGGAAGCACACCCCGGTCATAAAAAAAATGAAGTTCAGCGGGGCATTTTTTTACAACTATCATTATGTCGCTTCCACGTACAGGGAATATTAAATACATACCGCTTGCGGTCATTTTCGAGGAATTGAGAACGGAGAAGGCCACCGGTACGTTGACGTTGAAGGCAGAGCGGGTGGAAAAGTCCGTATTCTTCAAGGGTGGAGAGGTCATTTTCGCCAAGTCAACAGATGGCAATGACCGTCTCGGCGAGATACTCGTGAAGGTCGGCAAACTGAAGAGAGAAGACCTCGATAGGGCGCTTGTACTCAGCCGGAAGCACCTCGGATTGAAAAAAATGGGCGCCATCCTCGTTGAAAACGGCATGGTAACACCCAAAGAGCTCTTCAATGCGCTCAAGACCCAGGTAAATGATATCATTGTCAGTCTTTTTAGCTGGAGTAAGGCTGATTACTCCTTCACCGAGCAGCTTCCTGCCGACGTCATCCCGCTTCAGATAAACATCAAGGGATTGATCTCAGAAATCATCAAGCGCTTAAAAAAGCAGGCATAGCGCCCCGGCCGTACCTGATCGATCAGCGTTGCTGACGGTTTTCCGCGGATGCCGCCGGCACTTTTTCGCTGAACTTCCCGGACAGGGCGGGTATCCCATCCGATCCATTTTGAGCAAACAGGGAGGCCCCTCGTGAAGGCCCTTGAGCAAGCCGCATTTCCGGAAGTGGCTGCGCGGACCAGCGCGCTTTACAATGAGCATGACGATGCTTTGCTTCTTGCCATGCTGGGGCAGGAGTATGTGGTCCGCCACGAAGGCGTCTTTCTTCACGGCCAGAAGGCGCCTGATAATCACGCCGCGGTCATTCTCGAATATCTGTTCTCGCCGGGAACGGCCCTGGACATGCTGCCCTGGCGAAGCATCGGCGCTTTTACCGGGCAGGCGCCCTCGGATTTCAGAAAAAAAGTCGAGCTGCCGGTAGCGCAATATGCGGGAGATGTGGTGGCCCGTGCCAGCACGGTGCTGCAGATGATCGACGCAACGACCGTGCCGAGCCTGGCTGGCGGCGATCTGGCGATCACGGTGCGTGCGCTGCCGAAGGTTTCGCTGCATGTGGAGTTTTCCCAGGAAAGCGCGGATTTTCCCGCCGAGGTGTGGGTCCTGTTCTCGCACAATGCGGATGAGTTCCTGAGCGTGGCGAGCATGCAGACGCTTGCGGAAATATTCAAAGAGCGGATCCTGGGTTTGCTGAGAATATATTGAATGCGGAATGCGAAATTGAAAGCATCTGACCGGATCGTCCTTGCGCTCGATGTGGATGATGACCAGGTCGCACTCGGCCTGGTTGCCGAGCTCAAGGACCTGGTCGGCATGTTCAAGGTGGGGCATCAGCTTTTTACCGCCTACGGTCCGGACATTGTGCGCCGGATCATCGGCATGGGCGGCCGCGTTTTTCTCGACCTGAAATACCATGACATCCCGAACACCGTCGCGAAGGCCGCGGCGGAGGCGGTAAAGCTCGGGGTGAACATCTTCAACGTCCATGCGCTGGGCGGGCTTGCCATGATGAAGGCCGCGGCGCAGTCCGCCGGAGAAACGGCGGAAAAGCTGGACCTTCCCTGTCCGATCGTCCTGGCGGTTACGATCCTGACGAGCATGGATGAACGAAGCCTTCGCAAAGAACTGAAAATAAGCCGGTCGCTGCAGCGCGAGGTGGGACATCTTGCGAGGCTTGCCCAGCGGGCCGGCATGCACGGAGTGGTGGCCTCCCCGCAAGAGATCAAGATGCTCCGAAAGGGAATCCGGGGGGAGTTCGTGGTCCTTACTCCGGGTGTCAGACCGTTGTGGGCCGCACAGGACGATCAAAAACGGACCATGACTCCGGCTGAGGCTGTTCACCAGGGGGCAGATTACCTTGTTATCGGAAGGCCGGTGCTGAACGCGGGAGACCGAAGAGGCGCCGTGCAGAAAATTCTGCAAGAGATCTCTTTGCCGCGGCCGTCAGCGGGAAGAACGTCAGCAGGAAATACCAAACCTGCCCGGGATTAAATATAAACAAGCGAGGTATTTTTAAAGCATGACTCAGGATGAAGTGCTGGACATCTACCAAAAAACCGGCGCGTTGCTGACGGGCCACTTTCTGCTTTCGTCGGGACTGCACAGCGAGCGCTATTTGCAGTCGGCACTGGTGCTCCAGCAGCCGGATATTGCCACCCGGCTGTGTGCTGCGCTGGCAGAGCATTTCAGAAATTCTAACATTGAAGCCGTGATCGCTCCCGCCCTGGGCGGGGTGTTTGTGTCGCATGAGACGGCCCGTGCCCTCGGCGTACGTGCGTTGTTCGCTGAGCGGGTGAACGGAACGTTGACGCTCAGGCGCGGTTTCACCATAAAACCGGGCGAGCGCCTGCTGGTCGTGGAGGACGTGATCACGACCGGTAAATCGACCAGGGAGACGATCGAGGTGGTGACGCAGGCAGGCGGTATTGTCGTTGCAGCTGCAAGCCTTGTTGACCGGTCCGGAGGCAAGGCAGAGCTGGGTGTGCCCTACAAAGCGCTGGTAACGCTTGAGGTGCCTTCGTTTACCGCTGCGGAATGCCCTCTGTGTAAGGCGGGCAGCGCGCCCGTAAAACCGGGCAGCAGGGGATTGAAATAAAGACCGGTACGTACCGCAGTCCGCTACCCTGCTGCACACCATAACAGGAAGTGAAAGCCCTGTTGCATGTGTTGTCCCGCCGGCCCCTCGGTCCGACCCTTGTAGTGAACGAGAACTTCAGCACGGCCCTCCTTGAAAAACTGATCGCCAGAGTAAAAAATGAAAGAAGCGGGATAGAACTGCGTTTTAGTTCTGCTTCGTTTAGTGCAAACGTCCGTTGCGCGCTCCTGGAGCCACAAAAAAACGCGGCAGGCTGTTTATGTGCATATTCCGCGCCTGCTACACGCTATGAAATTAATATTAGTGTTTGACGCGTTGAGTGGTTTTGCTATAATTGAAACAGAAGGAAAGGCGGCGGTTATGAGCAAGAGCGCACTATCAGAAGAAAAGACAGGCTTCCCGGAAGGGATCCCTGAAGATGTATTAGAAGACCTTGACGGAGATTTTGCCGAGGAGGAGGAAGAAGACGAGCCAACTCCCGTTGAAGTGGCTGAAGCCGCTGAGGAGGCGGGAGGGGCTGACCTTGTTGACACCTATCTCAAGAACGTAGGCAAGTTCCCCATGCTTAAGATCGAAGAAGAGCAGCAGTATGTGCGCAGGCTCGAGGAGGGGAAGTCTTCGCTCAAGGAGATAGCTCTGAACTCCCCGCTTGCCATACCCCGGGTGCTTGCGCTTGGCGCCAATATCAAGCAGGGGATGGTGAAGGCGCAGGATGTTCTCCGGTACCCCGGTGAGTGGAGGGACTCCTACGAGGCCGACTTCGTGCGGCTTTACAACCGGCTCAAGCGGCAAATAGCAAGACGGGATGTAGCGCGCGCTACGGCCACGCTCCATCAGATGCCCCTGTCCTACCGTGAGATCGAAAAGATGATCAAGAAGCTCCTCTTTATCGGCAAGCAGCTGGAGCGCGGCATCAGCACTGATGGAGATCGGCTCGGGCTGGATGACGAAACGATCCGGGACATGGTCCGGCGGATAGAGTCCGCGGAGGACAATGCCAAGCAGGCCAAGGATGAGCTCGTCAAGGCCAATCTGAGGCTCGTGGTATCGATAGCGAAGAAGTATGCGAACCGGGGACTGACCCTGCTCGATCTGATACAGGAAGGCAACATCGGACTCATGAAATCCGCCGATCGGTACGAGTCCGGGAAGGGCACCAAGTTCAGCACCTATTCGACCTGGTGGATACGGCAGCGGATAACCCGGGCGATCCTCGATCAGGCGCGGACCATACGGCTGCCGGTGCACTTGATCGAAGAAAGCACCCGCATCAGCCGCATCTATGCCAAGTTCATGCGGGAGAAGGGCCGGGAACCCGCTCCTGAAGAAGTTGCCAAGCTCATGGGGTTGTCCGTGGTGCGGGTGAACGAGATCCTGCGCGCCATTCAGGAGCCGGTCTCGCTTGAAACGCCGATCTTGTCGGAAGAAAAAGAGCTGAAAGATGTAATCATCGACGAGAAGTCAATTTCACCGTTCAAGATCCTTGAGAATAGCGAAGCGTCCAGCAGTATTGAGCAGGTCCTTTCGTCGCTGTCGGAGCGGGAGGAAAAGATCATCAGGATGCGGTTCGGGATCGGGGTGGGCAGCGAGCATACGCTTGAAGAGGTGGGTAAGTTCTTTAATTTGACGAGGGAGCGCATCCGGCAGATAGAGATCAAGGCGCTTAAGAAGCTGCGCCATCCCGCCAGGAGCAAAATGCTTCGGGAGTATGTATAAGTCTATACGCTGGTGAAGGGAATGAACTCTATATCGGCAACAATGCCGGTTGCCTCGGTTAGATAGGGTGTGTCATGCTCGGGAGGGCTGACGTAAGCCGCCAGAAGCGCGCGAGTGCCGTCCACCAGGAACCAGATCCTCCAGTGTGACGGCGTTTCTTTTTCATCAAAAGTATAGTCGATCGTGGCGACAGCCAGGTCGCCGCGATCGTCCACTTTTACCGCTTCCCGTGGAAAAGGGATGTCCCTTTCTTCGAGGGTGTCTTCGAGCAGCATTCTCGCCGTGGCAACAGGAGGAAGCGAAAGCTCCTCCCGCTCAATGAACGAAAGCTGCACCATGCCAGGCCAGCCATCTTTTTCGAGAAGTACAAAGCCCATTTCCTCCCGCTCATGCCAGCCATCAGGAAGAAAAAGGTTTATCCAGCGTTCATACGTTACTTTTTTGCCCATGATAAAACATTGTATCTGATGCGCCAGGGGCAGTCAAATGAGTTTCACAAATGGGAAGGAAAGAACTGTTTATAGGTATAGTGACAATTTTAGATAATCGATGATTTTTGCGGCTTCACCAGCGGGCAACGCCTGTCCGTCCAGCGTCAGGTCGGGGCTTAGGGGTGGTTCGTAGACAGCCTGAACTCCCGGGACGTTGGCGGCAGCGTTCAACGCGGCCCGTGCATAGATGCCTTTCGGGTCCCGCGTTACGCAGATCTCCCGCGGACAGACAACGTAAACCTCCAGGAATCTTTCGAAGGTCCGCCGGGCGTGATCTCGGTATGACCGTTTGTTGGCCGTTGCATCGAAGATCACGTTGACCCCGCTTCGGGTGATCATTGCGCCGATCAGGACCAGCGCGTGATAAAATCGGTTGCGTTCCTCATCGCTGTAGGTAGGCGCGGGCGTGAGGATCTTTCTCATCTCGTCCGACTCGAGCACAACCACGGAGACGTGGCAGGCGTGGAGCTGCTTCACCAGCTCCCGGGTTATGGAACTTTTGCCCGACGCGGGAATGCCGGTCAGCCAGAGAGCAAAACCTTCCTGTTCGCTCATGCCAGGTACCTCTTCATTTCAGAGGGGTTGAATCGGTCCGCTTGAAGCACGTTTCCGATGAAGGTAAAAATAGTTTTCCGTACGGCCGGGGACAGGTGCGGATACCATATCGGACTGGCGATCACAAGGCCCCGCCAGGCGTAGAACGGGGCGATGATCTCGAGCAGCTCACGGTCTCCGGTCTTGGTGAGGTAGCGGTCCCAGAACAGGTTGAACAGCTTCTCAAAATCCCCTTCAAGCCTGCCGGAGCGCTGGAGCGAGAAAAACAGGTAATTGATCGTCATGGTCGCCACATCATCGGCAGGCTCGCCCCATTCTCCCCGCGACCGGTCCAGGACAGTAAAATCCGTGCCAGCACGGAACAGGATGTTCCAGGGGTGAAAATCACCATGCACCCTGCGGAGGCGATGGGTACGGTCCTTGATGCGCCAGCGCCATTCGTTGCAGGCAACCTCGATCTCTTTCAAAAGCTGTTGCGTGATAAAGTCGAACTGAGCAGGATAGTTGTCGATCATTCCCATGATGCATTCGCCGTGGCCCATAAGATCGCGGATGCGCCGGGTGTAGAGGGCGGGGGCATCGAACTGTTCAGCATGGACCGCAGCGAGGTAATCAGCGAGCGCCAGCGAACGATCGAGATCCAGAGCCGCAGCTGTTCCCCTGTCCCGGATCCGCTCCAGGTCCTTAAAGTACCCCTTTCCCTCCGCAAATTCCGTGAGCAGGAAGAATTCCTCAGCTTTGCCGGTCGAAATGAGCCTTCCTGAACCCAAAAAAGCGCCGCTGTCAACGGAGCGCACATGGCGGGGGAGGTTGTTGAACGAGGCATGCTCCCAGAGGATGGCCTGGGCCCGGTCGGAAAAGTGGTCATGGCCGTAGGGGGAAGGGGCCATGGTCTCGAGCACGGCCTTTATCCGTTCACCGGAGACCTCATACTCCAGAAAAAGAGGCGCGCCATACCCGAAGCCCTTGAGATCATCCCCCTCCTCCTGGGCGCCATGGCTTGTCATCAAGATGACGCGAACAGGCGCGGAATAGAGGGTCGCGAGATATTCAGTAAGTGCCGTGTTGGTCAGCCGGGGCATGGTCTCCTCGATTCTGAGCGCGGGCCCTGAGGGACGAACGTTCTCAACCCTATTTTATCATGCTTTCGGGAGTTGCGGCGGCGGAGCAGGATGATGTTAATGCAGGAAAAGACGACAAGCGCCGGCTAAACGTCGGCGCCGAGACGTTTCATGCCGGTCGTTGCAATGGGCAGCGGATCGCCCGGGTCGAAGACTTCGTTGGCGAACTGGATGCGCCTAACCTGACCCGGCGTCTGCTTGCTGTAGGTGAGCATAAGCCTGCCGACGGCCTGTTTGAGGTCCGGCGTCGGGGTTCCGCTCAAGAGGGCCACCGGCCCGGAAAAATCATGCGGTTTGAACAAATGATAACCGTGCGGAGCAAGCGACAGCAGCACGTCGTTCTCGGCATTATCGCGGCCCACGACGATCTTGACGCCGGTGTCGATCCTGAAGTGGCGGCCCACCGTGAGCAGCCGGATATCGTTCGGGTCAATGGCCGCCTTGTCCTCAAAGAGGTCCCGCAGTTTGTCGGAAAAGTTCTTGTCCGTGAGCAGGCACCCGCCGGCGGGCGCTGAATAGCCGCGAATGCCGTACCGTTCGGCCAGCCGCAGCTGCACGTTCCGGGAGCGGCCGCTGATGCCGAGCAGTTTTTCCCGGTCGATCTGCCCGGCCAGCTCCGCTTTGGTGGGCGGCAGCAGCTTGGCTGAAAGCGGCCGCAGGATCAGGCCACGCATGTCGGCATCCCGCTCAATCACCTGCAGCGTGTCGCGGCGCTGTGACATGGGCCGCTGTCCCAGCACCTCGCCGGTGACTACGAAGGCCCCCCCCACGTCATCCATGATGGTCCTGGCTTTTTTCAGCATGAAGATCTTGCAGTCAATGCAGGGATTGCTGTTCTTGCCGTATCCGTGCGCAGGCCGGCGCACGAGTTCGATATACTCCTGCCCCATGTCGAAGATGCGAAGGTCGATCCCGAGTGCCCGTGACACCTTGACCGCATGGGTCTCCTGCTCATTCCCGTAACTTTTGGAAAAGGCCGATGTGCAGTAGAGCCCGATGATGTCAAAGCCCTGGTCCATGACGACCTTCGCCGCCAGTATGCTGTCCAGTCCTCCCGAGATGAGAGCCACCGCTTTTTTATTCACGCGCCAAAATCCCCCTTGCTCCAGAATGACGCCGCATTATAAGTCTCTGACCGGGGTTTGGCAAGAGAGAAGAGTGCCCGATGCATTAAAAAAATGTGACCTTCTGCTTGTTGTAACGAGGAGATTCACGCGATTTCTGCGGACAATAGACGTTTATAGGATAAAATTCTATTTCTCCCGCTGCGGGATAATGCTATAATCCCCCTTATGCGATTCATAGCGGACCTCCACGTCCATTCTCATTATTCCCGCGCCACAAGCCCGGACATGTCCCCCGAAGGAATCTGGAAATGGGCGCAACTTAAAGGCGTCACGGTCATTGGGACCGGCGATTTCACGCATCCGGAGTGGCTCAAGGAGCTGAAAGAAAAACTTGAACCAACGGGCAACGGCCTGTTCGCCCTCAGAAAAAAATACCAGCCGGACGAGGTCCCGGAGTCTTGCAAGGCTGACGTGTACTTCGCGCTTTCCGCCGAGGTCAGCAGCATCTACAGCAAGAACGGAAAGACCCGGAAGGTCCACTCGGTCCTTCTCGCGCCGGATTTTGCGGCCGCGGAACAATTGAATCTCCTGCTGGCGAAGATCGGCAATCTCAAGTCCGACGGTAGGCCGATCCTGGGGCTCGATGCGAAAAAGCTGCTTCAGCTGACCCTTGCTGCTTCGCCTGAGAACCTTTACATTCCCGCTCATGCCTGGACGCCGCACTTTTCCGTGCTCGGCGCCGCCTCGGGCTTTGATTCCCTGATTGAATGCTACGAAGAGCTTACCCCCGCTGTTTACGCCATCGAAACCGGTTTGTCCTCGGACCCGCTCATGAACTGGCGCCTCTCCTCTCTGGACAACCTCACGCTCGTCTCGAACTCCGACGCCCACTCGGCGCCCAAGATCGGACGCGAAGCGAATATCTTCGACACGGACCTTTCTTATGCCGCCATGATGACCGCGATCAGGACGAAAAAAGGTTTTGTGGGAACCATCGAGTTCTTCCCTGAAGAGGGCAAGTATCATTACGACGGCCACCGGGACTGCGGGGTAAGCCTCACGCCGAAAGAGACGATCAAACATGATTATCTCTGCCCGGTGTGCAACAAAAAGCTGACCATCGGTGTTATGCATCGTGTCGAGAAGCTGGCGGACCGGGAGCCTGGCTTCCGGCCGCGGAACGCGCCGGCCTTTTCATCCATCATTCCCCTGCCCGATATCATTGCCGAGGGCTTGCAGTGCGGCGTGAACACGAAGAAGGTGAGGGCCTTGTACTTTCCTCTGCTCGAACAGCTGGGAAATGAATTCACGGTCCTGCTCCAAAGTCCGCTCGACGATATTGAACGGGCAAGCTCGCTGCTCATCCGCGAGGCCATAGCGCGAATGCGCGCAGGCGCGGTCCATATCGCGCCGGGGTATGACGGTGAGTACGGGAAAGTGCGGATCTTTGAGGACCGGGAACGAGAAGCGATTGTAAACAGGTGAACGTGGTTTAACGATCACGTTATATTTTGATGCGTCTGCCGCATCACCCTGATCGATGGTCAGGCCCATACCCGTCAATGAAGAACAACAAATAAAAGCCATTGCTTTCAGTGAGGTGGTCCCATGCAAACGCTCAAGTTCGTGAAAAAAGAAATACCCGCCTGGACAGCCGGGAGCGTAGAAACTCCGGCGGGGCCTGTTTTTCGAGTTTCATCCGACTGGTCCCGCGCCGACTACTGGGGCATGATCAAGAGCAGGGTCGGCGCTTTTCGCATGCATTATACCGTGTCGCCGGGTCTGTACGCTGTCGGCGCGCCCACAAAGGATTCCGATGTCATGGTGACCGCGAACTATAAACTGACCTTCGATATCGTGCGGCGGTCGCTTAAAGGAATGGATGCCTGGGTCCTGGTGCTCGACACGAAGAGCATCAATGTATGGTGCGCGGCGGGCAAAGGCACGTTCGGGACCGAGGAGCTGGTCAATCGCATCAGCCTTGCGCGTCTCAGCGAGGTGGTGAGCCATCGCCGCATCATTCTGCCGCAGCTCGGGGCTGTGGGCGTCAGCGCCGCCGCGGTCCAAAAGGAAACGGGGTTTCGAGTTTTCTTCGGTCCGGTGCGGGTGCGCGACATCCCTGCCTATGTGGCCGCAGGGTACAAAAAGACGAAGGAAATGAGCTTGGTCAATTTTCCAATGCTCGACCGGCTGGTGCTTACGCCCATGGAGATCAATCCGGTCATGAAGAAATATCCCTGGTTCGCCGGGGCAGTGCTTTTGCTCTTCGGACTTGCTCCAGCGGGCATTCTGTTCAAACAGGCCTGGCTGGGAGGCAAGCCATTCCTCGCTCTCGGACTGGCAGCGGTGTTTGCCGGCGCATTCGTGACGCCGGTCCTCCTGCCGTTTGTTCCCTTCCGCTCTTTTGCAATCAAAGGCTGGATCATGGGGCTGCTCGCGACCTTTTTGACCATGAAGGCCGTGGGCGGTGATGCGGGACAAAGCGCGCTTCTCCTCGCAGCAATTTACCTGTTATTTCCCGCCTTGAGTTCCTACATCGCGCTCCAGTTTACCGGTTCGACCACCTATACCGGAGTGTCCGGCGTGAATAAGGAGTTGAAGCTCGGCATCCCCTTGTATATAATAACAGCGGTTATTTCGCTGGTTCTCGTGGTCCTGTTCAAGATTAAGGAATGGGGGTTCCTATGAAATATCTTGCCAACGTAGCGACGCTGCAACTTTTTCCCGATAAATGCACGGGTTGCGGCAGGTGCGTCGAGGTTTGTCCGCACGGCGTGTTCGAGCTGCGTGACAAGCGCGCCGTCATGACCGACCGGGACCGCTGTATGGAGTGCGGCGCCTGCGCCAAAAACTGCGAATTCAACGCTATCACGGTAAGCACCGGCGTTGGCTGCGCGGCGGCCATTATCAACAGCCTCATTTACGGAGGCGCGCCGTCCTGCGATTGCAGCGGGCCGGGAAGCAGCTGCTGCGGGTAAAGGGAGGGGTATGAAGAAGACCGTTCGAAAAGCGCTCAGCATAATGAAGGACATCAGGACTGCCTGGCAGATCGCGCTTTATTACGAGGTGGGCGATATCTGGCGTTCATCCACCGGCATAGGACTGCGCATGGTTACTGCATCCGGTATCGTGTTCAGGGCTGATGTGGCAACCGGCAGGGAAGGCGTATCGCCGAGCATCTTCATCGGCTATCCCTGGGAGCTGTAGGCGGAATAAAAGGGGGCCACGGTCAACAAGACAAGAACTTCATTTTGACACTGATTTCCACGGATTTTATATGTATCTGTGGCAATCATAAGACATCATGACTTTTCAGTGTCAAAGGGTTTTGCTTTCCTCGGTGCCTCAGAATTGGGAGTCTTCATGCGGAAAAGGAATCAGTTGTCTTCATACGCGGATGTCGTCGATTTTATCAAGAAGAATCCCGTCTGCACGTTTGCTACCGTGGATGGCGTCCAGCCGCGCGTTCGTGGATTTTTCACGATCTTCTTTGACGATGAGGCGATCTACTTCACGACCGGCTCGCCCAAGGATGTGTATAAACAGCTGATCAAAAATCCCAAAGTCGAACTGTGCTACCTCACGCCCGGTTTCGGCATTATGCTGCGTATTTCCGGAACGATCGAATTCGTGGATGACCGGGAGAAGAAGCAGAAGTTGATCGAGGAGAAAAGCTACCTCAAGGATTTTACCGCAGACAGTCCTGAGTTCATCCTGCTGCGGCTGCCCCATGGAACCGCGCGGTTCTGGTCGATCACGGACAATATGCGCGAAAAGGATGTGAAGGCGATAGCGTTTTAAATTTTCTTCAGCTTCTTCGCCAATGCCTCTGTTTCTTGCAACAGCGCCTCCACCTGATCCAGCCCCCGGTTCCAGAACTGCTTGTCCGCGATGTCCACGCCGAGTTTCAGAAAAATGTTCTTTGGTGAATCAGACAGGCCTGCTGAAAGAAAACCCTTTACCTTGGTGATGGAGGCCGGGTCCTTCTTTACCCCGGCCTGAAGCGACTTGGAGATCAGAAGCCCGCTGGCATAGGAATAGACGTAGAAGAAGTAACGGATATGGCTCCAGTAAACCCACCAGTTTTCCGAGCCCGCCGACTGTTCAACTGCCTGGCCCATATAGGCTTCCATGTGTTTGCTGAAGAGCGCGCCGATCTCATCTTTGGACAGATATCCGCGACTCCGGTATTCCTGGTGCAGCTCCTGCTCAAAGCGATAGCAGGCCACCTGCCTGAAAATGGAAGAAACATCGTCGTTCAGTTTTTGCATCATGATGGAAAGCCGCACTTCGTCATCAGCGGTGCGGAGTATCTCCTCAAGCACGAAGTCTTCCATAAAGGTACTGGCCACTTCCGCGGTGGAGGTAGGGGCGCCGAAATCGAGGGCGTGTTGTTTTTCGCGGATCAATTCGTTGTTGATACCGTGGCCCAGTTCGTGCGCTATGGTAAGCACATCGTGCAGCGTACCGGTATGGTTCAGCAGAATATAGGTGGGCTGGGTCATGAGATGGTGGATGCAGAACGCGCCGCTGTCCTTGCCTTTTTTGGGAAGGGCGTCGATCTGGCCATGCTCAAGGAAAGAGCTGAAGATCGAGCCGAACTGAGGGTCCAGCTTGTTCATAATGGAGGAGACGAGGTTCGTTGCCGCGCGAAAAGGGTACTTCTTTGCCACTTCGCCGTACTCCACGTTTCGCTCGTGGTACTTGAGTTTCTTCAGCTTCAGCAGTTTTGCCTTGAGCGCATAGTAGCGGGATGACAGGTTGAACCGGTCGGCGACGGAATCGATCAGCGTGTCCACGACCTCGCTCTCGATGTCGTCGCTCAGGTGGCGCAGCTGGTCGGGGCGCGCGGTGCCCCGGAGCTCGTCATCAACCTTCTTGTTCTGGAGCACCGAGTTGAGCTCCGCCTCGGCAACGTCCAGGTGTTTCAGCAGGATGTCATTGAAGGCCGCCGCTGCCGCGTCCCGCACCGGCTTCTGCCCGTTGTTCATGAGCCCTACGAGCTCGGAAAAAGAGCGCGGCTTGCGGGGCCCGTCGCCGACGGCAATGCTGCGTTCTTCTTTCGACAGGAAGCCCGAGGTCATTTTTGTCCAGTTGCCGTAGGACGTGGAAGCCTTGAGGTTCAGGATCTTCTCCTCGGGTTCGCTCAGGTGAAAGCGTGATTCCGCGAAGACCCGTTCCAGAAAGTGACGATACTTCTGGAGCGACTGGTGCTGCAGGAATTTCTGCTGCTGCTCCGGCTTGATCCGCGCGATGCGCAGATAAAAGAACTGGCTGTCGTTCTCGATCTTCTTGCTGAACGTCTCGACCTTGTTGAACAGCGCTTTGAGCTTCGGGTCGTTCTGGTCCTGCTGGGTCCTGAGCCAGAAATAGTACCCCTCGTCGCCGTCCGTGCCGCAGCGGCCTTTCCAGGCCTCGTACTGATCCAGGGCATCCCGCAGCACGACCGGGTCCTCCAGATAGTCGGTCCGGTCCTTCCATGCGTTGATGAACGCGTAACTCTGCTTCTCAACCTGCTTGCGCTTCTTTTCCATGAGCGGGTCGTGGTCGCTCGCGAACAACGGGGTGAGGTCCCAGGTGGTCCTTCCGACCTGTGCGTCTGCTCTTCCTTTTTTGGCCATGATCCCCTTCCTGATGCAGTATGTTTGTCCCAGTATACCCTAATCCGGAAAGGCCTGAACAAAAAAACAGGTCATATCTCACGCACGGGCGCAGGGATCGGGTCTTATGCCGCTTTTGCAACGTCCGTCAGGTTTGCCAGCGCTTTGAGCGCCAGCTCATAGTCAGGATGGTTGCCTTGCTCCATAGTGTCACCTCCTGAAAAAATGCCAGGATTAAAAGCACAAATCATCCCGCCGGAATCCCTGTTCTATAATTAGGATAGAACAAGTCCCGTATAATGTCAAGGAGCCCTTGTATTGCAACACGCGCATTTCGTGCCCGGAACCATCGTTTTTCAGCTCCCCAATTAAATGATTTAACCGGCAACGGATAAATAATTTGCTATACTATCTTTACCTAAAGGTGACCGAAAATAGCTGATGCTGCTGGAAATTGTTGCAGAATCGAATATACGCCATACTTGGACAAAGGGAATGCTACCACTTATGAAAAACCATCAAAATAGTATCCGTTCTTCCACCACGATGGGCCTGAATCTCAGGTTCTAAATCAAGGATGCCAGGTTTATTCAGGTTTTTTGCAATGGATAATAACCGTGTCTTGCCAGGAAGGCCCTGAACGGGTATACTCACTTCGTTTGAACAGGAATATCGCAGGAGGATTATGATCCAGGTGACGCGTACCATAGCGCTTGAAGAGCGCGAGATCGAGCTGCACTTTGTCCGGGCCTCGGGGCCGGGCGGTCAGAATGTGAACAAGGTCTCCACGGCGGTGCAGCTCCGGTTCGATGTGGGCAACTCACCGTCCCTGCCCGGGGATGTGCGCACACGCCTGATACGTCTGGCAGGCAGGCGCATCACGCAGGAAGGGATCCTCATCATCGAGGCTCGGCAGCATCGTACCCAGGAGCGGAACCGCGAAGACGCCATCGCGCGGCTTGTGGAGCTGATCAGGAAGGCGACGGAGCGGCCCACTCCGCGGAAAAAGACCAAGCCGTCGCGGGCCGCAAAAGAGAGGCGCATCGAGTCCAAAAAGCAGCGGGGCAGTGTTAAGAAGATGAGGGGAGCGGTGAGCGCCGAGTAAGAAGTAAGAAGTGAGAAGTAAGATGCAAGTCCCCAAACCCTGACTCCCGGACCCCGGACCCTGATTTCAAATGAATCTCATCCTTCTCTACCAAGACGATTTAATTGACGCTGCCAGCCGTGTGCGGCTCACGGGCCGCCGCCTTAAGCATGTGCGGGAGGTGCTGCGCGTGTCCGTTAATGACGAGCTCTGCGTGGGGATGCTGAACGGCAAGATCGGTACGGGCAGGGTGCTCGCGCTCAATGATGCAGGTTTGGAGATGGAGGTGCGGTTCGATCGCGAGCCGCCTTTGCCGCTTCCGGTGACGCTCATCCTGGCCCTGCCGCGGCCCAAGGCGCTGCGGCGTGTGTTCCGGTCCGCGGCCGCGCTCGGCGTGAAGAAGATCGTGCTGCTGAACTGCTTCCGCGTGGAAAAAAGTTTCTGGCAGAGCCCGTTCCTTGAGCAGGAGGCGATCAATGAGCAGCTCAGGCTTGGTCTGGAGCAGGCCCGTGATACGGTCCTGCCGAGCGTCACGCAGAAGCCGCTGTTCAAGCCGTTTGTGGAGGACGAGCTTCCGGGACTGATACCGGGAACCGTTCCCCTCGTGGCGCATCCCGTGGCGGCATCGATCTGTCCGCGTGCTGTCGGTCGTCCCGTGACCCTGGTTATAGGACCCGAAGGTGGATTTATCCCGTATGAGATCGAAAAGCTGATTGCCTGTGGATGTGAGGCGGTGAGCCTCGGAGAACGGATCTTGAACGTTGAAACCGCTGTGCCCGCTCTGCTGTCCAGGTTGTTTTAGGTCCCTTATCACGTATGAACTGAAGTAGAATCACTCCCACCTGAAGATCAATGATCCGACGAGAAGAAAAACAGCGCTCATGACGAGCAGGATGGAAAGTTCCGGCAGGACCTGGGCAAAGCCGGCGCCTTCGGTCATGATGGCCCGCGCACCGTCCACCACGTGCGTGAGCGGCAGGAACTGGGCGAGCTGCCGGACCACCGGATTAGCGCCTTCCAGCGAGAACCACACTCCCGACAACAGCATCATGGGCCAGGTGAGAATGTTCAGGAGGCCGCCGGCCAGCTCCTCGCTCGACAGCCGGGCAGCCACGAGCAGGCCCAGCGAGATCAGACAGACAGAACCGGCAAGCGAAATGAGGAACAAGTTGGCGTAGGAACCTCGCATCTGGAAGTGGATGAAGGCATTGCAGCCTGCATAAACGAGCACGGTGATGGTCTGGATCAAAAACAGGCGCGACACCATCTGCGCCAGCAGGAACTCGAAGGGCTGAAGCGGAGTCGCCTTGAGCCGCTTGAGAAATCCGTTCTTCCGGTACCGGACGATCGTGTACCCCACGCCGAAGAGGCAGCTGAACATCATGTTCATGGCCAGGATCCCGGGCACGACCCAGTCTACGTAGCGGATCTCCTTGCCGGTGACGATCTCCTTGCGGTAGGCGGTGCGGCCTTCGGCCTTCAATAACCGTTCGAGGATGTACCCGTTCGGCGAGTTCGCATTGACCCAGTACCGGCGGTCCGCGCCCAGGTTTACGAGCAGGTCAAGCTGGAAGTGGTCGACCTTGTCGATGCCTTTTGCAAGATCGTCGAGGGGAATGAACTGAATGTATTTCGTTTTGAAAAAGTCGGCTTCGACAGCCGTCAGCCGAGACGAACCACCCAGGACGCCGACCTTGTACAGGTCCTTGGGTTCGCCGGAGAAGACAAAGGCGAATCCGGCCACGAGCAAAAGCGGGAACAGGATGTTCCAGCCCAGGGACGAGCGGTCGCGGATGAATTCCATGTTCCTGGCATGCAGGACAGCGAGAAATTTTTTCATGATTTATATCCAGGCAAAGTATTGTACTTAAAAAAGCATCAGCTCTAAAAAATCTTTGGACACGGAAGAAGCGGATTGATATCGGATAAAGGCGGATACATCCTAAAACAGTGTCTTTACCTCTTGGCGAACTTCCTGTCAGAAAAAATCCGCCGTTATCCGGTTTTTATCCGCCTTGATCCGTGTCAAGGAAGTTTTCCTCTATCAGCTTCTTAGCTCTTTTCCGGTCAACGCGATGAACAGGTCTTCCAGGCTCCAGGAACGCATGTTCATGCGTTTGAGGGACACGTTGTGTTCCAGAAGCGTTTTGATCGTCTCGTCGATGTCATGACACTGGATCTCGCACCAGCCCGACCGCGTCGCCGTGCAGAGCCCTAAAGCGTCCAGCTTGCCCGCGACCTCCTCTTCCGGGAATTGCAGGACCACGTTGCCGAAGCGCTCCCGCAGCAGCTGCGCCGGCGTGCCCCGGGCGATGAGCTTGCCATGGTCCATGATCGCGATCTCGTCGCAGAGCGTGTAGGCCTCGTCCATGTAGTGCGTGGTCAGTATGATCGTTTTGCTCCGCGACTTAAGGAGATTGATGAGGTCCCAGAAGTTACGGCGCGACTGCGGGTCAAGGCCGGTCGTGGGTTCGTCCAGGAAAAGCACCTCGGGGTCGTTGATGATCGCCAGCCCCATGAGCAGCCGCTGGAGCTGGCCGCCCGAGAGCTTGCGCGTATCGCGGTCGAGAAACTCTTCGAGACTGCAGAGGCGGATGACTTCGTTTAGGTCCATGGTCCGGGGATAGAGGTCCCTGAAGAGCCGCAGCGTTTCTCGCACGGTCAGGAACTCCTGGAGCGAGGTTACCTGGAACTGAATGCCAGCTTCTTTTCTGAACTGCCCGTCCGGGGGCGCGCCCTTGTACCGGGTCGCGCCGGAGTCAAAGGGCTTGATCCCTTCCATGATCTCGATGAGCGTGGTCTTGCCCGCGCCGTTGGGGCCGAGCAGGCCGAAGCAGACGCCCTGTTCGATCGCGAGGCTCACGTCGTCCACTGCGCGCAGGCCCGGGTAGGTCTTGATGATGTTGTGTGCTTCGAGGATCAACGCCATGGATTTAAAGTAACATGGGGCAGGAGTGCTGTCAAGAACAGAGGAGGGCGGTTAGACTTGAGTCGATCGCGGAATTAGTGTAAAGTGACGTTTCGCGGGAGAAACAGTCCGGAAGAGAAAGCAAGTCTTTTGACAGGATAACAGGATGGACAGGATTTTCAGGATGACATTTTTATCAGATTTTATCCTGTTCTCCTGTCGAAGTTTTTAATCCGGCCTGTCCGAGGTCAGTTCAACACACAAGGAGCTTTATGGCGCAGCCGTGGAAAACAATAGAAACGATCGAGACCGTGGACGGTCCTCTCGAACTGCGCCGGCGGGGCGAACGCGATTTTCTGATCATGATCAACAACCGCGTGCTGATGAACAGCGCAACGAACCGCTCCGAGATCGTGCTGGGAGAACTTGCCGCGAAAAAAGTGGCGATGCGCCAGAAACCGCGTGTGCTCGTGGGCGGCCTGGGCATGGGGCTCACGCTGAAAGCGGTGCTTGACGCATTGCCTGCTCAAGCCGAGGTCATTGTGGCAGAGTTTAATCCGGTGGTGGTCAGGTGGTGCCGGGACCCGCTGGCGGAGCTTACGCTTCGCGCGGTCGAGGACCCCCGGGTGACGGTCATTGTGGATGACGTTGCCTACCTGATCAAACAGGCAGCTGAGGAAAAGACCGGGAGTTTCGATGCCATCATCATCGATCTCTATGAGGGGCCTCACGCAAAAACCGATGCCACGAACGATCCTTTTTACGGGAGCAGGGCATTAAAGACCACGGCTGATGCCCTTACGAAGAATGGTGTTTTTGCGATCTGGGGTGAAAATCCTGATGAGGCCTTCGAGAAGCGGCTGACGGCCGCAGGCTTTACGACCGACCGTCAGCGTCCCGGCAGAGGCGGATTGCGGCATGTAGTGTATGTGGCGCAGAAGCTGCGGCCAGGCGATCCGCGTTAGCGGCGCCCGTTGCCTTTTACGTCCGGCTTGCCTTTATCCAGCGTCTGTCTCACCGCTTGCAGCAGGTCCGCGGAGGAAATGGGTTTGTACACCACGGGCAGATGCTCGTTGAGCAGCGCCTTTTGCCGGATGAGGTCGGGAGCATAACCGCTCTCGAAGAGCACGTTTACGTTCGGCGTTATCTTCCTGATTTCGTCATAGGCCTCTTTCCCGCTTTTCCTCGGCATGATGATGTCGAACAGAAGGAGCTGTATCCGGTCCTTGTTCTCCTGGTATTTTTTTATCGCGTCTTCGCCGTCAACAGCCGCAATAACGGTATAGCCGGCTTCCTGAAGCACCGATACGGTCAGCGCCCTCACTTGTTCATTGTCTTCCGCGACCAGGACCGTCTCCGTGCCGTTTCCAGGGTTTTTCGCTTCCGGGGGCGCGCTTTCTTCCTCCGCTCCCGAGGCGATGAGCGGCAAGTAGATCCTGAAGGTCGTTCCCTTGCCCGGTTCGCTGTACACATTAATATATCCGCCATGCTGTTTGATAATGCCGTACACAACCGCAAGGCCCAGGCCCGTGCCTTTTCCAACCTCCTTCGTGGTAAAAAAAGGCTCAAAGATCCGCAGACTCGTGGCTTCATCCATACCCTGGCCGGTGTCTGATATGCTTGCCATGGCATACAGGCCGGGCTTGCCGTAGCCATGGACGGCGATGAATTTTTCGTCAAGCCCGACCTGCTCCGTCGTTATGGTGAACAGGCCCCCTTGCGGCATGGCATCCCGGGCATTGGTAGCGAAATTCATCAGGACTTGCTCCAGCTGAAACGCGTCGGCGGAGACCACAAGCGTCCCTTCCCGGAAGGTCGTGGCGCAGGAGATGTCCTCTCCGATGACCCGCACGATGAACTTTTCCACCGTTCTGATAATATCGTTCAGGTCGACGGGTTTTTTGTCGGCGATCTGTTTCCGGCTGAAGACAAGAAGGTCCTTCGTAAGATGCGCGGCCCTGTCCGCGGCGTCAAGCACATGTTGGACATTCTGCCGCTGGGGATCGTCTTTGGACAATTTTTTCAAAATGATATTTCCATAGCCGCTGATGACGGTAAGAAGATTGTTAAAATCATGCGCCACGCCGCCCGCAAGGGTGCCGATTGCTTCCATTTTCTGGGCCTGGCGAAACTGGTGCTCAAGCGCCTTTCTTTCCGTGACGTCATTGATAAGCTCTATCGCGGAAACGACCTTGCCGGTGTCGGCTTTTAACGGGAAGGCTTTTATCTCGACATACAGAAGCGGTCCGTTTTTTGAGCGGTGGGTATGGAGCGCGGTATGCGGCTCTCCGGTCTGAAAGGCAAGTTTTACGGGGCAATCCTCACCCAGCTCAAAACAAGGTTTGTCGAGGCTATGGGAAGCGGTGTAGCAATGGCTCCCGATAAGTTCGGCTATCGGTTTTTTAGTCAGTTTGCCGTAGGCCCTGTTCGCGTGGGTAATCCGGTACTCAGGGTCTATGACAATAAAGGCCTCGTCCACGACCTCAAGGACATTTTTTGTGAACTCTTTCGACCTCTCCTGCTCGGTGATGTCCTTGAAAAAGACATGGGTCCCGATCACCTTGTTGTCGATAAAACGGGGAACGATATTCCCGCGGAGCAGGATCTTTTGTCCGCTTTTCGTTCGATATGCGGACTCAACGTCTTTTACGCTCTCGCCGTTCATCACCCGCATAAAAAGTGTTTGGCAGTGGGAGAGCATGTCCGGATGTATGATATCGAACACCTTCAGGGTTTTCACTTCTTCCTCGGAATAGCCCATGGTCCTGTGCCAGGTCGTATTGACAAATTCGAAGGTCCCGTCCGGCCTGACGCTCTGAATCAGGTCCTGGGTGTCGTCGAGGATGTCTTTATACCGTCTATTGCTTTCCTGAAGCGTCTCGGCTTCTTTCTTTAATCTATCCGTCATCTCATTGAAAGCCGAGGCCAGGCTTTCGAGTTCGTCGCCTGTCTTGATTATCACCCGGGAAGAGAGGTCGCCGCGTCCGATCTTGTCCGCGGCCTGCGCCAGGAGGGAGATGGCCCGCGTGATTCTGAGAGAGAAGAGAAAGATACCAATGAAGCCCGCGGTCAGCGCCAGCAGGATGGTTCGTATAAAAAGGCCGGTAATATCAGCCACCCCTTTTCCGACAACTTCTTCGTTTAAGCCCACATGCACTTCACCGAGCGAGTTGTGCAATATCGGAATAGCTATATCGAAAACCGTCTTTTTTTCCGCAACCAGAATCCGGCTGCTAAAGTTCGCGCCGGGGCTGACGCTGTTGGCGTCTATCAAATCAGTGGGAAAGCGGTCGCCGAAGGTATGAGCAACGACCTTTCTGTTCCTGTCCAGGACAAAAATATACTCAAGCTCTTTTTCATGCTCCTGCTTTTCATCGAGGAGATTTATCCGCAGGGTGCGAAAATCGCCGGTGAGGATCGCGCTGGTATTCAGGGAAGCGGTATATTCGGCAAGCGCGACGCCCCTTTTTTCAAGCTCAAGGGTAAGCCTCTCTCTCACGGTCGTTTGTACGAACGCGATTAAGGAAAAGCCCAGGAGGGCCATAAGCCCGACGAGCATGAGCAGAAACTTTGTCCTCAGGCGCAAGGTTGGCGTGCCCATATTATTTGCCCCCCTGTTTTTTTGTCCAGAAACTCATTTCCCGCACGGAAGCATACGCGCTGTCACCCACCGGAATAAACCGGTCTATCCTCATCCCAGTAAGGATTTACCGGCCCTTTTCGTCCTTGTAATACTCCGGATACAGCTTCTTCGCGCATTCCTTGCAGAGGCCGTGGCTAAACTCCGCGTCCGTGTGTTCGCTGATATAGGCTTCTATTTGATGCCAGGCGCCCTCGTCATCCCTGATCTTTTTGCAGGAAGCGCATATCGGGACTATCCCGTGCAAGGTCTTGATCTCGGCGATCGCTTTCTGCAGGTCGGCGATCAGCTTTTCCCGTTCCTGCTCCCGCTGTTTTCGCTCGCTGATGTCGCGGAACGCGGTGACGGACGCAACGACCTTGCCGTTTTCCATGAGCGGCCTGCTGTGGACGGCCACGGGGAATACCCTTCCCTCTTTGTTGATGAACCTCTCCTCCGTGGAATAGAACCGGTTTCCTGTTTCGATGACCTTCCGCATCTCGCAGTTCTCGAACGGCAGCGTTGATCCATCAGCGCGCCTGTTGTGAATAACATCGTGAATATTCTTGTGGATCAATTCCTTTTCGGACCAGCCGAGGAGCGCCTCCGCCTCGGGGTTCATGAAGGTCGTCTCACCCTGCGCGTTCAGCACATAGACGCCTTCACCCAGGGACGCGGTGACGTCCCGGATATACTTTTCGCTTTTCCTGAGTATGTCCGTGTTCATTGCGTTCCGGATGGCGACCGCCGCCTGGTTGGCGATGTGCTGATAGATGTCGAGCTCTTTTTGCGAAAAATCCCTGCGAGCGACCGTATGCCCGACCAGCACGCCGAGGATGTCTTCCTTCATCATCATGGGAACGGCCACCGCGGACCGAATGCCTTTCTCACCGACAATGGGCGGTATCTCGAACCGGGTCTCACCGATGAAGTCGGCCACGGTTTCCGGTTTTTTGCTCTTAACCACGAGGGTAGTGAGGCCCTGGCCCTCGACGACGGTGAAGCGCCCTATCATCGCCTCGGGAAAACCAAGGGAGTCCTGCATGGTCAGCGTCTTTTTGTCCTCGGACAGCAGCATTAACGTGGAAAAATCGAGGTTCAGCAGTTCTTTGGATGCGCAGACAAAGGTCCGATACAAACCCTTCAGGTCGGTGGTCATGGTCGTCTCACGGGAGATGGAGAGCAGCCGTTCCAGATCAAGAGAGTATTTCCGGCTGAGCTCTTCGGCCTTCAACAGCTCTTTTGTCCGCTCCCGGACCTCCTGCTCAAGCCCGTTGCGGGCGTTCTCCACGAGCTGTTTCGCCAGGGCCAGGCGTTTGTTCAGTCTGAGCGCATGCAGCGTCAGGAAGAGCATGAGGAGCAGCGCGGCAAGCGCGAGCGCGATCCAGTGCCAATACAGCCGGAGGACCTCGGCCGGGGTTATCCTGCCGTAATCCCGGTATGCGCCGATGCGGAGCTCTTTCTGCAGGTCATGCACCGGCTGGTAGTCGAGCGGGATCGTCCAGCCCCTTATCTTCCCTGCTTGTGACGCCGGGCCGTCATGTGGCATGGTGATCAGCGCGACGGCCACCTGTTCCGCCAGTTCACTATCCGTATGCCGCACCACGGCCAGCGGCCATTCGGGATAGAGCCTGGTGCTGAGCAGAAACGGGAAACCCTTCTCCTGTTGCTGATTCAGGATGCGAAACACTCGAATATCTATTTTCCCTTCCGCGGCCATGCGTTCGAGCGTGTCCGTGCGCACGGTCCCCGCGTCGGCTTTATTGTCGCGGACCGCATACACGACAGCATCGTGCGTATCAGCAAAGCGCAAGCTTGAGAAGTCCCGGTACGGGTCCAGGCCGCTGCTTTTCAGCTCCCGCCACGCCACCTGCCAGCCGCCCAGAGAGGTCTCGTCGACCGCCGAGAAAGACCTGCCCTTCAAAGCGTTCAGGTTGCTGATGTCGCTTCGGTCCGCCCGGCAGAAGATGACGCCGCCGAACACGGTGTGGCCTCCCAGCCATCCGTTGTTCCGCAAGGTCGCGATCCGGTCCGCGCCGTAGCGCGCTTCGAGTTCGACGTAGATGGAGGAGTTCGCCAGAACGAAGTCCACGTCCCCGCGCTCGACCGCATGGTTGATTTCGTGAAAGCTGAGGGGCACGATGGAGAAGGTGTAATGAGGTATATTTTTAGTCAGATAGTCGGCGGTCGGACTCCACATGGTGAGCGCGGCTTCAGCTCCCCGATAAGCGAGGACTCCGATTTTAACCTGCTGCTGGGCGGCGTCGGCCTGGACGGAAGAGAACAAAAGTCCGCTGCACAGGAGGAAAAGAATCGAGCTGATTGTGAACAGCGATCGTTTTGTCATGGACAACCACCTGTGCGACTTTAGCTGATGACGGTGGTCAAGGTTAGAACAGTTGCTAATGGCAGCTATAGTGTTTGATTTGAGTATAACATAATGTAGCAAAGTAATCATGTTTCCGATCAAGAAATTTTACCTGAATCGTCCATGAACCCGTTGCTGGTTCAGGCTTGCAGCCTGAACCAAACGTTAAGTGTTCGGTTCAATCAACATGATTGAACCAGCGGCGAGGCACATGAAAAGCACCACCCCCAGCCCCTCCTTGCCAAGGAGGAGAGTTGTTATCACCCGGCCGGTTTGTGCAAGAACTTTAGTGAACGTGATTTCGGTTGCAATTCACCACGCCACGGGGTACAGTGTGCGGGCGCAAATAGGCAGTAAAGAACGGGGTATTTCATGGCTTTAGTCAGTTTACAGAGCGTCAAGGTCAGCTTCGGCGGGCCTCTTCTTATCGAGAACGCGGACCTTTCC
>JAYTJE010000011.1:0-18256 GCA_043731355.1 Nitrospirota bacterium
CCCCTTGGGGAAATACTGCCGCAGCAACCCGTTGCTGTTCTCGTTCAGTCCCCGTTCCCAGGAATGGTAGGGGTGGGCAAAGTAGATGTCCGCCTTCAGCTCCGCTGCGATGATTTCATGCTCCGCAAACTCTTTGCCGTTGTCGAAGGTCACGGTATGGCATTTATGCTTGTGGGGGCGTAGCAGGCTGTTGACCTTCGCTGTCACGCCCTCGGCATGCTTGCTGCGCACTGGCCCGGCCAGGACATAGCGCGATTTCCGCTCTGCTAGCGTCACCAGTCCCCCCTGATGGTTCTTGCCAATCACGGTGTCGCCTTCCCAATCACCTATGCGAATTCTCTGCTCAACGATCTCTGGACGCTTATCAATACTAATCCGGTTGCGGATGACGCCACGCCGTTCTTGTCCGCTTGCATAACGCTTGCGGCGTGGTTTCTGACAGCGCAAATGCCGCCACAAATCACCGCCCGCTCGTTTGTCTGTGTAAAGGTACCGGTAGATGCTCTCATGGCTGATCTGCAAGCTGCCTTCCAGTGCAAGCCTCGCAGCCGCTTGTTCAGGGCTGAAGTCCTGGCGTATCAGTCGTTTGACTTCTGCCCAGTCATTCAGTGAGAATTGCTTGCCATTGACACATCCCTGTCGACGTTCGTCACGCAATCGTTGAGCCTGCTGGGGCCGCCAGCCACGATCTCCTTTGTTGCGTTTCAACTCGCGGGAAATCGTGGATTTGTCCACACCAACCTCCGCCGCGATCCGGGCTTGTTTCCAGCCCGCTTTCTTCAACCCGGAAATCCGGTATCTTTGCTCGCTGGTGAGCTGCTTGTAGTGCTCCATCTGTGCTCCTTTTGCTTGTTCGTTTAAGTGGCGCCAATACTAACACATCGCACCACCTAAATTCACCTGCAAAAGTTGCACTTCGAAGTTGAATCCGCGGGGTAATCTCAAATTACAAATAGAGATATACATTTGGTTGCATAGTGTATTGGTGAAGTGGTTTTTGCCGTCATGAACAAAAACGTTTCTCATTTTGCGCCAGCCCTTCTTTGTGGCGCCATGCACTCATGGAAACCAGGAAACGGGAATTGGATTCAAGTATTTTTATGTCCTCGACATGGAGAGAACCCTCTTTCTAAATCGAGTAGGCGGGGGCCTTGCAGCCCCAGCCTCTCACACCACCGTACGTGCCGTTCGGCATACGGCGGTTCATGTAAGGTTCATAAAACGTTGATGCTCTGCAAGAAGGCTCAGGAGTCCCTGTTGTTGCAGCCATTTGGCAGGTACCGCAGCATTCATATGCGATGCCCCGGCGTTCCACCATGGCCCCCGGCCATTGTTGGCCGAAGCAAGCGCTCGCGCTTTTTCTATCCCTCGTTCAATCAGTTTTCCAGCTCTGGTACGTGGCTTCTTCCACTGCCGCCACAGGATGCACCGCAGTTTCCGTCGTATCCACTTATCCAGTTCCTCAAAAGCTGCTTTTACTTGGGACAACCGGAAGTAGTTCACCCAGCCGCGGAGGAGCGGTGTCATTTCACCGACGACTTTCGGTAGTGAACGCCCGCGCCCCTTCCGCATGATCTCTTTGATGCGCCCCTTGACTCGCTTGATGGAGTTTTGCGCGACCTTGAGCTTGGGGCGATGGTGCGAGGTCATGCTGTATCCCAGAAACTTACGTTTCCAGGGCCGGTCTACTGCACTCTTATCTTCATTCACCTGCAAGCGAAGTTTCTTTGCAAGAAAACGGGTGATCGACTGCATGACCTGTTCTCCTGCCGCCTTTGACCGCACATAAATATTACAGTCATCGGCGTACCGGCAGAAGCGGTGTCCTCTCCGTTCAAGTTCCTTGTCCAGATCATCCAAGAGGATGTTGGAGAGGAGCGGCGAGAGCGGGCCGCCCTGCGGCGTTCCTTCTTCGTGGTCATGGATGACTCCGCCGATCATGATACCAGCCTTTAAGTAACGGCCAATGATTCGGAGAAGTCTCTTATCTTTGACCCGTCTGGCCACTCGCACCATAAGCACGTCGTGGTTGACGCGGTCAAAGAACTTTTCCAAATCCATGTCCACTACGAAACGATAGCCTGCTTCCACATGGGCGCGGGCCGCTGTTACTGCACCGTGACACCCGCGGCCAGGACGAAAACCATAGCTATGATCGCTGAAGCGTGGATCGAAGAGGGGAGTCAGTATTTGAAGTATCGCTTGTTCGATGAACCGATCGAGTACAGTGGGGATTCCGAGCGGACGCACTCCCTTTCCGTCCGGTTTGGGTATTTCTACCCTTCGGACCGGCGCGGGGATATACGTTCCGTTCAGCAACTCTTCCCGGATGCGCGGCCAGTGCTCTCTCAGGTATGCCGAAAGTTTCTGGACGGTCATTCTGTCCACTCCCGGTGCTCCTTTGTTCGACTGGACGCGGCGCAGAGCAATTATCAGGTTCTCACGGCGCAGTACCTCCTCTAAGAGATTCATCGCTTCCGGCTGGGCATGTTCCTCCGCCACCGTGGACGCTTGACGCTCCCTCACCGTATTCTTGCGGGTTCCGCCCGCTACCTTCCGGGAGTCCTCGGGCATCTCAGCCCTCCTGGGTGCGTCTCCTTCGTCCATCGAGGTTTTGGTTCCCATCCGTCCTTCCATGTTCGGGCCTTCGTCGCTGTGCGCAGCGACTACTATGCCCTCGGCTGACTTCTGCATGTTTGTCCCGCCATCTCTCGACAGCGGTAGCCTATAGGCGAACATGCAGACCTCCCCGGGTATTGCGCACTCACCTTCTCCCCATATACCCGTCGCATCTACTTCCGCATCTTCCGGATGACTATTGGGCTTTGAATCTTATGGCCTTCTCGCCCAGACGCGGCTGCCTCGTATGCGCTTCATGTTCTTCGGGCCGGGGATTTGCGTTCCGCTTCCTTCAGACCCCGCCTCACGGCGGTAGCCCTTGCGGTTCGGCTAATGGTTCCCGTCATCAGGGTCCATAGAGGACTTACACCTCCAAGTGAGTGCGCCCTGCCGGGCGCACAATGAAAAGGGCAGCCCATTGGGGCTGCCCTTTTTACGTTTGGTCTCAAAGGTCTGTTTTATCCGCGTTCATCCGATTTCGCTGAGAAGCGCCTCCTTCTGGTATCCGCGTCCAAAGCTTTTCAGCATTACAGCCGGATCAGGTCCTGATGCTCATCCTCATGGGGATTGACATGGATCATGACGTCCCCGACGTTCAGGAAGCGGTCAAAGATGAGCTTCTTAACGGACGTGGCTATGGCATGGGACTTCCTCACGGTCATTTCGGGGTCCATGTCGAGCTTCAGGTCCACGATCAAATACTGGCCCGAGCGGCGGCACCGGAGCTCGTGCACATGCTCGACGCCCTCCACTCCCTCGGCAAGCAGCCTGATCCCCTCTATGCAATCGTCGGCGGGCTTGCCGTCCATAAGGTCGTGCGCCGCGCCCACGAAGGTCTCGTACCCGATGTGAAAAATAAAGAACGAGGTGACCCCGGCGGCGATGGGATCCAGCACGGTAAAACCGAAGAAGGCGCCCGTGACGCCAATGAGCGTGCTGACGGAGGTGATGGCGTCTTTCCGGTGGTCCCTGGCCACCGCGAGGATGGCCGGGCTTCCCAGTGCCGTGCCGATCTTGACTGAATAGCGGTACAAGACCTCCTTGATGATGATGGTGAGAAAGGCCGCTGCCACCGCCATGGCCGCCGGGACCGCGTACGCCCCGTCGATGATAGCATGGAGCGACCGGACCAGGATCCAGCCTCCGGTCGAGAAGATGACGAGAGACACGATGATAGCGGAGAGGCTCTCGGCCTTGCCGTGCCCGTAGGGGTGCGCTTCGTCAAAGGGCCGGCTGCCGATGCTCAAGGCGATCATGCTTGACCCCAGGGCGATGAAGTCCGCGGCGCTTTCCATGCCGTCGGCAAAGACCGCTTCCGATTTGCCGAAATAACCGGCAAGCAGCTTCATTATCATGAGCCCGGCGTTCACCCAGAACCCGATCTTGATGACCCTGCCAGCGTTTCCGAACCGTTCGCTTCGTTCCACCTGGAGCCCCTCCCCCCAACCCGGACAAGCCGGAGCCAAAGACTTTTCACCACGAAGGTCACGAAGAAGTTGTAGAAGACAAAGTCAAAATAGTGCTTATAATTTCGCGTTCTTCGTGTTCTTCGTGGTAAATTTAACTGCCATTTTTAAAATCATGATGCAGGACATGTGCTGCCAGCTGGAGCGGAAAACCGCCTCTCCAGTTCCTCCAGACCAAGCGTTTCCAGCACTTCCTTCAGCCGCTCCATCGGCCGTCTGCGCGGCAGGTCTTTGTAGGCCGCGATGATCAGTTCGTTTTTCATCGAGTGTTCCCACCCCACCAGTTCAGTCACGTTCACCTGATACCCGGCTGACTCCAGTTCCAGGCAGCGCAGCACATTGGTGATCAGGCTGCCGAATTCCCGCGTGTGCAGCGGATGCCGCCAGAGCTCGGTCAGACTGCTTTTGGCCAGCGCCGGGCCCTTGTTCTTCTTGAGCGCCGCAGCGACTTCAGCCTGACAGCAGGGCACCAGCACAATGAATTTGGCCTTCTTCTTCAGGGCGAAATGGATCGCATCGTCTGTTGCGGTATTGCAGGCATGCAAAGCGGTCACGACATCGATCGTTTCCGGCAAAGCGGATGATCCGGCGGATTCGGCAACGGACTGGTTCAGAAAGATCATGCTTGTAAACCCAAGCCGCTCCGCCAGGGCCCGGGACTTTTCCACCAGTTCATCGCGCGTCTCGATGCCGAAGATCCGGGAGCCGCTCTCCTGCCGTTTAAAGAAGAGGTCGTAGAGGATGAACCCCAGGTAGGACTTGCCGGCCCCGTGATCGACCAGGGTGATAGCGGGATGGTCTTGCTGGACTTCCGTGAGCAGCGGTTCGATGAATTGATAGAGGTGATAAACCTGTTTCAGCTTGCGTCTGCTGTCCTGGTTCAGCTGTCCGTCGCGGGTAAGGATGTGCAGTTCTTTCAGCAGCTCAAGGGACTGGCCCGGCCGTATTTCGTGCTTTTCAGGTAAGGGAGTAATTTTCTTCATTATTGGGCGCGTCCCAGCATTCGTGCAATCCGGCATTAATGACAAACAACTTCACCTACCACTCTGCAAGTTCAACATAAAGCAACTATCAACAAATACGGGGGTAACTTACGCATGAACACGCCGGTCACTCGCCGCCTTCGGGGCGTCGCTGTGGACCGGCTGGTTGGAATCATCCATTTGGCCTCATCACGCTTTCGTGCTTTCAGCAAAGGCCCGTCCAATCACATCGGTTAGCGTCTTTTTGTTTTTTTCTACATCACCGGGCTGAAGTCGGATGCGATAACGCCCCCATCGACTATCATAGTCCATGACATCAAGACCGGCTGATTCAAGAAACTCCTGTGTCTCCGCTGAACTCTCCAGTCTTGGTTCAAATCGCAAGAAGCCTTTCTTAGGTCGAAAGATTACGAAGTTATTCGGCTGACTATCTTTGGCAAGACCGATATAAAACTTGTTATATTTCAATTCAAGGGCTTTATCGTGACTACGAGCGAGTTCAAGAAGCTCATCCGCCATAGCAACCGTCTTTTTTGAGCCACGTTGCTCCCAATATGTCCGATCAGTTGCTTCCTGCACCTCATCAGCATCATCATCGGGACCAAGAGTCATTTGGTCTAAAACCGTTGTAAAGACCAAGCCAACGTTGTTCCCGACTTTTAAGGCTTTCATTTGAATTGCCATAAGCGGAATCATGCCGTTAAACAAACTGATGACATTGAGAAAGCGACTTGTGATGTCTTCCGCGACTATTACTGCTGTATGTTCATATTTGCGATTTTTTCGGCGTTCAATGTCCCAGTACTCGATGGTACGAATGATATGGCTTTCATCGAGAGCGCCAAGCTGAATCTCAACCACATATCTTCTATTGGCTTCCTCTTCCTGAAGGAGCAAGTCGAGCCTGCCCGCTTTTGGTTGAATACGCTCCTTATCCCTCAACACAACATCACCAAGGCCGAGAATAGATGGATCTTCAGCAATGCGAGCTTGTACCCATTTCTCATCGAGCTGGGGATGATGCTTTATTGAAAGAGTCTCGAATTTTGTAAAATCCATTGCTCGCCTCCTGTGACGGCCTAATTATTGTTGAACTTGAACGGCATTTTGTCAAATTTACAAGCCAGTGCAACACGAGAATTTATTTTGTGGGGTAAGGCTGATAGAAAATTAAATAAAGAATAGCTGAGCTGAAGTTTATGATCGCTGATTTTTTCAGCCAAACGATCACTTTATCTGCCTTGTCAAAATAGTCAATGGCATTGGACCATTCTTTCTTGCGTTCCTCATCCCACTTCCCTTCTTGTTCTTTGCTTTCAATGAATTTATACAGATTATAATAAGACCGAGCCATGTGTCGCATTGCGTCATAATGGCGAAACTGAAGAATAAACGATAAAACAAATAAAGAGACTGCTGAACTAATGGAGACAGCATACAGAATTATTTGTGGCAGATTGCCTGTCCTTTTTACACATTCAAGGAGGCCATAAAACCACCAGCCTTCTGCTGAAGCAAACGCTGCCAAAGAAATACTTAAGGCAATGCCTGTCGTCCTATATTTCTCATGGAACTGATGAGTTAAATCTTCATACTTGTTTAATCCAGAATTAGCCGTCATTGACAGACCTCTCTTCTACTTTCCAACCAGTGATTGTCGAGTTAGACCTAAGTCGTAAAGAACGGATTTTCGGTGTTAGCGACCATGGCAAGAATGAGGCCCTTCGATTCAATGCCATCCGCAGGCTATTTTCATGAAACCTTCTTTTTGATGCGTTTCTTGGCCTGTTCCCATTCCGACGCGACAAGCTTGCCGGCCGCATAAGCGGTCCCCCGCTCCTTGAGAACGGCGTCATGCCAGCCCGGGGACTCCAGTTTTTTCTCGTCTTTCGCCAGGTCCGCCCAGAGGGTTTCCATTAAATCCATTTTTTGAGAGAATGATAGTCGTGCCAGGGGAAGAGCAGCTTTTTTCATACAATTTTCCTTTCCGGAATTCGCATTACAGCTCATCGATATCATTCAGCGTCCCGTCCATATTCTTCCTGACCAGCACCTCGCGCGGCTTGGAGCCGTCGGCCGGTCCGATGATGCCGTCCTCGGCCATCATCTCGATCATGCGCGCGGCGCGGTTGTACCCCACGCGCAGCCTGCGCTGGATGAACGACGTCGAGGCCTGGCCGTTCAGCTGCACCAACTCCACGGCGCGCTGATAGAACTCGTCGCGCTCGCCTTCCTCGGTCGTGGCCTGCGCGGCCTCGGCCACTTCCTTCACCCGCTGCGGGAGCATTCCATAATCGGGCTTGCCCTGCTTCTTGACGAAATCGACGACGCGCTTGATCTCAGCCTCGGACACGAAGCAGCCATGGGCGCGAATAATATGGGACGAATTCGGCGGCTGGAACAGCATATCGCCCATGCCGAGCAGATTCTCGGCGCCGTTGGCGTCGAGGATGGTTCGCGAGTCGGTCTTGGAGGAAACCTGAAAGGATATCCGGGAGGGCAGGTTCGCTTTGATAAGCCCGGTGATGACATCCACGCTCGGCCGCTGGGTCGCCACGATAAGATGAATGCCGGCTGCCCGCGCCATCTGCGCCAGACGCATGATCGAGTCTTCGACCTCGCGCGCCACGGTCATCATGAGGTCCGCCAGCTCGTCGATGATCACCACGATATAGGGCAGGCGCTCTGCCTCGGGCATGGCCTTGTTATAGGATTCGATGTTCTTGTTCCCCTTCTCCGAAAGCTGCCGATACCGGTGCTCCATCTCGGCGACCACCGCCCTGAGCATTTCAGCCGCTTTTTTTGGCTGGGTGACCACCGGGGAGAGCAGATGCGGGATGTCCGCGTAGACCGAGAGTTCGAGCATCTTGGGGTCGATCATGGCGAGCTTGACCTCGCTCGGCCGCGCATTGAACAGGATCGAAAGAATGATTGAGTTGATGGCGACGCTCTTGCCCGATCCGGTGGCGCCGGCCACGAGCAGATGGGGCATCTTGTCAATGCTGCCGATGACCGATGCACCGAAGATGTCCTTTCCGAGTGGGACCTTGAGTTTGGATTTGTTCGTCAGATATTCCGGCGTTTCGATGATCTGGCGGAAGTAGACAGTCTCGCGGGTGTTGTTCGGCACCTCGATGCCGACCGCAGCCTTGCCCGGCAGGGGGGCCACGATGCGTACGCTCCCGGCCCGCATGGCGAGCGCCAGATCGTCGGCAAGGTTCACGATCCTGCTCACCTTCACGCCGGGCGCGGGTTCGAACTCGAACATAGTGACCACCGGGCCGGGGTAGACCTGCGTTATCTTGCCTTCTATATCGAAATCCAGGAGCTTCCGCGCCAGGAGCTCCGACTCGGCGAGCATTTCCTCTTTCGAGACCTTCTTGCCCGCGGGCGGAAGCGGGTCCAGCAGGGCGATGGTCGGAAACTGGTAGGCGCCGCCGTCGTCCTTATTCTCCATGAACTCGAAGTTCTCCTGGACCGGCTTCGGAGGCTTCGCTCTCTTTTCCTTTTCCTCGCGCTCTAGCGCCGCATCCTTCGGCGGATCAACGATCTTCGGCAATTCCTTCGGCACGGTTGGCCGCAGTCTGGCTTCCTTCGCTTTTTCTTTCCGGCCCTCATAGCGCATCATCATAAGCTCGAACTGCTCTGACAGCCGGCCATAGACTTCGCCCAGCCAGGCGGCGGTTTTGAGCAACGAGAACGGCGTCAGCAGCATGAGCCCCAGCGCGATGGCGGTAAGCGTGATGATGTAGGCGCCCGTTGCGGAAAACCCGGAAAGCAGCAGAAAGGCGATGGAACCGCCCAGCATACCGCCCGCGGGCACGTTCTCGCCAAAGAGCCGGAGGGCGCCGCCCTGCAGGCCGAAGAAAGCGGACATGGAGGCGAAGAGCAGAAGGCCGCCGACTTTCTTCAGATGGGGGTGAAGGGCCTCGCCGCCGAGCGTCAGGAAAACAGCATAGGCAAAAAAGAAACAGGGAATGAAGTAGGCCGAAACCCCGGCAAGCTGCAGCAGCACATCGGAGAGATAGGCCCCGATGATCCCAATGGCATTCCTGAGCTCACCGCCGGCGCCTGATACGCTGAAGCAGGGGTCGGTTGCGCTGTACGTAAGGAGGCTGAGCAGCAGCAGAAGCCCCGGCGCGAACAGCAGCAGGCCGGCCATCTCGTTCCAGTGTTTATGTTTTTCCGGTGTAGCCGCCATGTTTTTCTTTCTTCTTACTTCTCACTTCTTACTTCTCACTTCTCACTTCTCGCCTTACCTCACCGCCCACAGCAGCACCACTGCCGCAGCCAGAACAAGACGGTACCACACGAAGATATTCATCGTATGACGCTCAAGGTACCGTACCAGAAACCGGATGGAAAGGTACCCGACGATCGCCGAGCAGAGCGTCCCGAGCACGAAACCAACGGCCGCTTCATTGCTGTGGAGCGAAATGTGCTTGAGCTTCAGCACCGCTGCGCCGGCGATGACCGGAGTGGAAAGAAGAAACGAGAACCGCGCCGCGTCCTCCCGCGTGTACCCTCCGGCAAGGCCGGCGGAGATCGTGATGCCTGAACGAGAAATGCCCGGCACGAGAGCAAGCGCCTGGGCTATCCCGACAAAAAAAGCGTGGTGGAGGGTCATGGACCGAAGCTGATACTCCTGCTTCGAATACCGGTCGGCCAGCCACATAACGAGCGAGCCGGCCACAAGCGCCGCGGCGACCAGGAGCGGATTGCGGAACAGGGTCTCTACCACATGCTCATACTTCATGCCGATAAAAGCGGCCGGAATAGTCGCCAGCGCGATATACCAAACAAGCCGCGCCTCGTAGTCCGGCGCGCCGCCGCGTACGACGTTAACGCAGGCCCTGCCGAGGCGCAGCCAGTCGCGCCGGAAGTACCCGAGCACGGCGACCAGGGTCCCGACATGGAGCGCAACGTCAAAGGTCAGATTGTTCATGAGCTCGCCGGTCCAGCCCGTGGCCCACTGGACCAGAATGAGATGTCCGGAACTGCTGATCGGCAGGAACTCGGTGAGCCCCTGGAGAATGCCGAGAATGATCGCTTCGAATATCATGGTCCCTCCGGTGAAATGTGTGGTATCGACTGCAAGGCATTATTTCATAAAGGCGGCGGGAATTCAAGCTCTTTAAGCTTTATTTACGCTTAACTTCGGCACATCGTGAATTTTAGATACGGGTTTTCGTCCTGAAACAAGCGAGACCTTGCCTCGCCTCGTGCTGTCGTCCGGGTATGCTATACTCTTTCTATGCCTGGGATAAAAAAAATATCAAGACTGGACCACCCCGGTCACCGGCAGGCAGAAGAAGCGCTCCGCCATAGTGAGACCCGGTTCCGCGAAATCGCCGATCTTCTTCCGCAGCCGATCTATGAGGCCGATCTGAACGGCCTCATCACGTTTACCAACCGGGCGGGATTCGAGCACTTCGGCTATAGCTCAGGCGATCTCGCGCGCGGCCTGTCGCTCGTGGACATGCTCGTGCCCGGAGAACGGGAACTGGCGCTCAGGAATATGGCGGACATTCTGCAGGGAAGGCCGGTCCATGGCAATGAATACACGGCGCTGCGGATGGACGGATCGACGTTCCCCATCATTATTACTTCTGCTCCGATCATGAAGGAAGGCCTGTCGGACTGCGGGGCGTTATTCTTGACATTACCGACCGTGTGCGCACCGAGGAACATTTGCGCCGGAGCGAGCTCAAGTTCCGGCAGCTTGCCGAAACGATACACGAGGTTTTCTGGATAAGCGACATCGCCGGCAAGGATGTCCTGTATGTCAGCCCTGCATACCGGGAAATTTTCGGCAGGACCTACCAGAGTTTTTACGAACAGTCGGGGTCGTTTCTCGAAAGCGTCCATCCCGGGGATGCGGAGCGTGTTCGCGCTGCCGCAGCGCAGCAGGAACAAGGCGTCCCTCTGGACGAGGAATTTCGCATAGGGGGTAGTCGGTTAGCGTCACCTGTGATCCTATTGCATAGCGTGAGCAAAATGATAGCAAATGCTATGCAAGATAACCAGCTGAAACTATGAAACTATCTTAAATATAGCTTAAAGCAGTTGCTGTGATTTTCGTTCGGCCGTATTCTGAAAGATAGGGAGGTGATGCTAACCGACTACCCCCCTTTTTCGCATTATCAGGCCTGACCGATCGCTCCGCTGGATACGGGCGCGGACCTTCTTTGTCATGACCGAGAAGAGCGAAAGCTCGCGGATCGTAGGCGTGGCCGAGGACATAACCGACCGGAAGAACACCGAGGGACTGCTCCGCACCCATGCGGAACAGCTGCAGGCGTTGTCGTCCCGGCTGATCGAAGCCCGGGAGTCGGAGCGTCGCTTTATTGCCCGGGAGCTGCATGACGAGATCGGCCAGCAATTGACCGGGTTAAAACTTGCCCTGGACATGATGCAGCCCTCCCTGTCCGGGATCGCGGGCAGCCGGCTCCATGAGCTGCAGGTGCTGGCAGGCGAACTGCTTGAGCGGGTCCGGAACCTTTCCCTCGATTTGCGGCCTTCGATGCTGGACGACCTGGGGTTGCTGCCTGCGCTCACCTGGCACTTCAAACGCTATCGTGAACAGACCGGCATCCGCGTCGCCTTCGGCCATGCGGGCCTTGAGAAGCGGTTCAGCGCCGATATCGAGACCGTGATCTACCGCGTGATCCAGGAAGCACTGACCAATGCGGCGCGGCACGCGGGCGTGATAGACCTCGCCGTATCACTGACCGTTGATGACCGCGCCGTTCACCTGGCCGTTTCCGATAAAGGGAAGGGCTTCGATCCGGCCGAAGCGCTCGTCCGCAGGCAAAGCGTCGGCTTGTTCGGCATGCGCGAACGGGTTGAAGCGGCGGGGGGCGTGCTGTCGGTACAGTCGGCGCCGGGTGCGGGAACCAGCATTGTTGCGTCGATCCCCCTCTCTTCGGAGAACGCAAAAGGAAGCGCAGAGAAATGACGACCATCGTACTTGCCGACGATCATGCCATCGTAAGACTCGGGCTGAAGACCCTCCTGGCTGCCGAACCGGACTGCACCGTCGTCGGCGAGGCGATCAACGGGCTCGTTGCTGTCGAGATGGTCCGGAAGCTCCGGCCCGATGTGCTGATCCTTGACCTGATGATGCCGGTCATGAACGGCATCCAGGTGATCGGACAAATAAAACGACTGGCCCCGCGGACCCGGATCATCGTCCTCTCCATGCACGCCGATCAGTCCTATGTGAACGAATCATTGCAAAAAGGAGCTGACGGTTACGTGGTCAAGGACTCCCTTGCGCACGAGATCGTCGGCGCAATCCACGCCGTTATGACGGGGAACACCTATCTGAGCGAACCGTTGAAGGTCTGCGAGCTGGATACCTCTCGATATACGGGCGCAGCCGATGCGGATGGCCGCGACAAAACACTGACCAGCCGTGAACGGGAGATCCTCTCCATGGTGGCCCGCGGTCTGGCGAACAAGGAGATAGCCTCTCTGCTTTTCATCAGCATCAGGACCGTGGAGGCCCATCGCTCCCGGATCATGCGCAAGCTGAACATTCACAGCCATGCCGGCCTCATCCACTTCGCCATGCGCCAGAACCTCCTTAACCTGCCTTAGTAGCTATAATAAAATTCATCTCAAAACGGCAAGAAAATTAACCAGAGCACGAAGTACTCGAAGTTAAAAACAATATTTTTATTTTATCTCTTTAACTTCTTCGTGATCTTCGAGCCATTCGTGGTGAAAAGGCTTTTGCTTTGCTGAAACTTTACGCCTAAGTTTATGAAATATTTGTACTGGCAGCTTGATTGCATAACGGGTGCCGTTCCTCCTGTCGGGTGAGTGCATGGTTAAGTGTTTATACGCATAGACAAATAAGGACTGCACCCTCATAATTTTCTTACACGCTATCAGCTTATTACATTGCGATCCAGGGAGGTACGATCATGACGGTAGCCACAGTAAAAATAAGGAGACAAAAGAGAGCGCGGACCCCGGGAACCGGCAAAACGAATGGAGCAAGCCGCATCCGCACGCTCGAGAAACAACTTGCGGAAATGGCCGCACGGGCAAAGGAGTGTGAAGCGGTACTGTCCTGCAGCGCGGCGCCGACCTATACGGTTGACCGGAACCTGACGATCACGTCCATCAACGAGCCCGCCCTGAAGGTCATGGGCTACCACCGTGAGGATGTGGTAGGGAAAATGACCTGCGCCGATTTTTCCCGGACGCCGCTCTGCGGGACAGCGAACTGCACCTTGAAAAACTGTATGCGCACCGGTGAAGCGATCATCGGGGAAACCGTGGCTGAAACGCGCGATGGACGGAAGATCCCCATCAAGGCCTCCTGTTCTCCCCTCAAGGACAGCGAGGGGAACATCTTCGGCGGCATGGAGGTGATCGTCGACCAGACCGAGGTGGTCCGCGCCAGGTGGGAAAACGAGAACGTCCTCCGCTCCATCGCGGCCCCCATGTTCGTTACGAACACCGAGCTCGTCATCATGTCGATCAATGACGCCGCTTTAAAGGCCATGGGGTATCTGCGCGAAGACGTCGTGGGCAAAATGACCTGCGCCCAGCTCTGCAAAACACCGCTCTGCGGCACCGAGAACTGCACGATAAAGAATTGCATGCGCACGGGCCAGCCGATCCTCGGCGAAACCGTGGCTGAGACGCGGCAGGGCAATAAATTCCATGTGCAGGCGGCCTGTTCGGCGCTCATGGACGAGCACGGCAAACCCTACGGAGGCATGGAGGTCATCATCGACATATCCGAGGTCAAGCGCCTGCAGCGCGAGGCCGACGAACAGCGGGAATATCTGCAGCGCCAGGTCGCCATGCTCGTCCAGAAACTCGATGTCTTCAGCCAGGGAGACCTTTCCATCGAGATCGTAGCAGAACGTCAGGACGAGATCGCGAAGATCATCGAAAGCCTGAACACGGTCATCACGGGCCTGAGAGGTCTGGCCCGGGCCGCCGAAATGATCGCTGCCGGGGACCTGACGTGCAGCGTCGCCGTGCTGTCGGAAAAAGACACGCTGGGCAAATCACTGGTCGCCATGCTCGAAAAGCTCCGTACGGTCGTCAGTGATGTCAAGACCGCATCAGACAACGTTGCGGCGGGAAGCCAGCAGATGAGCGCCGGGTCGGAGCAGATGTCGCAGGGAGCAACGGAGCAGGCGGCGTCCGCGGAAGAGGCTTCCTCGTCAGTGGAAGAGATGAACGCCACGATCCGGCAGAATGCGGACAACGCCCAGCAAACCGAGAAGATCGCGTTGAAGTCCGCGGCGGACGCACTTGAGAGCGGGAAGGCCGTGAACGAGGCCGTTACAGCCATGAAGGAGATCGCCGGCAGGATATCGATCATCGAAGAGATCGCCCGCCAGACAAACCTGCTCGCGCTGAATGCCGCTATCGAGGCTGCACGCGCTGGGGACCACGGCAAGGGCTTTGCCGTTGTGGCGGCGGAAGTGCGCAGACTGGCGGAGCGAAGCCAGACCGCCGCCGGAGAGATCGGCAAACTCTCTTCTTCGAGCGTCCAGGTGGCTGAACGGGCCGGCGGCATGCTCGCCAAACTGGTGCCCGATATCCAAAAAACCTCCGAGCTGGTACAGGAGATCAGCGCTGCGTCTAAAGAACAGGCGACCGGCGCCGACCAGATCAACAGTGCGATCCAGCAACTGAACCAGGTGGTCCAGCAGAACGCGGGCGCCGCGGAGGAGATGTCGTCGACCGCGGAGGAGCTCTCCTCCCAGGCGGAACAACTGCAGGAAACGATCTCGTTCTTTTCCCTGGACAGCGCGCTCAGAACAGTAACGAAGCAGCCTGAACGGAAAGCGACAGGCGCTTTGCATGCCGCAAAATTCCCGGTCGTCCATTTGACCCACCCGGCCCCAAGCCACCCTGCTCCTGCAGCCCATGCTCTTATCGGCGCGGTGCGCGGCGGCGTTGCGCTGGACATGAAACACAATGGCAATGGACATGCGGGCAAAGACGAGGCTGATGCCGAGTTTGAAAAATACTGACGCGCATCCGGTCCCCTCTCCGGACCGGGTCAAGCCTTTATACGATTGTGGGCCTTTGGGGCACTGTGTTGATCGTAGAGCTTCTGCCGCGGGACACGTGATCGTTCCGAAGCGTCGGGACCGTTGTCAGGAGACGCAACGAAGGAGCAGGCCATGAAGACCATTTTGATCGTCGACGCCGACCCTGAAAACAGACTCACTAATACGCTGGCCTGCCAGGGCTATCAAAGCGTTCTGGCCCGGGATGCCCGGGCCGCGCTGTCGATCCTCGGAAGCGGCATGCTTATCGACCTGGTGGTTTCCGAGACAGAACTTCCCGACATGGACGGGATAGATTTCCTGTTTCGTTGAACCAGTCCGCGGTCAGCAGCAGAGGTCCCGGACCAGGCCTGACCACCCCCGCGGCGCGCCGTGAGGACAGCGCTGGATTCTTGAAGAGGAGCGGATGACAAATCAATCCCTCGCTCGAAAGCTCCTTTAGCGCAATTGCTTCGCGCGGCTTGACGCCAAGCCGCGCTCTTGCTTGACCTGCCCGCCGCATCCCCGTATAATCAGCAGCATGAAAAAGTACAAACTCATTGCGAATTGAAGATCGGCCACAAGATCGTTTTTTTTTGCTAAAATAGGGTCATGGAAAAGCTTCGGCGGACGGTGTGGGCCGTGCGGGAAGTGGCACTGCCACACCATATTACTAACAGCAGCTTCAATGACAGCAGTAAAGAACGTTCTGAACGACAAAACCGAATTCGGCGTTATGAAACCAACTGATGGCAAGTAGTTTAACGCCCACTGCACCCGCAACCAGACGATCCGGGACTTCGACAGAGGTCCCGGTTTTTTATTGCTCACGCCAAGGGTCTTCACTGAACTGATAAATCGCGTATTGATAGATTCGCATCGTACGGGTATAATGTCGGCATAATATGGATGAAGCTGGTGCAACGCTCTTTTTGCGCCTCCCTCTCAGGCCGGACGAAATAGTGAGGAGGTAGTTATGCCGAGGGTTGCCGTCATTTTAGCCGATGGATTTGAGGAAGTGGAAGCCGTTGCCATCATCGATGTGCTGCGGAGGGCCGGGATCGACACCGTGGTCGCAGGCCTGCACGACGGCCACATCACGAGCGCCCGCAAGGTCAGGATCATTCCTGACGCCGTTATCACTATGGTGAAGGCGGACGACTTCGACATGCTCGTGCTGCCGGGCGGCCAGCCCGGAGCCGACAATTTAAATGCGGATGCGCGCGTCATTGCGCTGGTCAAAAGCTTTGCGCAAAAAGGCAAGCTCACCGGCGCCATCTGCGCGGCGCCTATCGTGCTCGGAAGCGCAGGTGTGCTCATGGGCAAGCGCGCCACTGCCTATCCTTCGTACAAAGACAAACTCGGCGGAGCAATCTACGAGGAAAAGGCCGTGGTGGATGACGGCAATGTGCTCACCAGCCGTGGCGCGGGCACGGCGCTCGCTTTCGGCCTCGCCATCGTGGCACGATTGGTGAGCGCGGAAAAAGCCCAGAAGATCAAAGAAGCGATGCTGATCGCATGAAGAAGAAATCATAGAACGAGGTGCCGCCGATGAACGACAAACCCCTTCCCAGACCGGCATCAACCCCCTTCACCCGCAAAAGGAACAGCGAGCAAGACCAGGAACCGCTCGTCGCCGACCGTATGGCGGAAGCCATAGCACAAGGCACGCTCGATGAGTTCCTGAGCAGGGAAATGCCCGACAATGACGCTGCCAGAAAACTTGCCAACATGATGATGGGCATGACCGGGATGATGCCGATAGGAGGAATGCCTGCGGCAGCTCCTTCTCCTGTACAAGAACAACAACCCCTTTCTCCCGAAGCGAATACCAGGGATCAGCTCTCTCCGCAGGCAGAGGTGCCGGAGGATGTGAAAAAAGCCATCGAATGCGGAGACGTCAAGGGTCTCAAGGACCTGCTTCGGAGAGAATATCTCAAACGAACGCCCGGAGCGAACCTTGACATGAGCGAAGAAGCTGTTGCTCCATTGCCGCAGGCGTCCGGCATGCCCGTGATCGACAAGGACCTGGTCGATGCAATGATCCAGATCGCAAAGGACAACAGCGTTACCATGGACTGGATGATTCTCCGGGCCATCAAGGTTTATGTTGAAGAGTATCGGAAGACGGGGAAGTTGTAGACTAACGCAGTACTCCCTGTAGTTATCGACGTTGCATTTCATCGAAATATTTCATGTTACTTTCTATATTCTTTGAATACCCTGAAATTACCCCATCGGTTTCGTTGACATCGACTTAGATCAAGCATATAGTCGTGCATAACGCGAGCGCTTTGGCATGTTCATTGCTAAACTGGTAAAGACCGAAAAAGCGTTCTTTCCTAACCGGACGCGGATAGATAAACACTGGTTAGATTTGTCCAACCAGCAGTTCGAGCCCGACAAGCGGCTCAACGTATTAAGGCCAAATGAAAAAATATAGAACAAATCATTACTCCAATACAGTAACCGAGACAAAGAGTAAGAAAAAACATCCACACTATATGTACGGGGGCACTATGCAACTTGCGATACAAGCAACTATAGCTCTTTCCGCAATTGGTGCATTGACAGTTGGAACTTTGCTTTATTATCATAAACAGACCGCTACCGTTTGGGTGACGTTTGCAACGGTCCTATTTATAGCACTTGGGTTTTGCCTATATTGGCAAGACTGAGGTCGGATGTCAATAGTGGACACCAAACCTTTTATGCCGCCAGCCGTTTAGCATAGAACTTTTGTGTATAAGCCGCAGGAGATAGAAAACATAGCCTTGCCTGGCGGCGCTCCCGGTTGTAGAAGACCTCGATGTACTCCGTTATTTCTTGAATCGCTTCCTGCCTCGTTCTATAACGTCTATGATGGACAAGTTCCTGCTTGAGAGTTCCCCAGAAACTCTCCATCGGCGCGTTGTCGTAGCAATTGCCTTTTCTGCTCATAGATGATTTCATTTCAAACTGTCCGAGCAATTCCTGGTACTCGTAGGAACAATACTGACTTCCCCGATCCGAATGATGAATCAGGCCTTCTGCCGGGCGCTTTCCGGCTACGGCTCGGAACAAAGACTGGCTGACCAGGTTCTTCGTAATACGCTCTCCCATCGCATAGCCCACGATCTCACCGTTGAATAAGTCCTTGTGACCGGCAAGATAGAGCCAG
>JAYTJE010000012.1:0-33620 GCA_043731355.1 Nitrospirota bacterium
AAAACGGGGAATCCCTCACTTCCAAGCCGCAGTCGCGGCAGGCGCACCCAAAGGCCCATGGCGCATGGCGCGCCATGCCGCCGTACAACAGGCGTTCCCAAATGCTTATTTTGACTCGCTCGGACTTCCAAGATTAGTTGTTCGCAACGCTTAACCAGCCGAATCGCCGTGTACGGACCCGTACGCACGGTGGTGTGACAGGGAAAGCCCGTGAGGGCCTACCTATGTCGATTTTAGGATACTTATGGGTCAGACTTGAAAATTGCTATATTGACATTGTTCATCGCTTCTGATATCGTGACGTCATGCCGAGAAAGCCGCGAATAGAGTTTGAGGGTGCGTTCTATCATGTCATCACGCGCGGAAACCAGAGACAAAAGATATTCAAAGACACCGCTGATTACCAAAAATTCATCCAGTTCCTCACTAGATATAAGAACCGCTATCATTACTCCCTGTATGCCTACGTACTTATGAGCAACCACGTCCATCTTCTGATCGAGGCCCGTGAAACTCCGCTTTCGAAGATCCTGCAGGGGATCAATCAAAGCTACACGATGTACTACAACAAAACCTACCAGACCGTCGGCCATCTGTTCCAGGGCAGGTATAAAGCGATCTTGTGCGACCGCGACGCCTACCTCCTTGCTCTCCTGCGGTACCTCCACTACAACCCTGTCCGAGCGCGGCTAACGGAGAAACCGGGACAATACCCCTGGAGCAGCCATCAGGCATACCTCGGGAAGTCGAACCCGTACAGTCTGGTTGATATCATGCCGGTCCTTAAGATGTTTTCAGAGAACGGAACAAGAGCGAGAACGCATTATCGTGAGTTCATGAACGAAGGCGATGTTGTTAAAAAGCAGGAGGTCTATGCAGTTGTCGACCAGCGGCTGCAAGGAGATGACGATTTTGTAGATCGCGTACTGGAACAGTATGATGGTGAGGTAAAAAAAGAAAAGAAAAAGAAGGAACATACCCTGCCCGAAATCAACCGGGCCGTGACGGCCCGAACCGGGATCACGCTTGAGCAACTTCAATCCGCAGGGAAGGACAGGCAGGTAATGGCGGGAAGGCGGCTATTTACCCTGGCAGCACAGGCATACGGCTACAGGGGCATCGAGATAGCGAAGCACCTGCATAAAGAAGCTTCCTCGGTAACCAAGTATGCGAGAGAAGAAGGCGGGCGATCCGAGGTAGAGGCGATTTTTATGTTCCTGAAAAGAAAATAGCAATATTCAAGTCTGACCCCAGAAAGGTCCAGAAAGGTCCAACGTTCGCTCATGACGCACGTCTCTCCCCGCCGAACAAGTCCGTGATCTTTTTCACCAACGCAGGCAGCGACGGGTCCCGTGCTCCCATGAGCAGTACGCAGTCTCCTGACCTTGCATCGACTTTCAATCTGTCCAACAAAGCATCGCGATCTTTCACCGCTTCAGCCTTGAATGCCACGGGGCCGAGGCCCTTGATGATATTTTCCGAAGAAATATCCTTTTGCGCCGTGCCTCCCGCGTAATAGATCGGCAGGAGATAGAGTGAGTCCTGCTTCTGAAAAACGGTCCGGAAGGTCGCGATGTATTCATCCTTTAAGAACCGCGTCGGACCGAACCCGTGCGGCTGGTAGACGGCGATGATGCGCTCCGAAATGCCCCGGCTGGCACGAACAACCGCCGCTATCTTTGCCGGATTATGGGCAAAGTCATCGATGACCTGCACATTCTGCTTCGTCCCGATTACGGAAAAACGCCGGGCCACGCCCTCATAATTTTTTACCGCTTCGGCCAGTGCTGTCTCCTCGCATCCGAAATGCCCGCACACGCAGAGCGCGGCGCAGAGATTCTCAAGATTGTGCTCCCCGGGAAGCGGCAGATGATATGCAATGCTGTTCCTGATCAGCTTGACCGATGTCGGCAGGAGCTCCGCCCGGTCCGGGCGCCACGATGCGGACCCATTCCTTCCGAAGCGCACGGTTGCGGGAAGAGACGCGAGGACCGGGTCGTCGGCATTGGAAGCGGTCCAGGAAGACTGCGCAAGCAGCGTTTCGAACAGAGCAGCTACCTCTTCAATGTTTTTATGGTCCTTGGAAACATTCAAGATGACCGCGGCTTCCGGATGATATTTGACCAGCGTTCCGTCGCTTTCGTCCGCCTCCACCACCAGGATGTCTGACCCGCCGCTATAGGCATTGCCGATGAGCCCCTGCTTTTCGAGCCTGCGCAGAGCCGCGCCGCTGACCAGGGAAGGAGATTTTCCGCACGCGGTCAGAAATTCGAATATCATGGCGGTCACCGTGGACTTGCCGCTGGTGCCGGCGACGGCAATGGTCTTTCTTGTCGTGATAAGAGCGCAGAGCAGGTCTGATCGATGGATGATCGGAATGCCGCGGCTCCTGGCAGCTGCGATGTCGGGATTCGAGTCTTCGATGGCCGTGGAGACGCAGACCACATCCGTGTCCGCACCAACACCCGACCCGTCCTGAGGAACGATGGCGCACCCGAGACCTTCCAGCGATCGCCGTATAAATGCGGTATCTTCGCTTGTATGGAAGCGGTCGGACCCCGAGACCGTGATGCCCTGAAAGCGCAGATATTGCGCCAGTGCGCTCATGCCGCTGCCGAAAATGCCCGTGAAATGGACGCTGCGACAGGGGCGTCCGTTTATGGCAAGAGGCGGAGGGTCAATGTAGACGAGCGTTCCTTCCTTCACTGTTTCAAAAAGGCGAATGACGTCGAGATTGCGCAAACAGACGCACCCGTGTGACAGCGGCATTCCGATCAGGTCTTCCCGGCCGGTGCCGTGGATATAGATGTAGCGCTCATAGGTGTCCACGCTCCCGCCCTTGTTGATCCCCTCCTCAAGGCCTTCGAGCCGGAGAATGCGGGTGAGGATCAGATTATCTCCGGTCTGGCTGTGGTCCCAGTCTTCGCCCGTGTCTTCGCGGTCTCTGAAAACGCGGCCCGCGGGCGCATCCGACCCGAACTTCTCCCTGATCCGATGAATACCGAGCGGTGTTTTGAGCGAGTTCTCCTGATTGCCGATGCCGAAGCGGGAGGTCGAGGCATCGTAGCGCTCGACTATGGCGCCATTCGCGCAGACGAGGAGCGTTTGCGTTTCTATGGACACCACGAGAAAAAGGTCACAAGGATCGGCCAGGAGCGGAGCAACTTTTTTGTGAATACCACATAAGCGGGCAGTTTCCATAAGCGAGCTGTTGTTGTCCTTGAGGAGTCAGAATTTGTAAAAGTCCAGCGACATCATAATAGCAGCAAGGGTGGATGTCAAGCGAGCTGAAAAAACCCGTTGACATAGATGCAAATTGCAACTATGCTTTAGCAGGTGCAACAATATTTACGCTGCAATTGTGTGTTGCTCAACGCGGTTTCCCCGAATACATGAAAAGCTAATCCAACATATACAGGAGGTCATCATGGAACAGATCTGTCCAATTGTAAATACCGAGAAATTGCTTCTTGCTACAGACGGTTCAGCATTCAGTGAAGGCGCCATCCGGGAAGCGATAAGGCTGGCAAAAAAATGTTCGAGCAAGCTTTCGGCAATATCCGTGATCGAAACTAATCCAGAATATGAAACGATCGCGCCTCAGCTTCTTGAAAAATCCGAGAAGACGGCGCGGGAGCATCTCGAGTCCGTGAAGGCGCAGGCAAAAAAAGAGGGAGTGGACTGCACCACCAGCATCCTCGAAGGAGAGGACTCGTATAATTATATTGCCGAAGAAGCAGCAAAAAATAAAACATCCATGATCATCATGGGCAGGCGGGGCCGGACCGGTCTTAAGCGGCTCGCCATGGGAAGCACCGCGGCCCGCGTGATCGGCCATGCGCCGTGCAATGTGCTGGTCGTGCCGAAGGCGGCTAACGTTGAGTTTAAAAGCATTGTCGTTGCAACGGACGGTTCATCCTACTCAACAGCAGCGGCATCTGAGGCCATCGGCATCGCCAAAAAGAACGGAAGCAAGCTCACGGTCCTTTCCGTGGTCCCTGCCGAGCTCGCGACGCCGACCGACGTGGAGTTCGCCGCGACCCGGCGGGAGCTCCTTGCGGATAAAGAGATGCAGGTGGCGGAGAAGAATGCCAAGGCGGTGAAGGAAGCAGCGCAGAAAGAGGGCGTCGCGGTGCAGGCCTTTGTCATGACCGGCAAGCCCGCGGACGCCATCATCGAGACTGCAAGGGAGAAGAACGCCGACCTCATCATCGTGGGCAGCCACGGCCGCACAGGCATCGAACGGCTTCTTATGGGCAGCGTGGCGGAGCGCGTGATCGTGATGTCGTCCTGCGCGGTGCTGGTGGTGAAGGGAAAATAAGCTTATGAGTCGAAAGAAGGGCAATAAAGAGCTCTGACACTGAAGATGCGGATTTTTTATGAAGGGGCCTGATCCTGTTTCTTCATAATCAATCAGTGTAAATCAGTGTCAAAGTAGGTGTCTCTTTTTGTTCTTGTGGTTGACCTGCGAATACTATGCTGAATATCCTCATCATATCCGATGAAGCGAAGAACATCGCTTCCCTGTTCAAGGCCGCCGGGTTCAGTTCCGACACGCAGAACCCGTCAAAGCCGAACAGCGCATCTGAAGCCGCGTCGACCGGGGCGGAAGGCTACGATATCGCCTTTCTGGACCTCGATACGGAGAACTGGCAACCGCGGCTGCTCGATGTGCGCCACCGCATGCCGGTCATCACCTTTTCGCTGCCTGATCTCAAGAAGGCGATAGAGGCCATGAAGCTCGGCGCAAGCGATTATCTGGAAAAACCGCTGACCGGCGATGTCCTGAACCTGGTCCTGGAACGGCACAAGAAGCGGATACTGAACCATAAGTACGGGTTCGACGAGATCATCGGGATGAGCAGGCCCATGCAGGATGTTTTCGGGCTGATCAAAAAAGCCGCAATGAGCGAAAGCAACGTGCTGATCACCGGCGAGAGCGGCACGGGCAAGGAGCTGATCGCCCGGGCGATCCACCGGTGGAGCCCGCGCAGCGAGAAGTCTTTCATGACCATCAACTGCAGCGCCATACCGGACACGCTGCTCGAATCGGAGCTCTTCGGTTTTGAAAAGGGCGCTTTTACCGGCGCCCAGTACCTGAAGAAGGGCCTCCTCGAACAGGCGGACGGAGGCACGGTCTTCTTTGACGAGATCGGCGATGTGTCGCCGCTGTTCCAGACCAAGGTCCTGCGGTTCCTGCAGGAAGGGGAGATCATGCGCATCGGCGGGATGCGTCAGATCAAAGTGGATGTGCGCTATATTGTCGCCACCAACGTCGACCTCAAGGCGGCGTGCCAGCGCGGCTCCTTCCGGGAAGACCTCTTTTACCGATTGAACGTGATCAACATTCATTTGCCGCCGCTCCGGGACCGGATCGAGGATGTGCCGCTGCTGGCAAAACATCTGATCCAGGAGCACGCGGTCAAACGGAAGGACATCTTGATCAAGGGCATCACGAGCGATGCGCTCGATATCCTCATGAACCATGCCTATGCCGGCAATGTGCGGGAACTGGAAAACATCATTGAACGGGCCATCTCCTTTGCAAACACCTCGGACATCATGCCGGCTGACCTTCCCCCTTATCTCCTGCAGGCAACGCCTGCCAAGCCCCGTCCTGCCGCACAAAAGCTTCGTGACGCCATTGAGACCGCTGAAAAAGAAACCATTGTCGCCGCTCTCCATGAGTCCAGTGGCAACATCTCCCGCGCAGCAACCGCCCTTGGCATCTTTCGTCAGCAACTTCAGCGAAAAATCAAACAGTACAAAATAGCAACATAATCCGCAAACACGCAACATAATCCTGCACCAAATATCTGCAAAGTAAGCTGCATTTCCTGATTTAACCGCAACATAAAATTGCCCCATAACAAAAAACTAATAATTATTTCACTAATTTCAACTGGTTATAATATGGCACGCCTATTGTAATACTTATGGCAAATCTTAATGGAGGCTGCCAATGGAAAAGCTTATGAAAAAGATCGAAGACATCATGGTAGCAATCACCTTTGCCGAGGCAGGAGAGTTTGATGAAGCGAACAGGATCGCGGGCAACGATATGACCCAGGAAGAAAGGGTAGCCCCGGTACCTGCCACGGGAAGATAAGCAGCTCCCTGCTGCGCGAGGATCCTGGTCTTGCCGGCCTCTGGAAAGGCCGGCGTTTCGGGAGCTCAACAAAAGAGAACCCGGAATTTTTTTGCCCGTAAAAAATCATTATAACAATCTGACGAGATGATCTTATGTTGACAGAAAAAACGGTTGATAGGGAAAGTCAGCAAAAACTATATGTGCAGATGTACTCCATTCTTAAAGAGAAGATCGAGAAGCGTGAGTGGCCGGTTGGCACGCAGATACCGACCGAGGACGAGCTTTGCAAGACCTACGATGTGAGCAAGGCAACGGTGCGAATGGCGATCGCGGACCTGGTGCGGAGCGGCTATCTCAAAAAGCTGCAGGGCAAAGGCACGTTTGTGACGCATTCTTTGCCGGACCTTGGCATTACCATGAAGACGCAGTTAACGGAAGACATGTTCGGGGAGGGGGTGAACGTACGCAAGGAGCTTCTGGTGAAGGGGATCAAGGCGCCGCCGGCTGAAGTAAAGGCCTATTTAAAGACAGAAGGCGACATCTACTACATTCTCTGCAAGCGGGTCGTGAATAATGAGCCCGCCTACCTCGAGGAATCGTTTATTCCCCTTGAGAGCGTTCCCGACATCGACGAGGTGGAGGTATGCCAAACCCCGTTCTACGAAATGATGCAGCAGAAGGCCGTGAAAAAGATCTTCAAGGTCGTTCAGATGACCGAGATCTCGGAAATGAACGAGGACGCCTCCTCGATCCTGAAGGTTGATAAGGGTACACCGGTGCTCTTGCTGCACCGGCTCCTGGTCGGGATCGACGGGCAGCCCATCGCTTACACCCGGCTGATGGGAGACGGCAGGAAGTACAAGATACAGACGGAATTGATACAGATAAGCTGATAATCAGCATAGTGCATGGCGCATGGTGCATGGCGTAGCAGATTTATACGCTTTGCCCTCTGCGCTCTGCCCGATGCACTTCAAAGGAGGGTTTGAAATGGGAGCAATGAGAAGCACGTACGAATATCTCAAAGCGGCATCGGTTGCGCACGCGAAATGGGACTATGAGGTCTCCATGAGCATCATCCACAACCGGAAGAAGATGTGGATCATGCTGCTGCTTCTTCTGCCGATCGTGGCGGTATCGTGGGTGGAGGCGGGTGGTATGCTAGGCGGAAAGACCGCCTATGCCCCGGCCTTCTATTCCGACGCAATTTTTGCGGTGTCCATCGCGGTAGGTCTGGCCGCGGGGCTCATCACCGGCTGCATCGGCGCTGGCGGCGGATTCATCATTACCCCGGCGCTCATGGCGGCGGGCGTCAAGGGCATTCTGGCGGTCGGCACCGACGTGTTCCACATTTTTGCCAAGGCTATCATGGGCACCACGGTGCACAAGAAGCTCGGCAACGTTTCCACGAAGCTGGCTCTGGCGTTCCTGGTCGGTTCGGGCGCCGGCACCTTTATCGGCGGTTCCATCAACAGATTTTTCTATGACAAGGACCCGATCCTGTCCGAAGCGTTCATCAGCCTGGTCTATGCCATCCTGCTCGGCTTCCTCGGTTTTTATGCGATGATGGATTTCTGGAAGTCCACCAGGGAACCGGCAGCGGGCGGCGATGCGCACGGCGATGCGCATGGCGGTTCTTCCGGCACGACCGATTTCGCACTGAAGCTCCAGAAAATGAATATTCCGCCCATGATCACCTTTGACGAAGATTATGTCGAGGGCGGCAAGAAGATATCCGGCGTGTTTATCGCCATAGGCGGTTTGATCGTCGGCATCCTGGCCGCCATCATGGGCGTCGGCGGCGGGTTCGTCACCTTCCCCATGTTCGTGTACACCTTCGGCGTTTCCACGGCAACGACCGTGGGTACGGACATCTTTCAGATCATCTTTACCGCGGGCCTGGCCTCCATCGCGCAGTACGCCATCTACGGCTATGTGTTCTATACCCTGGCGATCGGCATGCTGATCGGCTCGCTCATCGGCATCCAGGTCGGCGCGCTTACCACCAAAGTGGTGAAGGGCATTCAGATCCGCGGTTTCTATGCGGTCTCGATCATCGCGGGATTCATCAACCGGGCCTCCACGCTGCCGAAGAAGATGGTGGAGCTCGAATACATAGATCTGTCAAAAACCACGGTCAACGTCATCGAATCCACGGGCAACGTGATATTCTGGATCGTGGTCGCCATCTTCGGGATCTGGATCTTCAGCAAGTTCTTTGCGAACATCAAAACACTCAGGCAGGAGGCATAGCCATGATCGTAAAAAATAAATCCACTTTTTTCACCGGAGCACTCCTGGCGTTGACGTTTGCCGGCATGCTCGCGCTTATGTTCTCGCCTGTTTTCGGCGATGGGAAAAACGGGCTCGAATACTCGGACGGCATGTTCAACAAGCTATCGAAGGGGTCGTCCTACTTTATCGCCAAAGTTACAAAGAGCAATGAAAAGTTCGCGAATACCACCATCGCGGTGAGCGTGAAGTTCGAAAAACCGGAGCAGATCGACGGCGCGGCGAAACTTCTTGCCTCAGCGGGCATGGAAGCGAAAACCGTGAATGCCGAGCTCCAGATCAACGGCAACCTCGGCGCGCTTCTGGCAAAGATCCTCCAGGATTCGGACGATATGTATAAGAACAACGGCGCGGCTGTTGCCGCCCGCTACGGAGCGGACGAAAAGAAGGTCATGGAAACCTGGCATGGCATGCTCAAGGGCGTGGACAAAGCGCTCAAGAAACAGGGCAGGATCCCGGAGGCGAAGATCGTTTCCGATGTGATGAAAAAAGCGGTTGAGCCGGCCTATAATTACTACACGGTTGAGGCGGAGAACGTCGTGGACAAGGCCGGTATCATGACCGGGCTGCTGGTGTTCTATGTGGCTTATACCATGTGGTGGGGTTTCGCGATCTTCTATATGTTCGACGGGATCGGACTTACCATGAAAAAAGCAAAAGTTAAAAAAGAGGTATAGGAGACGATATGAAAGTACTGGTACCGGTTGACGGATCGAAACACGCATCAGAAGGCATCAAAGTAGCGTCGCATTATGCAAAAACAAAAGAAGCGCAGCTGACGCTTATAACAGTCATCCCGTCGGTGGCGGACATCGACCTCGAACTTTCCGCGTCAGACCGCAACCGGCTGCTCGAAAGCATGAAGAGCCGGGGCGAGGAACTGCTGGCAAAAGCGAGCGCGCAGATGAAGTCCCTGGGCGTGAGCAAGGTGAACACGGTCCTGGCAACGGCGCCCTCGCCGGCCATGGAGATCGTATCCTATGCGGAAAAGGAAAAGATCGACCTCATCGTGATCGGCAGCAGGGGACGGAGCGCGAACCAGCGCTTCCATCTCGGGAGCGTGGCGGAAAATGTGGTGCGCCACAGCCCGTCGTGCGTCTACGTGGTCCGGGAGCCATCCTGGATATAAGGACCGACAGACAGGGGTTCGGTGGAAACATCGAACCCCTGTTTCTTTTTAAACCTTCTTACGCTATAATGGCGCTCTATGAAGATACGGGACAAACTATTTCTCGGTTTCGGTCTGTATATTCTCCTCGCGGTCATTCTCGGTTTTTTCGCGTATAAAGAGCTTCGCATGATATCCACCAAGCTGACCCTGGTGGAGACGGCGGACGATCTCACCAATACCATCCTCGAAGTGCGGCGGTATGAGAAAAACTTTCTCCTGTTCAAGGACCGGGAAAGCCATGCCGAACTGCAAAAATATCTTGGCGCCCTGAAGAGCAGCATTGCGGACATGCAGTCGGAGATCGTTTTCGAGATCGGCAGCGACAATTACCGGATGATGAAGCAGGCCATAGCAGAGTACGAGCGCATCGTCATTGCCATTGCCGGGAATTTTACGTCGCAGGAAGAGCAGGAGGCAAAAGTCAGGAGGCGGGGCCGGGAGATGGAGCGGGCGGTCTCCGGCGCGGAGCTTCAGGCGCTTTTGGTGCTCCGGCGGTACGAGAAGAACGTCATGCTCTACAAGAACAAACAGGCCTACGAGGTGTTCAAACGTACCTATGATGCTTCACGGCTTGGCTCCCATCCGGAGGTCCTGCGCTATCAGGCAATGGTTGCCGGGCTCTACAGCCTGTACGAAGCGGAAAAACTGTCCCTGGACAAAATGCGGCTGACCGCAAGGGAGATCCAGGCCTTTACGCAGAACCTCTCGAAGAAAGAACGGTCGGACATCGCGACCACGATCAAGATGTCTATTCATCTCCAGGTTTTTGCGCTCGCGCTGGTCGTCGTTGTCGGGATCTTCATCAATATAAAACTGGCAACGAGCATTTCAACGCCGATCCGGAACCTCCAGCGGATCACCAAAAAGATCACCCGCGGGGATTTTTCCGAAACCATCGAGGTGCACGGGCATGACGAGGTTTCTTCGCTTGCGGAATCCTTCAACCAGATGGAGGACAAGCTCGACCATGCCATGACCGCGCTTGAGGAGATCATCAAGAAGCTCCAGGAAAAGCAGGACCAGCTGGTGGAGGCGGAAAAGCTGGCCCTGGTGGGCAAACTGGCAGCGGGCATCGCGCACGAGATCAACAATCCGCTCACGTCGGTGCTCACCTTCTCGAACCTCATGCTGGAGCAGTGCCCGCCCGGCGATCCGCGGCACGAGAAGCTGAAGCTCATGGCGCGCGAGACGAACCGGGCGCGCACCATCGTCCGGCAGCTGCTCAACTTCGGGCGCGAGACCGTGATCAAGCCCGAGATGATCAATATCAATCAGCCGGTTTCGGAGATCGCAGATTCGCTCGTTGCGCAGGATGCATTCAAGGGCATCGGGCTTGATATGAAGCTCAGCGACAACCTGCCCGAGGTCAATGCGGACCCCGCCCAGATCGGCCAGGTGGTGATGAATCTCCTGCTGAACGCCATCCACGCGATCACCCCGCCGGGAAGGATCGAGGTTGCCACGCGAAGGGCCGGCAACAACGTCGAGGTGGTGTTCAGCGACAGCGGCGCGGGCATCCCCGAGGAGAACATCCACAAGATATTCGACCCCTTCTTTACCACCAAGGATGCGACCAAAGGGACCGGTCTCGGACTGGCAGTGAGCTACGGCATCATCAAGAAGCATGGCGGCGAGATCGAGGTCGCGAGCATTATGGGTAAAGGGTCAACTTTTATTGTGAGGCTGCCGGTCTATGGATAAATTCAAAGCTGTTGTTGTTGACGATGAATCAAGCGTGTGCGAGGCGGTGAAGGCTATCCTCGAGCTCGAGGGGATCGACGTGACCACCTTCACGGACAGCGTGGCAGCGGCAGAGGACATCAAAAAGAACGCCTACGACCTCATCATCTCGGACCTGAAGATGCCGAAGATGACGGGACTCGAACTGTACGACGCAATCAAGGACACGGTCCCGGAAAGCATCTTCATCATTATTACCGCTTTCGGGACCATACCGTCGGCCGTGGACGCGGTCAAGAAAGGCGTCTACGATTATATTCCCAAGCCCTTCACCCCGGACGAGGTCCGGGCCCCGCTCCGGCGGGCGATGGAAAAACGAAAGCTGGAAAAAGAGAACATCGTCCTGCGGTCGCAGCTTGAGACCCGCTATTCCTTCCGGAACATCATCGGCAACAGCCCCGAGCTCCGCGAGACCTTCCGGGTCATGCGTCACGCTGCTTCGAGCGAGTCGAACGTGCTGGTGACCGGCGAGAGCGGGACCGGCAAGGAACTGGTCGCCCGGGCGATCCACTCGAACAGCGTGCGGGTGCGCAGGAAGTTCGTTACCGTGAACTGCGGCGCCATTCCCGACGGACTGATCGAGTCCGAACTGTTCGGCCATGTGAAGGGTTCGTTCACCGGCGCCATCGCGGACAAGAAGGGCCTGGTGGAGGAGGCGGACAAGGGGACACTCTTTCTGGACGAGATCGGCGAGCTCTCGCCGCCCTTGCAGGTCAAGCTCCTGCGTGTGCTGCAGGAAGGCGAGTTCACGCGCATCGGCGATGTTCAGACGCGGAAGGTCAATGTGCGCGTCGTCGCCGCCACGAACAAGGACCTGAAGAAGGCGATCATCGAAAAAATGTTCCGGGAAGATCTTTACTACCGTCTGAACGTGATCCCCATCGAGCTGCCGCCGCTCCGGAGGAGGCAGGAGGATATCCCGCTTCTCGTGAATCACTTTATTGAAAAGCACAAGACCAAGGCGCCGGAAAAGAACATCATTGGCATAGCTAAAGACGCCATGCAGACGGTCCTGAACTATCATTTTCCGGGCAATGTGCGCGAGCTCGAGAACTCCATTGAATACGCCATCGCTTTTACCGCGGGTCCGGAGATCGAAAAGAACGATCTGCCCAGGTATCTCCTGGAGGACCGGAAGCTGAGCCAGGACGCTCAGAAGATACCGATCATGCCGCTCAAGGACGCGAAGAGCCAGTTCGAAAAGAGCCTCATCATCGCCGCGCTCGTCGAGTCAGGTGGAAATATTTCAGAGGCCGCGCGGCTCTTGAACGTTCACCGTCAGAACCTGCAGCAAAAGGTCCGTTTGCTCGGCATCGACCTCGCATCGATCTCGCCACAGCGGTAATAAGACCCACCCAATAGGTGAACGCCTTGCTTTAGATTTTATCCGCGTTAATCAGATGTTTCCGATTCACCGTGTTGTTCTTTTTCTGATGTACAGTGAGAGCCCGATATACCCTCCCATAAACCCGCTCACCAGGCCGCTGATGCCGTTACCCACGGCATTCATGGCGACAGAGTCGTAGATTTCCCCGCTCACTGCGTGCATCGACTTGGTGTTGGTCAGGCCGGGGGCGATGACATTTGCCGTCACGCCATGCGCTCCTACCTCGCTTGCGCGCGCGAGAGTGAACCCGATAATGCCGCCCTTGCTGGCGATGTACGCGGTTCCGGGTAATCATCAAAGACGCTTGTTAAAAGGCTTCAATGATGATACGATATTATCGTTCGCCGCACGGGGCATTTACTCGATAACATCAGGAGGACAGTGTGCCTACAATTTCGATGTTTTACGGGATCATCATCAGGATGTATTGCTCGCCGGGTGAGCATAATCCGCCGCACATCCACGCCTACTATCAGAATAGTATGGCCATCATCGATATCCGAGCCTGCGAGATAACGGAGGGCAAGCTGCCTCCGAGGCAAACGAAGCTTGTCCTTGCATGGGCCGAAATTCACAAAGAAGAGCTGCTGGCGGACTGGAAGCTGACCTCGAAGGGTGAACTTCCGTTCCCCATCGAACCCCTGAAGTAGGAATAAGGAGGATGAACATGTACGTGCCGGTGATGAAAGTAAAGCCGTTGGACGGCTATAAGCTGCACCTTAAATTCAAGAACGGGGAGGAAAAGATTTTCGATCTTACTCCCTATCTCAACGTGGGGAAATTCGCCGAGTTGAAGGATGTAGCCATGTTCAACTCCGCAACGATCAGATTCGACAGCATTGAATGGGCAAACCATGTAGACCTTGATCCGGAGTTTCTGTATGAGCACAGCAGCGCGCTCAAGACGCGAACATCGCGCGCAAGCGAACGCGGCAAGAAAGCGCCGCGCGTAGCGGCCCGCCGCTAAGAAATTCCACCGGTCTTTTGAGCCACAGTCTGACATCCTCGCCCCCTGCGGAGAGGGCTGGGGTGAGGGGAAACAGTTGGACCGCCACACCATACCACATTCGGGGACAGGTCTTGAAATATAAGAAAATGATTTCCCAAGACCTGACCCCAAAGACTTTCTGACCCCAAAGACTTTTGACCCCAAAGACTTTTTGACCCCAAAGACTTTTCAAAATCACGCCTGGCGTTAGCTCAAATCACTAAATGGGGGCTTAAAATGCTCGATAGTCTTATATGTGATCGTGCTAAAAGATTGATTGAAGTGGATTTCGATAAGAGACGGAAATTATTGCCCGCAGATATTGGCCATCTCAAGGCAGATGCAGCAAGGCGTGGCATGCTGTCTTCTGGAAATACGATAATGAGTCTTTATAATATTTTTGCACGAGAACTTGAAATACGATCAGTAATCGTTTGGCAGAATATCGTCAGGGCTCATCAGAACAATGGGGCGCAAATTGCAGATAGTCTGAGAGCTGATTTAAAGCAAGAAGTGAATAAGTATATTCTTCAAGCATTTGATGAATTGACTTTTAGTCTCCAAAGAGAGTTACAAAATCCAGGCCTGCCAAATGTCCCGCCGCAGTCTACATTAGTAGATGCAAAAAATCATGAAATTGCGAAACATGATATTGAGATAGATCTGTATGTAGATTCTCTCGAAAAAAACGCACCTACGAAAGCACCATCGCAAAATTATAACTTCTATGGAAATATTGGTGCCGTTCAAACCGGAGCAAACGCGATTGCACATGTTTTCCAAAATTTAAGCGAAGGCGATAAATCGGCAATAAATACAGCGATACAGCAAAGCCGGACGGCTATAGAAAATTCAACGGAACTTGATGCTAATCAAAAGAGAGAAATTATCGAAATTGCAAATGAATGTGCGGTACAAATCAACAGCGAGCAGCCCAACAACACGAAGCTCCTGACGTTACTAACCATATTGGGCACTACAGTTCAATCGATTGCGTCGGCGCCAACTGCTTACAACGCCCTAAAAACAGCATTATTGCCGCTTGGGATAACGCTTCCATAGTCCTTGAAATTACAATCAGGAGTATGAGGCTTGACGAAGAGAATATCTTTCTATGATCCAAGACAAATACCGCTACCTCGCCACATCTTAAAATTTAGGTCAATTTTTTGAGCTGAACCAAAAGCAAAGAAATGTTCTCGCAAAGGCGCAAAGCTCGCAAAGAAAGGCCGGTCATTTGGGTTTAAAAACCAAGACGTAAAAAGGTTTCCTTTGCGACCTTTGCGCGCTTTGCGAGAGACGCCTTTGTTTTGGTTTTGTTCATTGGTCTGAGGCCTTGCCTCGTTAAATCATTATGACTATCAATAGAGATGAATTCTTCAGAGAGGTGACCCTCAGGATATGCAGCAGCCTGGACATCGGGGTTGCCGTGAAACGCGCTTTCGACTACCTGCGGGAGCATTTCCCGCTGGACGAGATCTACCTGGACAAATATCCGCCGTTATCCGGTTCTTATCCGAAGTTATCCGTGTCCAAATGCTTTTTCAGGTTCAACTATTACCTCCTTCTTTCCGCAGTATTTTCTTGCGCCCCCTCATGCAGTAAAAAAACTGCGCCTGCCTCCCTAACCTGTTGATAAAGCATGGTCGATGATCCTGGCACGGCCCATGCAATATGACAGGCAACGAAGCACACAATCAAAATAAAAAACCTAAAGGGAGGTAGTACAATGAAGATCATGGTTGCTTATGACGGGACGCTGCAGGCGAAAGAAGCTCTGGTATACGGTATGGACAAGGCTCGTGAAAAAGGCGGCGAACTGGTCGCGCTCCATGTGTTCAACAGCGGCATGTTCGTGGATTACGATGCAACAATCGGCGCCCAGGGCGCGGCAAGGGCCGAGGCAACACAGTTCATCGAAGAGGCAAAGACCATCATCCGCGAGAAGGGCAAGGGAGTGAAAGCAAGTCTCTTCAGCACCGAAGGGAACCCGACGGACGAGATCGTCAGCTTTGCCAAGGCCGAGAAGGTCGATGTGCTGCTCTGCCCCCCGAAGTTCACCAGGATCATCAACAAGTACCGGCAGGCAGTAGAAGCATCGGAGATAGCAAGCGAGGCTGCAAAGCTTCATGTGGCAGCGGTGTCAACGAAAACGATGTAGGAACAGCGCGGGGTTGTATCAGCGGATATGAGCACGGGCCTGTGCGGCCCGTGTCGTACTTGCGGCGCCTATTTCAGACAGGATGGAGACTTTACAATGGAACTTGAACATGCTTTTTTACAATCGAATTTTTTTATGCTGTTCCAGATGATGTTTCTGGGATCGCTCATGGTACCGAGCATGCTCGGGCGGCAGGACATTTACGGAAAGGCTGCCCGGAGCGGAGCCACGCTGGTCGTGACCGTGGGGCCCGTTGCTATTCTCCTGTACGTTCTGTTCGAAGTGTCGCACTTGTATTAAGGAAGCCGCGGGTTCATGGTTCAAAATCAGTCATGTCGATCTCCCAGAACTTACCGGACTTATGGTTGGGTTTGATTGGTTTTTTCGAAAGCAAGGGAGTACTGAGCGTCTTCCAGATCCGGAGCAGTTCCTGTTGAATCCGGGGAGAGTTCCCGGCAAAGGCAAGGGCCATCAAGAGCTGGACCAGCAGCATGTTTCTGAACGCGATCATTATGTCGGGGTGCATTGATGCCTCCTGAATGACGGGCTATCCACTAAGCAGCATGGGCGCGAACAGGTTCGACGAGACGGGGTTGCTGTTCAAGCGCCTTTGGTGTTTCATAGATGCCCTCTTCCGCGAAGGCAACTGCTACCCAAAGATCTTCAAGCATCATAGCGAACTTTTTCATTATGGCCTCCAGGGGAATTAACGTGAGTCTCCAGATTGCTTTCTTGGTACATGGTAATGCAATGAGAATGCCTGATTGTAACTCATTGTGTTTATGGTATAATTTTAGAGCAATAAAATTCAGTGCAATTCAATAATGCACTATGATCGCGCTTTAAAGCTACAGGGGATAATAATTTCTATGAAAGCAGTCTATTTGTCATGCAGCTAAATGTTGCGTCAATTTATTGTGTTGCACCTGTTGTTTTTTGAATATAAAATGATCCTGGAGGTTGCTATGAAGATCCTGACGATATATGACGGAACGCTCCAGTCCAAGGCTGCCCTGCGATACGGGCTTCGGAAGGTAAAGGAAAAAGCCGGGGAGTTGATCGTGCTGCACCTGTTCCGGGGCAGCCAGTTCATTGATTACGATGCCGGTCTGCGGGCAGAAGAGATCGCACGCAAAGAAGCAGCACAGCATCGTCGAGAAGCCGAAGCGATCATCACGGAAGCCGGCGGCCGGGGCATCAATGTGCGCATACTGTCCGAAGAGGGAGATGCGATCGAGGATACGCTGCGCGTTTCAGCAGCTGAAAAGGTGGACCTGATCCTTGCCTCGCCCCGCTACAAGGCAATTGCGAAGAAGGCTTCCTGCCCGGTGTATATCATGCCCGGCCTGATCATGGTACCGGTGGACAATTCGGACAGGGTGCTGGACCGGGAGAGCATCCTTGCCGAGGCCCGGGCCACGGGCTCGAAGATCCTGCTGCTCGGCGTCGTGCCCATCCACCTCTACAACGAAGCAGAGAAAAAAGAACTTGAACAGGTGATCGCGGGAACAGCTGCCATGCTGAAGCGCATGAGCGCGTCACTGGTTGGGCAGGGAGTCGAGGTCACGGACGTGCTCCGGTCCGGATACCCTGACGAAGAGATCCTGAAGGCGGCGGAAGAATATGCGGCATCGCTCATTATGCTTCCCGTTGGCGGCACAACGCCGTCAGAACTGACCAAGGCGGCTTCGATCCTTCTTGCGGAGCCGGACCGGCTGCACCTGCCGATCGAGCTTATGCAGACAGCCGAAGCATGATGCATTGAAAAGCACCTGCAAGCGTCCCGCACCAGACACCTCTCCGCCTTCTCCTGCACCGTGACCACAGGCGCACCACAGGCACATCCATCTTGCAATAATTCTTTTCTTGGGGTACTTTGTTCATGCAGCCTTATTCCGATACGAGGTCCCCTTTCGCATGGCCATACTGAAAACACCGTTGGAGGTCTATAAACTGCTTCCGAAGTCCAATTGCGGACAATGCGGGAGCGCGACCTGCATGGCCTTTGCCGCACTGATCATCGGGCAGGAAAAAAAGCTTGCCGACTGTCCGCACCTGGAGGCTGAGGTCGTCAGTCGGTATGAAGGGAACATCGAGCAGCAGGTGAACCTCGGGACGATCCAGGAAAAAACGTTCAAGGACCTGCAGGAGCAGATCAAGGCGATCGATCTTGCGGCGCGGGCAGAACGCCTGGAAGCGCGGAGCACGGGCAGCGCCATCGTGGTCACCTGCCTGGGCAGGGACTTTGAGGTCGATGCGGAGGGCCGGGTCCTGTCGTCCTGCCACAGCCATGCCTGGTTCTCCATTCCGCTGCTTACCTACATTCTGTACAGCAAGGGGCTGCCTGTTTCCGGAAACTGGGTGCCGTTCAGGGAGCTGGAAAAAGGAGGCAGGTGGGAGCGGTTGTTCGAGCGGCGCTGCGAGGCCCCGCTGAAGCGGATCGCCGATGCCCACGCCGAGCTCTTCGAGGACCTGATCAGCATGTTCAGCGGCGCCTCCTCCCCGAATCAATTCGCCTCGGACATCTCGGTGATACTCTATCCGCTGCCGAAGGTGCCGGTCCTGATCTGCTACTGGAAGCCCGGGGAGGGTATGGAGTCGAAACTGCATGTCTTTTTCGATGCAACGGCGTCGCAGAACCTGACCATGGATTCGCTTTTCACACTCGGAACCGGGATCGTCCGCATGCTTGAAAAGATCATGACGCGGCATACGAACGGCCCGGGCTGATGGCGTGGATGAGTCTACTGATAGCCGATTCCCGCGATATACCCTTCCAACTCATCGATCGTCGATTCCTGCTCGGCGATAAGGGCATTAACCGTATCTCCGATGCTGAGGACGCCCATGATCGCTTCATTGTTCATGACCGGCAGATGACGCACCCGGTTCCGGGTCATCAGCACCATGCATTCCCGCAGCGACTGGTCCGGATTTACCGAAATAGGCGGGCTGCTCATGATGTCCCGTACCGTGGTGGTCTTTGAGGACCTCCCCTTCAGGATCACCTTCCTCGCATAATCACGCTCGGAGAACACGCCCAGAAGAGCTCCATTCTCAACCACCAGAAGCGCGCCGACGTTCTTTTCCTCCATCAGCTCCAGAGCATGATAGGCTGTGGCCTCGGGGCCAATGCCGTGGAAACCGTATCCCTTGTTTTTCAATACCTGACCCACCGTCATTGTCATATGCATGGAAAGTACCTCCTTGGGCCGTTATGGCCGGAATGAAAAAGCCGGGCATACCAAAGTATTCATCCTTTGGCAGCCCGGCCATCTTTCTGGGTCAAAGATCCGAAGCTTTCCGCGCCCTTCTTGCGAAGGGGTAGGCTTTATCAGGACCGTATGCACATATCTATATTAATCTATAGCACCCAGGTACAACCCTGTCAAATTCTAATTGCGCACAGCAGTTTATCTCAAATTACTTTTTATGTCACAATTGGTAACGAAGGCATTCAAAGGCTGTGGCAACAGGATGGGGATGGCGGGTATTTTAACGGGCCCGTTGTTTATACATCGAAATCAAATTCATTTACATCACGGCCCTATCCCAGTATAATGAACCATCCAAAACAGGAGAGGAGTCTAACGTTGGCAAAACCGAATTTCGATTTTCAAAAGCGTCAGAAGGAACTGGCAAAGAAGAAGAAAAACGAGGAAAAAAAGCAGCGCAAGCTGGAGAAGAACAAACCGGAGAACGCGGGAAACGGCGAGCCGCAGGCGGAACCGGACAACCGCTAATCGTTTTCCGGATTTTCAGGGACCGGCTCTCCCGGAGAGATGCTGTTTAAATAACGGAATAATGCCCGCGATGCCTTGGGCGAGGGAACGTTCCTGCTCCGCTCGTCCCGGGCTTTCCGGACCAGGTCAAGCAGCCGACGGCGGTCCGCCTGGGGTCTTTCCGCCAGGATCGTTTCGAGCACCTGGTCATTGCCGGCAACCAGTTCGTCCCGCCACGTTTCTATCTGCTTGAATGCCATTGTTCGCTTGTGATTGCCCTCCTCAATGCTGCGCAGCAAGGCCTGAATCTCCGTGGTGTCGTATTTCCGCATTAACGCGCCGATATACTGCATTTGGCGCAGGAGCGGCACATGTTTGGTGGTTTTTTTTGCCAGCTGAATTGCGGTGAGCAGGTTCTCCGGCAGCTCGATGCTCCGGAGCTGCTCGTTCGAAAGCTTCACCAGCTGCTCGCCCAGTTCCTGCAACGACAGCGCCGCTTTTTTCTTCTCCGTCCTGCTTAATGGTTCTTCCATAGTATTTCACTCCCGGCCTCGTGGCATAGGACTCACCCTTCTGGCCGATAAAAAAATCCTGCTTGTCCCTGAACAGGACATTGAAGGTCGTAAACGAACCATAGATGCGCGTGATGAATTGCTGCAGCTCCACCTTCTCCGTGGCAGCTGCAGTTCGTCCTCGGTCACCAGCGACTGTTTTTCACGCCGCGGAAAATACACGGTGCAGTCGCCGCCGGACGCCTCCTGCACGCGCCCGATGCCGTGTTCTCCATGGCGCACCAGATCACCTTTTACAAAGTCGGTCATACTGTCCTCCTGAGATCAAAAGTCCGGAAACATCCGCAGGGAAACGTCCTTGCCTTCCTTTGTCTTTGCCAGTGCCTGGAGAATGCCGCCTTCAATATACGCAAGCTTGAAATTGGTAAACCCGCGCGAAACGAAATTTTGTGCGTCGGCCGGGCAGCCGCCTTCGCACCCGGCAATGCCTTTTATCAGCTTCGGCACCAGCCCGCGAAAGTCAAGACCCGACGTTGTCGCGCCCTGAGCAGTGAAAAACGCCTCGATCCTGGCCACGAGGGCTTCAAGGTCCAGTCGAAAGGGATCGGGGATCGGGATGGACAGGGATTTGTCCGCAACCTTTACATCAAGCTCCATTCAGCAACCTCCAAAAAGTATGATCACGATTGACCGATTCTACAGAAAACCGCAGCTCTTTGCAACTGATGTCACGGGTGCGGCTGCCATTCACTTCCCCCGCTGCCGCTCGATCTTCTGTAAAAATTCCCGCACATTCGCGATTCTCATCACGGATTCGTTCCTGGGAAAATGCTTCTTGTTCTTTGTCACGATCATGTCCGCATGACCAGCCGTTGCCGCGGAGAGAAATTTTTCATCATCGACATCGGTGCAGAGACCTTTCGACGCGCCAGGTCTTACCTTAACGGCCTTTTCAAAGACCAGTTCGAGCAGTTCCTCGCTTGAACGCGCGGGAACGTCATTATCGAACAGGTGGATGACGCGGACATATTCATCGAACACCTCATGCGTAATAACAAGTTCGAATTCCCCTTCCTGAAACGCGCGAATGATCTTCGCGGCCCCGCCGTCCGCATTGAGCAGCCCTGCCAGGAAGATGTTGGTGTCAATAACCGCTCTCAAGAAGCGGACCTCTTTCGTGCGCTCTTGACGGCGTCTTCGATAGCTTTTGCCGTGATCTTCGCACTCTTCGCCGACGTGCGAACGCTTCCGAGGGCTTCGTCGAATTTCTGCGACCAATCCGTGTTTTTGTCGGAAACCCGTTTGGGGGTGAGGATGATACGCTTGTCGTCATAGGATATTTCAACAAAATCACCCTGCTCTATATGGGCCTTGCGCCGGATATCGACGGGAATCGTGACCTGGGCGAACCGCTTGACCTTTACCAGTGACATGGGGTCCTCCTCTTAATCTCTTAATTTAAGATTTTACCGCTATGGCCGGCAGCTGTCAACCTCCTTTTTTGTTTCCCGTTAACCGAATATCGAGAGCATGACGGTGACACCTTCTCTGTCCGTGACATGCTTTACGAGAGGACCAAAAATGATTACGAGAGGACCAAAAATGATACCGACGGAGCTCATACGCAAGGCAAGGAGGATTGATGAAACTCAGCGGCCTGGAGCAGGATAGGCAAGGGCACGAGGCCTGTCACGCGCGCTCGGACAGGAAGAGCACCGTTCAGCTATGACGTGCGAAGGACATCGTCAATTGCCGCGAAAAGCTTTCTGATGTCGGACCCGCTGTTATAAAAATGGGGCGACACGCGGAGGCCTCCACCCCGGACATTTACCAGGATAGCGCGGCTTATCAGCGCGTTTCTTACGTTCGCGGGGTCGAATTTTCCTGCAAATGTGATATTGCCGCCACGCGCCGGCCTTTCCTTCGGCGTCAGGACACTAAAGCCTCTTGCTTCAGCCTCCTGGATGATCAGCTCTCCAAGGCCAAGCACTTGTTCTTCTATCGCCTCGATCCCGACCTCGAAGAGCAGTTCGAGCGCCGCTCCAAGGCCGATGATCCCCATGAGATTCTGGGAGCCTTCCTCGAACCGCAGGGCATCGGTTTTGAGCTTGAGGTCCGGCTGTTCAAAGGCGAATTCGTTTTGGACGCTTTTCCATCCGATAAGCAACGGAGCGAGCTGCTCTGCCAGTGCTTTTCCGCAGTAAAAGATGCCGATGCCTTCGGGGCCGAGCAGCCACTTGTGCGCATCAGCGGAAAGAAAGTCGATGCAGCTCTCCTTCACATCCATGGGCAGCAGGCCCAGGCTCTGGATCGCATCAACACAGAAAAGCACGTTTCTTGATCCGCAGAGCGCTCCGAGCCGTTCAAGGTCTATCCGAAAGCCGTTCACGAACTGGACCGATGAAATGGCAAGCAGCCGCGTCTTCGCATCGATGAGTTTCTCGATGTCTTCGATCAGGATCCTGTTGCCGCGGGAAGGGATAAACCGGACCTCGACTCCCCGCGCTTTCAGGTTCAGCCAGGGATAGAGATTGGAGGGAAACTCTTTTTCAGAGACAAGGATGTTGTCGCCCGGTATCCAGTCCAGTCCGTTCGCCACCAGCGAAAGCCCGTGGGAAGTGCTTTTCACGAACGCGATCTCGTCAGCGTCGGCATTGATCAGCCGCGCACAGGCCCGCCTGGTCAGGACGATCTGCTGCGCCCATTTCGGATAATGGAACGCGCCGCCTTCCGTGGATTCTTTCAGGAACAGCTCGACCGCTGTCTTGACCCGAAGCGACATTGGCGCAACGCCTGCGTGGTCCAGGTAAAGATGTTTTTTTGTAACGGGAAATTCCCGGCGATAAGGTTCGAAGCGTTCCCTGTTCATGGCTTCTTCGTCCGCTTCTTTCGAGGAACCGCAGTCCGTCTTTTCTTCACCATCAATTCCTTCTCTTTCCGCGTCAACTTCTTTACCGCACATTCCCGCTTGAGCGCCGCGCTGCGATCGTCGCAGGTCTCGCAGTACACCATGGCGACCGGTTTTCTGCTCCGCGTGTACCGTGAAGCGCTGCCGTCATTATGCCGCGAAAGCCTGCGTTCGAGGTCAGTGGTAATGCCCGTATAGAAGGTGTCATCCCTGCACGTGAGGAGGTAGAGAAACCATTGGGGAGTCTTCTTTTTTGCTGCGCGCTCTTTACGTGCCATGCCGGAAATAGTAGCCAACTCGAAGGGCAATAGCAAGGAATTTCGGTATCTTGTCTGGACATTTGCGGGCACTTGTAGTACTGTTTTATATCGTCAGTGTTTCGCACAATATCCTCTGAATGGAGAAAAGCACTATGGGTTCCGCACAAGTATTTCAGCCCCTTACGAAAGAAGATACAATAACGGTTGTGCTCTACCGCGTCGGCATCGTGCTGTCCGCCGTCATCGTCTCCGGTTTGGCCTATCTCCTGGCAACGGCCTCCCCCCAGTCCGGCGGCGGGGTTGCCGATATCCTCGGCTTTGGCCTGTATGCCGCGGTGGGCATGAGCGTTTTCTTCATCCATCTGTATATCGGCAAGTTCAAGACATTTCTGAAGAACCTGTTCTATATCGGTCTGGCCGGGCTTGCCGGGCTGCTGTTCATCGGCAAAGGGTCCTTGTCCCTCGCGCTCATGCAGGAGCCTTCCAGCGCGCTCCTCCTCCTTCCGCTTGCCGGATGTCTGGGGTTTGTGACCGCGAAGGAGGCTTTCTGCTTCAAGCTTTTCGAGGGCTATCTCCTTGCCATGCTCATGCCGTTCTACCTCCTGCTGATCGCTGTTGGCAGCCTTTCGGGACGGGGCGCTTCCCTGGGCCTGGCCCTGATCGCGGTCATGCTGGCCGTGTTCACGCTGCGAAAAGTGACCATGCCGCTTGCCTATGACATCGGCGACAAATCCGCGTATCAATAAAATCCTCTGCGAGAACGAGAACGAAAATCGATTAAAGGGCCGCGCTATCGGACCATCGGTTCAAGGGTGGCATTAAGCTTTCGTGCTGTTTCTTTTCATGGATTCAGTCAGTGATGCAATGATCTCTTCGGGACTCCTGCGCGACCGGTGTCCGCTGGATCGGACCGCACGTTCCTGGACGAGCCGCTCTTCTTCGCGGGTAAGGGGCACTAATCGTATGACCGCATGGTATCGTTCGCCAAGTTTCTGGCACCAGATGAGTATGCCGCCCTTGTTTCCTCTGACGCGATCATTGAACCACACAAAGCCGGGTTCCATGGGTCTATCCGACTCAACTCTCACGCAGGTTTCGCTTATGTTCACGAGGTTCACGGTGTTGTCCATCCAGTTGATGTCTTTGAACGAAATGACGCTCAAAGAAGAGCTGTTCTCTCCCGTTTTGGGTTGAATCGGAAGATCTTTGCCCTGATCCATGTTACTACCTCCTTTGTGATCTTACTGCCATTATATATAACAGAAAAAAAGAAAGTGCCGTTCGTATTTTTATTGTTTGCAATAATCTGTGATTTTGCGAGGTCCGGTGCTATGCCAATGACATCTTTAAGAAACAGCACGTCTCGCTGGCGGAGCTGCAAATATCTCAACCCTGGCATATTAGTGTGACGATACCCGAGTACTAAACAACGTCAAGTCCTAAGGCGTCCAGTTGCATTACTTTATCCTGTCGTGGTATAGTGTGCCGGTCTATGAAGAACCTGCACGATATCATCCAGCCTGTTGCCGGCGAATTTCAGGCAGGGAAAAGAACGTTGGAAGTGAGCGAACTCTGGGGGGCCTCAAGGGCCCTTTTTTTGTTCGGTCTGCAGCAGGAGTCCCCGCGGCCCCTCATCGTGGTGACGGCAACGGAGGAAGAAGCAGAGACGCTCGTTTCGGACCTGGAATTCTTCGGCAGGACGATCTTCGCAAAAGAGGGACAGCCCCTGCCCGAGCTCCGCACCTTCCCCTCCTGGGGGCTTTTGCCCTTTGAAGCGGACTCGCCGGACAACCGTACGGTGGGCGAGCGTATGCGCTTTCTCTACAGCCTCACTTCGGGGCTTCCGGGCTTGTACGTGGCCCCGGTCCAAGCGCTGATGCAGAAGCTCCCGCCCTGGGAGCTGTTTATCGATTCCGTCAGAACTGTCAAAGCAGCAGCCCGGCTCGACCCCGAAAACCTCATTGCCTCGCTCGTGGCCACGGGCTACGAAGCTTCCTCGCTCGTCACGCGCGTGGGCGAGTTCAGCAGGCGAGGCGGGATCATCGATCTCTTTTCCCCGCTTCATGAACAGCCGGTCCGCCTGGAGTTCTTCGGCGACGCGATCGAATCCATGAGAAGCTTTGATCCAGAGACGCAGCGTTCAACAGGGGCCCTGTCCGAAGTGGTGGTGCTGCCGGTGCGTGAGCTCATTGTCACGGACCAAGGCAGAGAGCGCTTTAAGGACCGTATTGACGACGAAGCGTTGAACGACCGGATCAGCGAAGGCGCTCTCATGCCCGGCGCTGAAAGTCTTGCGCCGTTTTTTTACGATATGGAAAGCCTGTTCCGGTATCTGCCCTTGGAAAGTCGTGTAGCGCTCATCGAGCCCGATGACATCGACAAAGAGCTCGATGCGCAGTGGCAGAAGATCGAGAAGGGGCGCGAGGAAGAGCTTGAGGAAGGCAGGGTGCTTCCGGAAACCGCTGAACTCTACCTTGACCGGGAAAACCTGCGTGCCGGGCTTTCGAACTTTCCCGTGCTCGACATGCGTCTGCTCGGGACCGGCCCCGGATACCGGCTCGATACCAAGTCCGCATCATGGCTCGGGGTGCGGCTCACCAAACCGATCAGCCTGGGCAAAGAGGAACGGGAGCGGGAGTCCCTTGAAGGGACCATGGCCGGCCTGGTCGAAAAGCTGAAGCGCTTGCGAGCGGAAAGCCGCGTGGCCGTTGTCTGCGGGACCGACGAGGCTGCCGCGCGGCTCAAAAAATTATTCTCTGAATACGGCCTGAGCGCGGTTGTCGGCGACCATGTCTTTGGACAGGAAACAGGGCCCTGGCCGATTATGCTGATGGTCAACCGGCTATCCGAAGGGTTCCTGTGGCGGGAGCTGGGCCTCGCCTTTATCACGGAAGAGGAGATCTTCGGCAGGAAGGTCCATCGTCCTGCCGCTCCGAGAGCGAAGGTCACACCGTTCCTTTCCTCATTCAAGGAGCTCAGGCCCGGCGATTTCGTGGTGCATACCGATTACGGCGTTGGCGAGTACCAGGGTCTTACGCACATCAGTCTTGACGGGTTCGAGACCGATTTTCTGACGCTTCGATACGAGCCGGATGTAAAGCTGTATGTCCCGCTCTACAGCCTCGACAAGGTGCAGAAGTATATCGGCGCCGAGGGGGCGGCGCCGAAGCTGGACCGGCTCGGCGCTCCTGCCTGGGCAAAGACCAAGGCGAAGGTGAAGAAGGACATTCTGGCCATGGCGCAGGAGCTCGTGGCCATCTACGCCGCGCGAGAAGCCCAGACCCGCGTTGCTTTCACCCCGCCGGACAACCTGTACCGCGAATTCGAATCCGCCTTCCCCTATGAAGAGACGCCGGACCAGCAGAAGGCCATTGACGACGTGCTTTCCGACATGCAGCGGCCGCGGCCAATGGACCGCGTGGTCTGCGGCGACGTGGGCTACGGCAAGACCGAGGTCGCGCTCCGGGCCGCGTTCAAGGCCGTGGAGGACGGCATGCAGGCCGCCGTGCTCGTGCCCACGACGCTTTTGGCAGAGCAGCACTTTCGAACCTTCTCGCAGCGGCTCGCGCCCTTTTCTATCCGGGTAGAGATGCTTTCCCGCTTCCGCACCAAAGCGGAACAGCAGGAAACGCTTAAAGGTTTAAAGAGCGGGACTGTTGATTTCGTGGTCGGAACGCACCGTCTGCTCCAGAAGGACGTGGTGTTCAAGAACCTGGGTCTCCTGGTGGTGGACGAGGAGCACAAGTTCGGCGTGAAGCACAAAGAGCGCATCAAGGAATTCAAAAAGCTCGTGGACGTCCTGACGCTCACGGCCACGCCGATCCCGCGCACGCTCCACATGTCGCTTGCCGGCATCCGGGACCTCTCGATCATTCAGACGCCGCCCATGGACCGCCAGGCTATCCAGGTGTCGCTGGCGCGCTTCGGCAAGCGCGTGATTCGTGAAGCGGTCCTGCGCGAGCTGGAGCGGGGCGGCCAGGTCTTCTTCGTGCATAACCGCGTCCAGGGCATCGAGCGCATGGCCGACTTCGTCTCGAACCTCGTGCCCGAGGCAAAGGTCGGCATTGCCCACGGCCAGCTGAAAGAGCACGAGATCGAGGACGTGATGGGGAAGTTCATGGCGAACCAGCTTTCCGTGCTGGTGACCACGACGATCATCGAGTCGGGCATCGATATCCCAACGGCGAACACGATCATTATCAATCGCGCCGACCGCTTTGGCCTCGCGGACCTCTATCAGATAAAAGGCCGCGTCGGCAGGAGCCGGGAGAAGGCCTACGCGGTCTTGCTTGCGCCCGCGGACGAGGTGCTCACGGAAACGGCGCGCAAGCGCCTCCGTGCCATCCAGGAGCTGTCCGAGCTCGGCGCGGGCTTTCGCATAGCCGCCCAGGACCTCGAAACGCGCGGCGCCGGCAATCTCCTCGGCAAACAGCAGTCAGGCCATATCGCCGCAGTGGGCATCGACCTCTACACCCGGATGATGGAAGAGGCCATGGCCGAGCTGCGCGGGCAGGAGCTTTCAGTAGAGCCGGACACGCAGATCACCATGCGCGCCTCGGCCTTCATCCCCGAAGACTACATCAATGATCCGAGCCTGCGGCTGGCGGCGTACAAGGAGATATCGAGCGTGGGCGACGAGGCCGAGCTTCGCGACCTTGCCGACGAACTGCGCGACCGCTACGGCCCGCTGCCCGAGCCCGCGGCCAACCTGTTCGAGATCATGAGCATCAAGCTCATCGCTAAAAAAGCACAGGTGGCGAGGATCGATGCGGGCAAGACCATGGTGCGGATAACGTTCGCCGAAGGCGCCAAAATATCGCCCGAGCGGGTCATGCTGCTGCTCAAGAAGAACAAGGGGAAGATCAAGCTGGTCCCCGAGTATACGCTGCAGCTTCTTCTGGGCGATGAATCGCTGAAAACCGCGTCAAATGCGGTGAAAAAGTGCTTGCAGGAACTGGTGTAACGTGTTATATACAAGAATGCAAGAATGTTCTTCAGGCGGCAATTTTAGTTTCTGAAAACAAAAAATCTATCGGAGGAATATACATGACCACACTCAGCAAAACTGCCGTGACCGTGCTTGCGCTTGCGCTTGGTCTTGCAGGCTGCAACAAGGGCGCTGGCAACGCCGTGCTCGCCAAGGTGAATAGGATCACAATCACGATCACCGATTTTAAAAAACAGATCCAGGACCTGGATCCGCAGGTCCAGCCCATCGTGTCCACCGATGCCAAGGCACGCAAGGAGTACCTCGACCAGATCGTGGGATACGAGGTGGCACTGCAGGAGGCGAAGCGGCTTGGGCTCGATAAGGACGTTGAGTATAAAAAGCGGGTGGCTACCTACCGCGAAGAAATGGAGCGCAAGGTTCAGGAAGCAATGAAGTTCGAACTCCTGGCCAATTTAGTCAAAAAAGAACTGAAGATCACCGCCCCCACGGACCAGGAAGTCAAGGACTACTACGCCAAAAACATTACCCGGATGCGCACGGCCGACGGCAAAAAGGTCAGCCTCGAGCAGGCCGCGCCGGTCATCAAGGACCGGATGGCCAACGAGCGACAGCGCGACGCCTTTGTCCAATATGTGAAAGATCTCAAGGCCAAGGCTACGATCACCATAGACGAAAAAGTTCTCGCTACCCTGGGCGCGGATACCGCGGAGCCGGCGGCACTGGACGCAACAAAAGCCAAAAAAGAAGCGCCTGCGAAATAACACGGGAGATATGACTAACCATAGGTTCGTGACCTATATCGCCCCGGCGCTGTTTCTGGGGCTTCTCTTTTTTTCCTGCGTGAAAAAAGAGGAGTCCGGCGCGCCGGTGACGGGGCCCGCCCCCGCGGTTTCTCCGGACAATCGGGTCCTGGCAACCGTGAACGGCGACCCGATTACGCTGGCCGATTTCCAGGAGCGGCTGGCCCGCGCGGGGTTCAAGTCCGGCAAAGAGGCGGAGACCGAGGTCAAGGAAGAGCTGCTCAATCGACTGGTGGAGCGCAAGATGCTGCTGCGCGAGGCCCAGCGGAGGCGGTTCAAGATCGGGCTGGCCGACATCAACAAACGGATCGATTCGTTCCGGGCAGAGCAGGGCCAGGAGGTCAAAGAGGTCCTGGCCAGCCAGGGGATCGATTTCGAAAAATGGAAAAACGACGTCTGGGAAGACCTGATGATCGAGCGGTTGCTGGCGCGTGATGTAAATAAAAAAGTCAGTCTGTCCGGGGCCGAGGTCCGCAAATACTATCAGGACAACCCGCGGCAGTTTGAACGGCCTGAGCAGGTCCGGGTGCGCCAGATCGTCGTTTCCACGGAGACTGAAGCGCAGCAGGCGCTGGAACAGCTTCGGGCCAATCCTGACTTTGCGGCGCTGGCGCGCGAAAAATCAACAGCGCCCGAGGCCGAACAGGGCGGCGATCTCGGATATTTTGCCCGAGGAGACATGCCCGCGGAGTTCAATGTTGTGTTCAGCCTTCCCAGGGGCGGCGTGAGCGGCGTCGTGAAAAGCCCCTACGGATTTCATATTTTCAAGCTTGAGAACAGCCGACCTGCCGGTCTTCTGAGTTTCGAGGAAGCGGCCCCGGCTATCAGGGAAAAACTGACGCACGAAAAACAGGACCGGCTTTACCAGCAATGGTTAAAGGAACTTCGGTCCAGGACAAAGTTCGAGGTCAATTACCAGGCGCTGGGCCGGCAGCCTTCCGGAAGCGCCAGCGCGGAAAAGTAGCAGGGAAAGGCGAACGAAGAAAATGAATAAGTATTTTTTAATCATACCCGCAGTCTGCGCCATGCTCTGCGGTCCGAACGTGCCGCGGTCCATCGGCGCGGCCGTTGTCGTGGACCGCGTGGTAGCGGTGGTGAACGACGAGATCATTACACTGAGCGATTTGCAGCGCGAGAACGTGAAAAAGAGAGCTGGTTTCAGGGATGAGCGCCTGCTTCTCGAGGACCTGATCGACCGAAAGCTCCAGCTGGCAGCGGCCAGGCGGTCCGGCGTCGACGTGACGGACCCTGAGCTTGCCGAAGCCCTGGCCGAGATCATGAAGCGCAACAGCATGGACCGCAAACAGTTCGACGCTGAACTGGCAAAGGACGGGCTCACCTTTGAGCAGTATCGGTCCGAGCTTCGGGAACAGATCACGCTCTCTCGCGTGTACAACAAATATGTGCGGTCAGGGATGGCCCTAAACGAAGCCGAACTGCGCGCCTATTACGAGAGCAATCAGAAAGCCTATGCGCAGCCCGAGGAAATTCGAGTGCGCCAGATCTTCATAAAACTGCCGGAGAACGCGACAACCGCTCAGACCGAGGCCGCCCGGGAACGCGCCAGGAAGGCCTACGAACGCGCCCGCCGGGGAGATGATTTCGCCGGCCTGGTGCGTGAGCTTTCCGAGAGCGAGAACGCGGCTGAAGGCGGCGACCTCGGCTTCATGCGCCGGGACCATGCGCTCCCGGAGATCGAACAGGCCACCCGGTCGCTCAAGCCCGGAGAAGTCGCCGGCCCGCTTACGTTCGCCGGGGGCATTCATATCATCCGGCTCGAAGAGGTCCGGACCCCGGTAACGCCCTTTGACAAGGTTAAGGATGAGATCCAGGCGACCCTGTACCAGCAGAAGCTTGACAACACCTACCGCACCTGGCTCCAGACCCTGCGGAGCGATTCGCACCTCGAGAACCGGCTGTAGGAGCGCCGAGAAGCCAGAAGTAAGAAAACGATATTTGTCTGACATCTTACCTCTGCCCCCTTTTCCCCCCTTATGAAAACCGTACGCCTCAAAAAGAAAGAAGAACGCCGCATTCTGCGCGGCCACCCCTGGGTGTTCAGCAATGAGCTGACGGGCATTCCCGCGGGGACCACGCCGGGTGAGCTCGTGGACGTGCTTGATTTTTCGGGCGCCTTCATCGGCCGCGGGTATGTTAATCCCCATTCTCTCATAGCCGTGCGTCTTCTGACCAGGAAGCAGGAAGAGATCGACCGTGATTTTTTCCGCAACCGCATCGCACGGGCCCGCTCATTGCGCACGATGCTCGGATTTGGCGATTCGTTCCGGGCAATCTTCGGCGAAGGCGACGGCCTGCCTGGATTGATCGTGGACAAATATGCCGACACGCTTGTGGTCCAGTCCACGACCGCGGGGATCGAAGCACAGCTCGATGCGATCCTCGCCGCCCTGGTCGTTGAATATGAACCCAGAGCGATCGTGCTGAGAAACGACACGGCCTCGCGCGAGCTTGAAGGACTGACGCAGGAAACGCGTGTTGTCCGCGGAACCGTCACCGGCCCGGTGACGATCGAAGAGTCGGGCATCAAGTATACCGTTGATGTGCTCGAAGGGCAGAAGACGGGATTCTTTTTCGACCAGCGCGAGAACCGGCAGGCGCTCAAAGACCTTGTGCAGGGCAGGCGCACCCTCGACTGCTTCTGTTATGTCGGGGCCTGGTCCTTAAGCGCCGCGCGTTACGGCGCCTCAGAAGTGATCGGCGTTGATTCGTCCCAGAAGGCTGTGGACACGGCAGCGCGGAATGCAGCCCTAAACGGCTTGTCCGCGCGGTTTGTAAAAGCTGATGCCTTCGAGGAACTGCGGCGGCTCGAAAAGGAGCGCGAGCGCTTCGGCTGTATCACCCTGGACCCGCCGGCATTCGTGAAAAGCCGTGCCAAGGTTCGGGAGGCGCTCAAGGGGTATAAAGAGATCAACATCCGGGCTATGAAGCTTTTGGAGCCGGGCGGTGCGCTGGTCACCTGCTCGTGCTCGCACCACATCGACGAGGACCTGTTCCGCGAGATGCTGATCGATGCGGCCCAGTCCGCCGGCCGGCAGGCGCGGCTTCTTGAGATGCGCTCGCAGGCGCGGGACCATCCGATCCTGCTCGCGGCGCGCGAGACGCAGTATCTGAAGTGCGCGGTGATGGTTGTGGATTAGAAGAGCGGGAACGTAGGAACGTAAGAGGGAACGAAGGAAAGATGGAAAGTATCCCATCCCAACCTCTTAACTTCCTACCCTCGTTCCTTCGCTCCATCTGCACTGGAAGAGAAATATCTTGACTAAACATCAAGCCCTGTGTTAAAAAGTATCCGTTCCCGGGCGATTAGCTCAGCGGGAGAGCACTGCCTTCACACGGCAGGGGTCGCAGGTTCAAACCCTGCATCGCCCACCATTTTTCCCTTCATAATCCGTGGGTTTATCTCACGGATTTTTTGTTTTTCCGAGCCTTGTCCGAGTCCATCCACCACATCGCGGAGTTTCTGCACATTCAGGCTTGCATACCGGCGCGTGATTTCAAGATTACTGTGGCCCAGCGCCGCAGATATCCTGTCCAGCGATACCCCGGCATTGAGTGCCTGAGATGCTATGCTGTGCCTCGTAGTGTTGTAAAAATTGATGTACGGCACTTTGGCGTTCGTACAGGCCCTATGCCATATCTTTCGGAGTCCTGACGACGTATACGGCCTTCCTATAACATTCAGGAATACAAACGCCTCCGGCAGCTTCCCTTTGAGCACGTTTCGGTCGAACGTCGCAGACAGGGGGAGGTAATAGGGCTTCTTGTTCTTCCTCGATCGCTCCTCTTTGAGAGAGAATGCCCGGCTGATCTGTACCACACCCTGATCAACCAGAAAATCCTTCACGCGGAGCGCCCGGAGCTCGCCTGGCCGGATAGGGTGATAGATGGCAAACTGGAACATGGCGCGGTCTTTCTCGGGTACGGCAGCACAGAAGTTCTTGAGCATGATCATAGTGTTCTTTTTTGTCTTGTCGCTTTTGGTGAGCGTATTGAAAAAGTCCTCGACGTGGAAGGTGCGGATATCCCGGCAGTCCATGGTGCCAAAGAAGGGGACGAACAGCTTTTCAACTAAGCGTCTGACTTTTCGAAGGTGAGAGGGCGCCCGGTTCAGAGATACCTTGGAAGCGTACCATTTCGGTAGAAGAATGTGCCCGCGAAATTGATCGATTTCTTTCGGCAGGTAGTCTGCGATGTCGAAGGTGCGCCCGTCTATCTCGCTGCGGATATTTTCAAGCAGACGGTGTGTGCGCTTGTAACTATCAAGGGCGTGATTGTCCCGGTCCTTCGCAATGCGGCGTTCTTTCCCTTGCCAGTACAGGCGAATGAAAAAAGATTCCGGTTTCTTTCCACACTGAAGGCAGAGAATATCCTGTTCCTCGATGATCTTGAAGGAGCTGCCGCACTGACATCTTTCCCGTGTCCGGACTTTGCCCGCCATCGACAGATCCCTCCCGGCTGATGTTTCAGAGGGGGGATTATATGTCTGTTCGTAGACCAAAGTCAAGTTGCCGACCTCAACCATAATCCACCATCAAAGCAAGAGACCCCCCAGTGACGGGTATTTTTTAAGCGATTGGCGGTTTCATTTTGTGAAAATTATCTTTACCTGACGATAC
>JAYTJE010000013.1:0-10388 GCA_043731355.1 Nitrospirota bacterium
CATGAAGACCATTCTGCTGGTTGATGATGAGCCCGAGATCCTGAAGATGCTGGAAGAAACGCTGAGTGACTACCAGGTCATTGCCAGGCCCGACGCCGAATCGGCTTTGTCCGTAATCAGGGGCGGGGCCAGGGTTGACCTGGTCCTGACCGATAACTGCATGCCCGGCATGAAGGGCTCCGAATTGATCGCCGCGCTCAAGAAGGACGCCCCCACCGTGCCGGTGATCATGCTTACTGCCTACAGCAGCGTTGAGTCCTATCTCCAGAACATCAGCGGCGGCGCTTTCGAGTATATCAATAAGCCCGTCAAGGCCAGCGAGCTGCGCCGCATTGTGAAGGCGGCCTTTGACCCGAACTGGTGACGGTAAAACCATGAGGGGCGCTGTTTTGAAAGAGAAAGCCGCGGCATGATCAATAAAGGAACGATACTGGCGGTTGAAGACACTCCGGCGTCTCTCAAACTCCTGACCGGCCTTCTTGCCGCGGAAGGGTATCAGGTGCGGGCCGTGAGCAGCGGAGAGCTTGCGATCGCTTCGGTCGCGGCCGGCCCGCCGGACTTGGTCCTGCTGGACATCTTCATACCGGGCCTGAGCGGTTTTGATGTTTTGCGGTGGCTGAAAACGCAGGAGTCGAGCCGCAATATCCCCGTCATCTTTCTGAGCGCGGCCACGGACACGACTCAGCGGGTGGAAGGGTTGAGGCTCGGCGCGGTGGATTTCATTTCCAAACCGTTCCAGACCGAGGAGCTGCTGGCCCGGGTGCAGACCCATCTGGAGCTGCGGAGCCTGCGCATTCAGCTTGAGGGCCAGGCTGCGGATCTGCGCCTGACGAACGAACGGCTGCAGAAAGAAATTACGGAACGCCAAAAGGCGGAGGAAGCCGAACGGCAGAAGGCAAAGGCGCTCCAGGAGGCGATGGACAAGATCAACGCGCTGAGCGGTTTGCTGCCGATCTGCTCCCACTGCAAAAAGATACGCGATGAAAAAGGGCGCTGGAACCAGCTGGAAGCCTATATCTCGGAGCATTCCGACACCGAGTTCAGCCACGGCATCTGCGACGACTGCCTGAACACGTATTATCCTGAGCAGGCGAGGAAGATGCAAAAAGACAAAAGCGAAAAATCATAACTATAATCGAAACCCTGAACCCGAATCCCGAACCCCTGACCCCGAACCCCGACACCGAACAACGGTAAATAGCAATACCCTTAAAATACCCCGACCCTACCGCTCTTATTCCCCTCGTATGAGAAACAGATATGCTATACTTTACGAACTGCGGGAGGGGTATATGCCGTGGGTCCCGTGACGTTAAAAATGCCGAGCCTATTGAAAAAGTATCAGCTTTCCCCCGTGCGCATTACCGCAATCTATGCCTTGACAGGCGGGTTGTGGATAGTGTTTTCCGATACACTTCTGGCCGCGCTCGTTAAGGACCCGGCCGTCATCACCCGCATTTCTATCTACAAGGGCTGGTCCTTTGTTGTGGTGACCGCGGGACTGCTGTTCTGGCTCCTCCGAATCGACCTCACGGCGCGCAAGAAGGCGGAGGAAGCCCTGCAGAGAAGCGAGCAGGTGCTTCGGCTTTTCGTGGAGCATGCTCCCGCGGCGATCGCCATGTTCGACCGCGAGATGAAGTATATCGCGGCAAGCCGTCGTTTCGTCATGGATTACGGCCTGGGCGGCCGGAATATCATCGGCCGCTCGCATTACGAAGTGTTTCCCGACATTCCCGGGCGCTGGAAGGAAATCCATCAGCGTTGTCTTGCGGGCTCCGTTGAAAAATCCGAAGAAGACCCCTTCCCTCGCGCTGACGGGAAAATGGATTGGGTGCGATGGGAAATCCGGCCCTGGTATGAAACGCAGGGCAAAACCGGCGGCCTCATACTATTTTCAGAAGTGATCACCGAGCGCAAGCATACGGAACAGGAGCTGGAAAAGCACCGCGAACATCTTGAGGAGCTGGTCGAAGAACGCACTGCCACGCTCAATGCCAGCCAGCGGGCCTTGACGAACATCGTGGAGGACTTGAACCGGAAAACGATCGAGCTGGAACAGGCCAACCTCCGCCTGAAAGAGATCGATCAGCTCAAGTCCCTGTTCATCGCATCCATGAGCCATGAGCTGAGGACGCCGCTGAATTCAGTGATAGGTTTTTCGAATGTGCTTTTAAACCAGTGGGCGGGACCGGTCAACGACGAACAGAAAGACCTTCTGGCGACCATAGCCCGGTCAGGCAAACTCCTGCTCTCGCTGATAAATGATGTGATAGACGTGTCGAAAATCGAGACGGGTTCGATTGAGGTCCAGGTTGAGGACTTTGATCTGCATGATGTCGTGGCCGAGGTGATGGAGCTGATGAAGAAAGAAATCAGCGACAAGAAGCTTGAGCTGAACGTGGATTCCATCCATCTAAGAATGCATACGGACAGAAGAAGGCTCTTGCAAAGTGTCCTGAATCTGCTCAGCAACGCGGTGAAGTTTACCCGGAAAGGGAGCGTCAGTATCCGAACGCGCCTGTTTTCCGGTTTCGTAGTGCTTTCAGTCGAGGACACGGGCATCGGCATTAAGGAAGAAGACCTTCCGAAGCTGTTCCATTCGTTTGTTCGCCTTGATTCCCCGCTCAGGACCACGGTCCTCGGGACCGGGCTGGGTTTATATCTTACTAAAAAGCTCGTTACGGAAATACTGAAAGGAGACCTTGTCGTTGAGAGCGAATTTGAAGCGGGAAGCAGGTTTTCGATCAGTGTGCCGGTGAAAATCGATGGATCCATGCTATAGTTAATAAAAGGGACGCCATGAAAAAAGTTCTGGTCATCGAAGACAACAAAGACAATCTGCGGCTGGTGTCGTATCCGCTTAAGCGGAACGGCTATGAGGTCCTCTCCGCCGAGACCGGAGAAAAAGGCCTTGAGCTTGCCCTGGAGGAGCGGCCTTTTTTCATCATCATGGACATCAACCTCCCGGGCATAGACGGCGTTGAGGCGACCAGGAGGATACGGCAGTCGGAGCTCGGGGAGGCGGTCCCGATAATCGCGATCACTTCGTTCGCCATGCGCGGCGATCGTGAGCGGATCATGGCTGCGGGCTGCAATGGTTACTTTGAAAAGCCCATTGACCCGACCACCATTGTTGAGAGGATACATGCGATCATCGGATTGGAGAAAACATGAAAGTCCTTATTGTTGACGACAATGCGGACGACCGAAAGGTATTGAGATACAACCTGGAGAACCATGGCTGCGCGGAGGTCATCGAGGCCCGAGACGGAATGGAAGGGCTTGAACTCGCCAGGGCCCGGAAGCCCGACCTGATCATCTCCGACGCGCTCATGCCGACGATGGATGGTTTTCAGTTTCTGAGAAGCCTGAAAAGAGACGACACCTTGAAAGCCATCCCTTTTATTTTTTACTCGGCTGTATATACCGGCGACAAGGAAGCAGAGCTCGCGGTTTCTCTCGGGGCTGAGGCTTTTATCGTCAAGCCGAAAGACACGGAAGAATTCTGGGCGCTGGTGGTCGGGATTCTGGAAGAGTGCAAGCTCAGAAAACCAAGGGACTTCACCGGTGAGCTTATCGGCGAGGAAGAAGACTTCCTGCGAAAATACAGCCATATTGTGGCGGCAAGGCTTGAGGAAAAAGTAAGAGAGCTTGAAAAGGCCAGGGAGGCGGTCGAGGCGAAGGAGCGGGACCTCAGGGAGTCCGAGGAAAAATACCGCACACTGGTGGACTCTGCGCCCATCGGCGTGTACCGGTCGAACCTCGCCGGGGATTTCTTGTATGTGAATAACGCCATGGTCTCTATCCTCGAAAGCGCCTCGGTTGAGGAGCTGCTGAAAACTCCGGTCCTGGCGCGGTATAAGACCCCGGAGGAACGGGAACGGTTCCTCGACAAACTCAAAAAAGACGGGAAAGTCGTCTATTATCCGCTTGAAGTTCCGACGAAGACCGGTGGGCGGAAAAATATCATTATCAACGCCACGCTTGAGCGCGGGACCATAACAGGCATGGTGCTGGATATTACCTGTCAAAAAAAACTTGAGGAACAGCTCCGGCAGTCCCAGAAGATGGAGTCCATCGGCACCCTTGCCGGCGGCGTGGCGCACGACTTCAACAATATTCTGTCAGCTATCATCGGGTATGGGCATATTACCCTTATGAAAATGAAAGAGGACGATCCGCTGCGGCTGAACATTGAGAGCATACTCGAAGGCGCGGACCGGGCCGCCCAGCTCACGAAAGACCTCCTCCTGTTCAGCAGAAATCATCTATCCGAAAAAAAGCCCGTTGACCTGACCGCGGTTGTCAGGACGGTTGAAAAGTTCCTGATGCGGGTCATTGGAGAGGACATCCGGCTCACGGTGGGGCCGGCCACGGGGCGGTTGACCGTGCTTGCCGACGCGCACCAGCTTGAGCAGGTGCTGATGAACCTTTCCACGAACGCCCGGGACGCCATGCCCGGGGGCGGCGCGCTCACCATCCAGACGGAAGAAGTCGCGCTACAGGAAGACTTCATAGAGGCCCATGGCTACGGCAGGCCAGGGCCATACGCGCTGCTGACCATATCGGACACCGGCCTGGGGATGGACGAAGCAACGCGGAAGCGCATCTTCGAGCCGTTCTTCACGACCAAGGAAGTCGGCAAAGGCACGGGCCTGGGCCTGGCCGTGGTGTACGGCATCGTAAAGCAGCACGACGGCTTCATCAACGTGTACAGCGAGCCGGGCAAAGGCACGACCTTCAGAATATACCTGCCGCTCGTCGCCTCGGAAGCCGCGGCGGCTGCGAACGCGCCTCAGGAAGAGGCCGCCGCCCGAGGCGCGGAAACGGTGCTCCTCGCGGAAGACGACGAAGCGCTGAGAAAACTGTCGCAAACGGTGCTGACGGAATACGGCTATACGGTCCTCGCGGCGGTTGACGGCGAGGACGCGGTGAAACAATTCAGGGAGCACAAGGAGGCCATTCAGCTTCTGCTGTTCGACCTGATTATGCCGAAGATGAACGGCAAGGAAGCTTACGACGAGATACGGAAGATGAAGCCCGATATAAAGATCATCTTCGCGAGCGGCTACGCTCCCGACCTCGTGCGGCGGAAAGTGGTCCTTGAAAAAGGCGCCCACCTGCTGTACAAGCCCATGTCGCCCATGGCGCTGTTGCGGAAAGTAAGAAGTGTGCTGGATGGGGCAGCGCACTAATACACGCGAAGTGAAAGAACAGGGAGTCTTGTCGTGGATATTCTGATCGTAGATGACAGTGATGAAGTCCGGGGGTTTCTGAAGATATTACTTTCGGGCGAGGGCCATGCCGTGCGGGAGGCGGGCAACGGACAGGAAGGTCTTGCCCGGGCGCGGGAGCAAAGGCCTGATGTGGTCATCTGCGACGGGCTTATGCCGGTGATGGACGGTTTCCAGTTTCTCCAGGCGCTGAAGCGGGACAGCGGCCTTTCTTCCATTCCCTTCATCTTCCTTTCCGCGGTGTATACGGGACAGCGGGAGCATGACCTTGCGATATCGCTCGGCGCCGACGCGTTCCTTGTCAAACCGCAGCCGCCGAAAGCCATTTTGGACGCGCTCCAGGCGGTAACCGGGGGCCGCGTTAAAACCGCGCGCACGGCGGCCGCGCTGAACGGAGACGACGCTGCCTCGGCGCGGGAATATTCCCTGGTCGTGGCCACCGCGCTCGAAGGAAAAGTAGGGGAACTGCGGACTGCTTCCGACGAGTGGCGGGCAACGTTCGACGCAATGACGGAGGCGGTTGCGCTGCTGGACGCCGACGGCAGGATCATGCGGTGCAACCGGGCGTTGGCGGCGCTTGCAAAGAAGCCGTTCAACGAGCTCATCGGCCGTGCATGTTCGGATATGTGCGAATGTTTCGGAGGGACCAGGGAGGCATGTCCGTTCACCAGATGCAAACAAACGTTGAAGCGGGAGACGGTGGTATTTAGAAAGGGCGAGCGCTGGTTCGAGGTCTCCGCGGACCCGATCATGGACGAGACCGGAGCGCTGCGGGGGGCCGTGCATATTTTGCAGGAGATCACGGAGCGGAAAAAAGCGGAAGAGGCCCTGCACGAGCAGCAGCGGTTTACCGAGAACCTCATCATGAATTCGGCGATCGCCACTTTTGTGCTGGATGCTGATCACAAGGTATTGATCTGGAACAAGGCGTGCGAAGAACTTACGGGCGTTCTGGCGGCCGACATGGTCGGAACGAACGGGCAATGGAAGCCATTCTACGATCACGAGCGGCCGGTCCTGGCGGACATCGTGCTGGCACAGGAAAAGGGGAAACTATCTTCGTTCTATGAGTCCATTGCGCCGTCTACGCTTACTCAGGAAGGCCTCCATGCGGAGGGGTGGTATCGGAACCTGCACAACAGGGACCGCTATATTGTGTTCGATGCCGCTCCCATCCGCAATAGCGGCGGACAAACAGTCGCGGCCATCGAAACGCTGCTGGATTTCAGCGCACGGAAACGGGCCGAGGAGCAGATTTTCCAGGCAAAGCAGGACTGGGAATTCACCTTCAACAGCATCACGGACATGGTCACGGTCCATGACGCGGACTACAACATTGTCCTTGCGAACAAGGCGGCGGAGAAGATCCTGCATCTTCCGCTCCTTGAAAAGATGAAAGACCGGAAATGCTTTTCCTACTACCACGGCGCCGATCATGCGCCGGAGGGGTGCCCCGGCTGCGGCTGCCTCCAGACCGGCGTTGCCGCGACGTTCGAGCTTCTTGAGCCGCATCTGAACATGTTCATCGAAATTCGGGCGATCCCGCGCTTTGACAGCAATGACAAGCTCATCGGCTTGATCCACGTAGTACGCGATATCAGCGAACGCAGGAAAAGCGAAGAAGCGCAGGCCGCATACAGCAGAGAACTTACTGCGCTGAATACCGCGTCGAACAGCCTGATGCTCATCACGAACCTGCGTGATATTTATCAGAAAATCTGCGATATTATCTATGGTGTGTTCGATCTGAAAATGGTCTGGCTCGGCGTGATCGGGGACGACTCGTTCGAGGTGAGCCCGGTCGCTTCTTCCGACCGGGACGACGGCTACTTATCGACAATCAAGGTTACCTGGGACGACTCCGTTCATGGCAGGGGGCCGACCGGGATGGCCATCAAGACGCGCGCGACCATGAAAATGAACATTTATGACCCCGCGTTTGCAGCGTGGAAAACGGTTGCCGAGGCAAGAGGGTATGTCGCTTCAATGGCTGTGCCGCTCATCTATGCGCGTGACAAATGCATCGGGGTATTGAACTTTTACAGCGACAAAATTGACTATTTTACACCTGACCGGATAAAGTTGTGCCAGATATTCTCGAACCAGGCCGCGATAGCGATCGAGAACGCCCGGCTCGTCGAAGGGCTCGAGGGGAAGGTACGGGAACGAACAAAGGAAATGGAGGACGCGAACGTGGAGCTCCAGACCCTGAACAAGGAGCTGGAGCTGCGGCGGGAGGAGGCTGACGCGGCGAGCAGGTCCAAGACCGACTTCCTGGCCAATATGTCCCATGAACTGCGGACGCCCCTGAACGCGATCATGGGCTTTTCCGAGATCATGCTCATGGGCATGGCGGGTCCGGTCTCCGACAAGCAGAAGGAATTTCTGGGCGACATTTCGAAGAGCGGCAATCATTTGCTCAGCCTGATCAATGATATACTGGACCTGTCCAAGGTGGAGGCCGGCAAGCTGGAGCTGGAGCTGGAATTGGTCAATGTGGCGGAGCTTATCAGCGGCTCACTGATGATGTTCAAGGAAAAGGCGCTGAAGCACAGCCTCACGATGGGAACTTTTATCGATCCGGCGGTCACGGAACTCGTTGCGGACCGGAGGATGCTGAAACAGGTGCTGGTGAACCTTTTGTCGAACGCGTGCAAGTTCACGCCGGACGGGGGGAGTGTGCGCGTGAGCGCGAGATTAATGCGGAATGCGGAATTCGGAATTCGGAATGAAGACGAAAAAACAATTCCGCAATCCGCATTCGGCATTCCGCATTTGGAGATCAGCGTCGCGGACACCGGCGTCGGGATCTCGAAAGAGCATCAGGAAAAGCTGTTCCGGCCGTTCATGCAGATCGATTCCAGTCTTACCAGAAATCATGCAGGCACCGGGCTGGGGCTGAGTCTCTGCAGGCGGTTCGTCGAATTGCACGGCGGAAGGATCTGGGTGGAGAGCGAGCCGGGGAAGGGCAGTACCTTCAGGTTTGTCGTGCCGGTCAGGCAAGGAGCGAAGGAGCGAAGTAGCGAAGAAGTAAGAAGTAAGAAGTAATGTATTGTATTTCTTGCTCTCTGCAATTATGAGCACAAAGGAGAAACGCCATGCAGGAAGCATCCAAGCGCAAGGTCCTGATCGTAGACGACGAGGAGATGAACCGCAAGGTACTGTCGTTCATGCTCGATAACTACGGCTATGAGTATGACACGGCGGTGAACGGGAAGGAAGGCGTCGAAAAAGCGAACTCGTTCAAGCCCGATCTTATTCTTCTTGACATCATGATGCCGGTGATGGACGGCGTCGAGGCCTGCCGGAGGCTTAAAACCGATCCCGCAACCCAGCACATCCCGGTCGTGATGGTGACGGCCATGGCGGACCGGGAAACGCGCATCAACTGCCTGGAGGCCGGGGCGAACGATTTTATCACGAAGCCGGTTGATACGTCGGAGCTCCTCGTTCGGACGAGGAACCTCCTGAAGGTGAAGGAGTACGAGGATTTTCTGAAGCACCATACGAAGCTGCTCGACGCCACCGTGCTGAAGCGGACGGAAGAGCTTACGAAAACCAATGAGGCCCTGAAAAAGAGTTACATCGACACCATCGAGCGGCTGACCGTGGTCGCGGAGTTCAAGGACGAGGACACGGGCTCGCACATCAAGCGGATCGCCCACTACAGCGGGGTCCTGGCGATGCAACTGGGATGGACGGAGGAGGCCGTTGAATTGATCATTCATGCCAGCCCCATGCACGATATCGGCAAAGTGGGCATTCCCACCGACATCATCCTGAAGCCCGCGCGTCTCAACACCGAAGAGTTCGCCCTGATGAAGACGCATACGACCATAGGCTCCAGGATCCTGAAAGGGAGCGGCTCGGAGCTGCTGGAATTGGCTGAACGCATCGCCCTGACGCACCATGAACGGTGGGACGGCGGCGGGTATCCGCGCGGCCTGCGGGGCGAGGAAATCCCGATCGAAGGCCGGATCGTGAACATTGTGGACCAGTACGACGCGCTCAGGAGCCGCAGGCCCTACAAAGGGCCGTTCGACCATGAGACCGCGTGCAGGATCATCACCGAGGGAGACGGCCGGACGAAACCGGAGCATTTCGATCCCGCGGTGCTCGCGGTGTTTTCTGAAAATCGGAGGCTGTTCGAGGAGATTTTCGAGAGGCACAAGGATTAGGGTGCGAGGGCCGCTCGAGCAAGGAGTGGTCGAACGGGAAAACCGGCCGCGCTGGGCAATGAAGCTTGTTCAAACCAGGTATGCTTGAGAGGGAGGTTATGCATGTCTTCAAATAAAATGGTTCTGGTAATCTGTCACACCGCAACGGGGAGAATGTACCTTGGTGTGCTGCTCAAGCGCATCTGGTATACTCCCCTGCTCGCCGATACGGTTGAGGACGGGATCCGGATCGCGGACCATAACAGCGTCAAGCTTATCATAGTCGACAGCGACGTTGCTGAACCGGACCTCACCAGGACGCTCCTGCTGCTCAAAAACCAGCCTTCCACGAAAAATATTCCCCTTGTTCTTGTCATGACCAGCCAGAACGCTGAAATGCATAAAGACCTGCTGGCCACCGGTTGCGCCGCCATTCTTACGAAACCGATGGACCTCTCGCTCGTCTATGGCGTACTCGGAAATTTGACCGACGAGCAGCGAAGCGCCCCTCGCATCAACACGAAATTTCTCGTTGCCATCAAGGAGGAAACACCGGCAAAAGAACTCGTCTGCATCAATTTATCGGAAGGAGGCATGTATCTTCGCACACCCAAACCTCTGGGAAATGATCGGAGACCTCAGCTGGGAGCCGAGCTTTTAGGTCCATGCACTGGCTTCTATCCCAGATCGCCCGCCGCAAACGTGATCTCGTCGCGGAACGTCTTGATCAGGTACACCACCTTCATAAGCTCCGCATCCATCACATTCACCAGGGCCGCGCTTAAGCCCGCTCCGGCGAGATACGCGAGATAGGCCGAGGCGACCGTGGACTTCAGATTTTTCGGCAGGCCCGCGGTCACATTCGAGATCCAGACCACGGTGTTGAGCGGCGGGTCCACCATCTCGTTCAGCGCCACGATGCTTTCATGGGCGTTCAGCAGGTGCTCCTGCCCCATGCCTTTGCTGATGTGGACCACCGAGGGATCGGCGAAGATCC
>JAYTJE010000014.1:0-26156 GCA_043731355.1 Nitrospirota bacterium
CTCTTCGTGGTCGTGTTCATGGTGGTCTATTACCGCATGTCCGGCCTCATCGCGGACTATGCCATTATCCTGAACCTGGTGCTGCTCCTGGGCGCCATGGCGCTCCTGAACGCCACGCTCACCCTGCCGGGCATCGCGGGCATCATCCTTACGATCGGTATGGGCGTCGATTCGAACGTGCTCATGTTCGAACGCATCCGGGACGAGCTCGTGTCCGGCAAGGCGCCGCGCGCCGCGGTGGATGCCGGGTATGACAAGGCGTTCCTGACGATCCTCGACTCGCACGTGACGACCCTGATCACCGCCGCGGTGCTCTTCATGTTCGGCACCGGACCAATCAAGGGCTTTGCCGTGACGCTGAGCCTCGGCATCATGATCAACCTGTACTCGGCCCTGGTCGGGACCAAGGTGATCTTCGACATCATCAATTCCAAGTGGAAGCTGGAGAAGCTGAGCATTTAAGATCGTCAAAAAGGCAAATCCACCACAGAGACACAGAGGCACAGAGGAAGGCAAGAGAGTAAAAACTTCTTCAGACTTACTCGGAGGGAAAATGCTTCATATTCTAGGTAAAACCAATATCGATTTCATGGGCTGGAAGAACGTGTCGTTCACCATCTCCGCCCTGCTCATTGCGCTGGGGCTGGTCGGCGTCGTACAGATCGGCCGGCACAAGGCAAACCTCGGCATCGACTTTGTCGGCGGCACCACGGTGCAGCTCAGCTTCAAGGCCGCGCTGCCGATAGACCAGGCGCGCACCGCACTCGAAAAGAACGGTTTCCCGGGCGCATCGATCCAGGAAGTGGGCGAGGGGAACAAGATTCTGATCAAGGTGCGTGAGTCCGAAGGGACCTCGGACAAGATCCAGGCGATCTTCAAGCAGGAGTTCCCGGACAACCCCTACGATCCCGAAAGCATCAAGATCGACGAAATCGGGCCGGTGATCGGACAGGCGCTGCAGAAGGACGCGCTCAGGGCCCTCGTGGTAGCGCTGCTGGCGATCATCGTTTACATCGCGCTGCGGTTCGAGTTCAAGTTCGGCGTTGCCGCCGCGCTCGCCACGTTCCATGACATCATGGCTGTGCTTGGCGTCTTCTATCTCCTGAACTGGGAGATCAACCTGCTGATCGTGACGGCGCTCCTGACGCTCGCCGGCTACTCGCTCACCGACACGGTCGTGGTCTTCGACCGGATCAGGGAAAACCTGAAAAAGGCGAAGCGCGAGCCCCTGCCGAAATTAGTGAACAACAGTATTAACGAAGTGCTGTCCCGCACCATCGTCACGTCGCTGACCGTGGTGCTGGTGCTCGTTCCGCTGGTGCTGTTCGGCGGGGACGTGCTGCACGACTTCTCCATCGCCCTCCTCATGGGCGTGATCGTCGGGACCTATTCCTCGATCTTCGTGGCGAGCCCCATCCTCGTGGTGTGGCATGCGAAGGCGGGCGGGCGGCTGATCGGGAAGTAAAAAGCGCTGCATGGGGCGCTCGTTCTGTTGTGATGGATTTTCGATAAGACTGGTGCATGGCCACAGGGGGAGAAGCCTTTACGCTTCCCCCCCTTTTTATGTGCTATCCTCCTGAAAAATAACCCCTTGCTATTTGAAAAGCATCAGTGATATTATTCAGCAATGTCAGTGGGGGGAGGGGTAGATGCAATCAATCCGTATACACCGGACTGCCGGGACGGCGCACGTTGTCCTGAAAAAGAGCTGTCTGCCCGTGTTTGTCATAGTCTTCTCGTTCTTCCTGTATTGCCCTCCGAAGGCATACTCCTCCGATGATTATCTGACCGCCAGCGGCTGCTCGGTCAGCAATGTGGGGTACTTAACCGCCCTTGCCAGGGAATATGAACGGCGCACGGGCATGAAGATCTTCGTCCGGGGCGGCGGCAGCGTTGTGGGAGTCGAGGACCTGAAGAGCGGCAAGGTGGATTTTGCGGCCGCCTGCAGATCCAAAGACGCGACCGACCCTGAAGATATCGTTTTCGTGCAGGTCGCCTGGGATGCCCTGGCCTTCATTGTGAACAGATCGAATCCCCTTGACAACATCTCCCTCGACGATGTCCGCTCGATCTATGCCGGGAAGATCACTAACTGGAAACAACTGGGCGGTCCTTCCGGGCCGCTTAAAGTATTCATTTCCCGCGCCCGTACCGGCCTCTCCGGCGTCGAGGCCTCCACCAGGAAACTGGTGCTCAACGGAGCCGAGCCCGTTGGGTCCCCCAATGCGCTCTTTGTTGCATCATCGGGCATTGTGGAGCAGATGGTGGAAGAGACCCGTGAGGGTTTCGCCACGACCGGGATCACGAGCGCACGAAAACGGAGCGTGAAGATCCTGAAGGTGAACGGCATCGCACCGACGAACAAGGCCATTATTCAGAACCGCTATCCGCTGAAGAGGCCGCTCTATCTCCTTATTCCTAAATCGGCGAAACCGGAAGTGAAGCGTTTTGTCGACTTCACCCTGAGCAGGGAAGGCCAGCGGTTTCTCCGGTCGCTGAACGTCATATCGCTTCTGGACGTCAAATGAGAGTATCGCTCCAGGCCAAGGTGTCCCTGTTTATCACGATGATCATTCTGGTCATCAGCGTTTTCAGCACCTATCTCTTTACCTCGCAGCACGGCCGCAGCAAAGAGCGCGGCCTTATTATCCGCGGCACCGCCCTCTGCTATTCTCTTTCCAAGGCCGCCGAGGAAGGTCTTGTCAAGGAAGACCTCAGTCTCATAAAAAAAGCCTCCTACATCATACAGGCGCCGGATGTAACGCTGGCGGAGGTGTTCTCGAATATCTGGGAAGCCCTCGACGCCTATCCCCTGGGTAGTTTGAAAAAATTGCCTCACCCGGAGGCGGTCGGTCATTTCAAGCTCGACCAGGCGCCGTTCCATGTCAAGCTGCGCGACGGCTATGATTTTTACAGCCCGATCCTCTTCAAGGCTTTTGAAGATTCCCCACCTGCCACGATCGGCTATGTTCGGATCACGCTGTCCTCCGCCGCTTTCCAAAAGGAAATGCGGACCATTGCCGGCATCAACATTGCGGTCTCTCTTCTCATCACGCTCTTTGCCGTCATCTCGCTCAACCTGCTGATCCGCCGGCTGGTGATCCGGCCGGTGATGTCCCTCCACGACTCGATCACCCAGTTCAAGGACGGCTGTTCGCCCGAAGACCTGGGTGTTGCCGGGAAATCGACGGACGAGCTCCGGGAGCTTGCGGTCGAATTCAACCGGATGTGCAGAGTGGTCAAGGAGAACGAGACAAAGCTCATCGAATCCGACCAGCGGATTCGCTCTCTCTTTGAACGGGTGGAACATGCGATTTTCCGGATCGACAAGAACGGCGCGATCCTGGAGGCAAACAGCAGGTTCCGGGGGCTCTTCGGCGGCGCGACCGAATTGTGCGATATCCTGACCGGCGATATCAATGCATCCAATTGTCTCCATCGGGCGGCCATGGAAAAAACGCTGCACATCGAGGACAAGGCCATTGCGCGGAACGGGGATGAGATCATGATCTCCTTCTCCCTGTATGCCGAACGGAACAAAGACGGCGCCCTCGTGGGTTTTGACGGTTATATCATCGATATCACGGAAAAGAAACGTCTGGAAGAACGGCTGATGCGGTCGCAGAAGCTGGAAGCGGTAGGGACCTTAGCCGCGGGCATGGCGCATGATTTCAATAACCTCCTGACCGGGATCCTCGGCTATTCAGGGATCATGCTCAAGATGACAAAACCCGACGACCCCTATTATAAACCCATATCAGTGATCCACGATGCCGCAAAGCGGGGCGCTGCGCTGGGGAAAAAGATCCTGACCATCACCCGAAAAGAAAAAATGGATGCAAAGCCCGTGGATATCAACGACATCATCAGGCAATCCGTCGACTTGGTCCATGCCAGTATGCCGAGGAACATCGAGATCGTTACCCGGCTCGATGCGTCGCTTCCCCCCGTGATCGCCGATCCGTCCCAGCTGCACCAGGTTATCATCAACCTTGCGATGAACGCCCGGGACGCCATGCCTGACGGCGGAAAGCTGACCCTGGAGACATCGCTCGCCAATCCGGCGAACGGGCTCAAGGGCCTCGTCCCTCCCGGAGGTCCGGCTTTCATAAAACTTTCCGTGTCGGATACCGGCCAGGGCATTGATACAGGCACACAAGGCAAGATCTTCGATCCGTTTTTTACGACCAAGGAAGTGGGAAAAGGAACAGGTCTGGGTCTGTATATCATCCATTCCATTGTCAGCAACCATGGAGGGTACATCAATCTGTACAGCGAACCGGGGCAGGGAACGCGGTTCAACCTTTATTTGCCTGTTTCGAAGGATGCTGTTGTGGAAGCGCAGTCCGAGTCCATGAGCATCGGCGGCACGGAGACGATCCTGGTCATTGATGACGAAGCCGATGTGCGGGAGCTGTGCAAAGACATGCTTGTTCCCCTGGGCTACCGGGTCCTGGTCGCGGAAAACGGCAGCACGGGGGTCAAGCTCTACCGGGAGAAGCAGGCAGAGATCAACCTCGTCATCCTGGACATGATCATGCCCAGAATGGGAGGGAACGAAGTGTTCCACGCCTTAAGGACGATCAACAAGGACGCCGTCATCCTCCTCTACTCCGGCTACAGCCACAATAATTTTGCCGGGATCAACGACCTGCTGCAGAGCGGAGCAGCGGGTTTTTTCCAAAAACCCTTTTCCTCCCAGGACATAGGCGCGGCGATAAAGAAAGCGCTTGCCGTGCAAGCGTAACGGGTTCGGGACCGCTTGAGGTCGAGCTCCAATCCCGATCTTTATGAAAGCAGGCTGATTGCATGGAAACGAAGACCATTACCGCGCTGCTCATCTAAGACAATCCTGATGATGCAATGCTTATTCAGAGATATTTGGCCGGTTCCGCGAGGGTCGCCTACAAGGTAACGCAGGTCGGCCGGCTGGCTGATGGATTGGAAATATTAAACAGTATCCATATTGTATCCGAACTATTTCAAGAAGGATGAAAAACCCTAGCCCGTGTCCCGAAATCGGTGAAAGAGGAGGCCCGGAAGTCTTCCATGTCCAAACCTGTTGCATCAATGAATAACCAAACGATCAGGATCGCCGGCGCTGACGCCCGGGTGCTGGCGGATATCGACCTGCTGCAACTGACCTGCGGCGCTTCCGGGTGCAGCTCCACCTGCTGCAAGGCGACCGCTCCCATCGTCCTGAACCCTTACGAGATCGCCAGGATCTGCAAAGCGGCCGGGTTGTCCTACGAAGACCTGCTCGACGTTCTCGACACGGACCGCGCGAAGGGCTTCCCGCTCGTCATGCTGCCGCGCGACCCGGTCTGCCATTTCTGGACCGCCACGGGCTGCCGGATCTATGAGGCGCGCCCGCTTGCCTGCCGCCTGTTCCCGCTCGGCAGGGTCTTCGAGAACGGCAGGTCGCAGCTCGTGCTCCCTGAAGTGAACCGCTGTTCCGGCCTTGTGCCGTCACCCGCAAAAACGGTCACCGCCTATCTGCAAGAACAGGACACGGCCTTGTTCATTTCGATGGCCGACCGCTGGATCGAATTCGTGTCCGATATCGAGCGCCTTCCGCTCCAGGACACGCCGGTCACGTCGGTGGCGTTCCACATGCTGGTCTACAGTCCCGATACGCCGCCCACTATCGGCCGGATCGACCAGGCCATCTCCCTTGAAGAGCGTTTTCTGCTGCGGCTCACGACCGCCAGGGAACAGCTTCCGCATTTTCTGAAATTGCAGGAACAGGTTTAAAACCAGCCTCTGTACCTTCTCTGCACGTTTGTTTTACCTCTCCCTTTCCGCAACGACCGACAACTTCTATTGACATGCCTGACCGCTCCCTATATTATATAAAAACGCGAGTACGGCCTGCAAAATTATTGAAATCCTGACCAGGAAAATGAATGCCTGTTTCGAAAAAAAATCTATTGGTGGTCATTTTATTCCTTCTGACGGCCTGCGCCCCGGTAATGACCACCCCTCCGCAAACGGCGGAGCAGCATCCCCGTTCCGCGCCCAGGACTTATTCGCCTCAAACGCTGATTGACGCCGAGCAGGGGCTGCGGACCGCGCTGGAACTCTCCCAGGCGGGAAATTACGAAGCCGTTCTCGTTGTTTGCCGACAGGTGGCGGAGCTGTATCCGGACACTGCCTGGTATCAGCGGTCCCTGTTCCTCTCCGAGCAGGCGTTGATCCGGTTGGACCGGGCAGGCGAGGCCGAGGCCGCCATGCTGCGCGTTCAGGCCGAGTACCCCGAACTGGCGGACTATGCCGTCTCGAACCTTGCCGATTACCATTTTTCCAAAGCGCGCTACACGCAGGCCGCTGCATTGTATCAGCAGGTCGCGGAACAATATCCCACAAGCTTTCTGGCGGAGCGCGCGGCCTATCAACGAGGACGCGCTTTGCTCGAAGCTTCCGCGGCCTTGCCGTCGATCGAAGCGTTTGAGAACTTTCTGCGGGACCATCCCCGCTCGGAATTCGCCCCCGACTGCACGGTGGGGCTCGGCCGGGCGCTGCTCGCCGATGCAAGGCCTGACGAGGCAGGAGGCGCTTTTCGCCTGGTATCGGTCGCCTATCCCGGCACCCCCGCTGACCAGGATGCGGCGAAAGCGCTGGCTGAACTCGATGCGGCCGGAGTTGCAGTCGCCGACTATACTATCGCGGAACTCTACGAGCGCGGAAAGAACCTCTCCCGGACAAATCAATACGACAAGACCGTGGAAACCTTCAGAATACTGCTGGAGGAAGAACCCAATCCTCCGCACCGGCCCGATATTCTGCTCAGGATGGGCATGGCCCTGTACCATCTCGGCAAGCGGGGAGAGTCCGTGGTCGTTCTTGAGAAGCTGGTGAAGGACTATCCCGCTCACGAGCAGACAGCGGAGGCCCTGAACTGGCTCGGCAAGTCCTACAGCAAGCTGGGCGAACGCGAGAAAGGGATCGTGACGTTCCAGAGGATCATAAGCGCCTACCCCGAAGGCGAATGGGCCGATGACGCGCTTTTCTCTATCGGGAACATCTACCGTGAAGCGAACGATCTCAAAATGGCGCTCAAGTTTTACGGAAGGCTGGTGTCGGAGTATCCCGAAAGCAAGTTTGCCGACAGCGCCATCTGGTGGAATGCCTGGGCGAACTACGGAGCCGGGGAGTACCAGAAGACAGAACAGACACTGCAGGAGCTCCTGAGCAGATATCCTCGTTCATTCCTGGTGCATCAGGCCCGCTACTGGCAGGGCAAATCAGCAGAGAAGCGCGAGGACCCGGTCCGGGCCGCGCGCTATTACGGACGGGTGCTCCAAAATGGACCCTATACCTACTATGGCTACCGGGCAGCCGAGCGTCTGGCCGTTCTCAAGGTCCCGCAAGGCGGCGCACCGGCAGACATTCCAGCCGACGCTATTCCGGACTGCGGCGCAGAACCCTGCTCCGAGGACCCGCTGGCGGCTTATGACCTGGACGACGGTCCGCCGGTCTGGACCGACGAGACCCGGCAACTGCTGGCTGCCGAACCGAGCTTCAAAAAAACGCTTGAGCTCATGCAGCTGGACATGAAGAAGGAGGCCGCCGCGGAACTGTGGAGCCTGCAGGAACGATTGTCGCATGCGCGTGGCGCGCTTATCGGGCTGAGCAAGGCCTTTTTCGACCTCGGTGATTACTACCGCTCCCTCTTCCTCGTGCTCCGGAACTATCAGCCCTATCTCGACGGCCAGTCGCGCGAGACGCCCCCGGACCTCTGGGTGCTTGCCTATCCCCAGGGCTATTGGGACAGCATCGCAACCTATTCAAAAAAATACGGCCAGGACCCGTACTTCATTGCGGCCATCATCCGCGAAGAAAGCCAGTTTCAGGCAACGGCGCTCTCGCCTGCCGGCGCCCGCGGCGTGATGCAGGTCATGCCGCGGACCGGGGAGTGGGTCGCGCGGAACGTCAGTGTGCCGGGCTTCGACCGGTCGCGGCTCTTTGAGCCGGACATGGCCATCAATGTCGGGACGTGGTATATCGGCCATCTGATGAAGCGTTTCAAGAATGACCCGCTCCTGGTTGCGGCGGCGTACAATGCCGGGCCGGAGGCGGTAACGTCCTGGATCAGCAGGAACGGACCCGCAGGTCTGGAGCGTGATGTGTTCGTCGAATCGATCCCGTTCGCGGAAACGCGGAGCTATGTGAAAAAAGTGCTCAGGAACTACGCCGAATATAAACGAATCTACGGCAAGGCGGCCCCGGTCTCATTGACGCTGCCGGCGGATGGGGACCCGGTCATCGGGAGACGGTAGCCGCGTCCGCTCGGAAGCGCGCGGCCGCGAGTGCGGAGTTGTGTATGGATGATGATGCGGTAAAAAGGATCGAAAGCGCGTTCGCGACCGTGGAACAGCGGGTACAGGCGCTGGTGGCTGAGAACCGGGTGTTCAAAAAGCGGGTGCGCGAGCTGGAACGAGAGCTCGCGGAGGTCAGGCGGTCGTCGCGGGACCTGGAGCATTTCCACAGCAGGCGCATGCATATCCGTGAAAAAGTGGAACGGGTGCTGCAATCGCTGGAGGCGTTGAAGGATTCGTAAAGGCGGGAACAATGATCGTCACCGATGAAAAATTTTACCGTGGACTGCTCGACAATCTGAACGACGGCGTGTATTTCGTCGATCGGGACCGGCGGATCACCTACTGGAGCAAAGGCGCCGAGCGGATCACGGGATACAAAAGCGAAGAAGTGGTGGGGCAGCGCTGCTCAGACAATCTTCTTGGCCATGTGGATGAAAAGGGATGTTCTCTCTGCGGGGAACGCTGCCCACTTTCCTTTGCCATGGATGACGGCATCGCGCGGAACGGCGAGATCTTTCTGCACCATAAGAAGGGCCACCGGGTCCCGGTCACGGTGCGGGCGTATCCGCTGCGGAACGCGCAGGGTGAGGTGGAGGGAGCGGTCGAAATATTCAATGACAATACCTATCAGACCATGATGCTCGAGCGGATCGCACTGTTCGAAAAGATGGCCTATCTCGATGTGCTTACGGGTGCGGCCAACCGGTGTTTCATTGAAATGACCCTGCACAGCCGGCTCGACGAACTGCAGCGGTACGGCTGGTCCTTCGGCGTTCTCTTTATCGATGTGGACCATTTCAAGGAAGTCAATGACCGGCACGGCCACGAAGTCGGCGACCAGGTGCTCGCCATGGTGGCGAAGACCCTGGCGAACAGCGTGCGCTCCTTCGACTTTGTCGGCAGGTGGGGCGGCGAGGAGTTCCTCGCCATTCTTGCCAATGTGGATGCCGCGGAGCTGCATGCGTTCGCGGACCGGATCCTGGCGCTGGTCGGGCAGTCCCATCTTGCGATAGGCGGCGGCCGGCATATCAACGTGACCGTCTCGATCGGCGCCACGATCACGCGGCCAGACGATACCCTGGCTACGCTGGTTAACCGCGCTGACGAACTCATGTACGCGAGCAAAAAGGCCGGCAGGAACTGTGTGACCGCGGATACCATTGCGGAATGTGGAATTCGGAATGCGGAATAATTCCAATTTCGGATTGCGGATTTCGGATTGCGGATTGTGGATCTAAACCCTGGATCGCGGAATAAATAACTTGGACATCGTTAATGTACACAACCTGATCAAGGATTACGACGGACTCCGTGCGGTGAACGGGATCGATGTTTCCATTGCGGAAGGGGAATGCTTCGGGTTCCTGGGGCCCAACGGCGCGGGCAAGACCACGGTGATGCGCATCATCTCCTGTTTTATGCCGCCGACGAGCGGAACGGTGACGGTCTTCGGCCGGGACGTGACCGGCGAGCCCGGCGCGATCAAGGCCCGCCTTGGCGTCATGCCGCAGGACAACAACCTCGACCCCGACCTTTCGGTGATCGAGAACCTCATGGTCTATGCCCGGTACTTCGACATCCCTAAAAAGGACGCAGCGCGGCTTGCCCGCGTGCTGCTTGACTTCGTCGAGCTCCGGGATAAAGCCGATGCAAAGATCGACCAGCTCTCGGGCGGCATGAAGCACCGGCTGCTGCTCGCCCGCTCCTTAGTGAATGATCCCGACATCCTGATCCTGGACGAGCCCACCACGGGCCTCGACCCGCACAGCCGTCGCGCGGTCTGGGACAAACTGAACCAGCTCAAGGCGAAGAATACGACGCTGCTGCTTACGACACACTATATGGAAGAGGCTGAACAGCTCTGCGACCGCGTGGCGATCATGGACAGCGGCAGGATCGTGGTCATTGATTCCCCTGCGCGGCTTACGGCGGAACACGGCGGCACCCTTGAGAACGTGTACCTGAAGCTGACCGGGAGGAGCCTTGCGGATTAAACGGGCATTCAGGGTCTGGCAGCGGCATTGGACCGTGTACACCAAGCTGTACAAGACGAGCTTTGCCCTCAATTTCGCCGAGCCCGCGCTCTATCTTGTGGCCATGGGGTTCGGCCTTGGCTCGTTCGTGAAGGATATCAACGGCCAGTCGTATATTCAGTACATCGCGCCGGGCATCGTGGCCTCGTCGTCGGTCTTTGCCGCGGTGTACGAATGCACGTACGGCACCTATATCCGCATGACCTTCCAGAAGACCTTTGACGCGATCCTGGCAACGCCGGTGAACCTCGACGACCTCATAGCCGGTGAGCTCATCTGGGGAGCCACCAAGAGCGTGATCTTCGGCGCCACGATCATGCTCGTGATCGCGCTCTTCGGGCTCGTACAATCGTGGCTCATCCTGCTTGCGCTGCCGTTCGTCTTTCTGGGCGGCCTGATCTTCGCGGAGCTCTCGGTCATGTTCGCGGCCAAGGTGCCGGGCATCGATTCCTTCAGCTACTTCTACACGCTCTTCATGACCCCGCTCTTTCTTTTCTCAGGGATCTTCTTCCCCCTCGACGCCATGCCAAGAATCGTTTCAGACCTCGCCGTCTTCTCACCGCTCTACCATCTGGTGAACGTATGCCGGGCGCTGTCCGCCGGTTCGCTTCCGAATGCACTCGGCAGCGCCGCCTGGATCATTGTCATGGCGCTGGTGCTGGCGCCGTTCCCGTTCCGGTTCATGAAAAAAAGGATTATTGTCTGAGTATGCAGTTTTCACTTGAAAACCCCACTCGCTTTTATACTTTCCCCTTGCCGTAAGCTATTGTATACGGCAATCGTGGTGAGTGTTTTCAATAACTACTGAGAATTCTTTTCCGTAGTCTGCAGCTTGTGGTATAGTCGATTCGTGGATGGTATGTTCAGTTCGGTGAAATCAAGGACGCCGAGTTGGAAAAGTTTATCATAGCATAAACCTCAAAAGTTTATGATAGCAATAACCGGTTTATGATAGCATAAACTTGTTTATGCTATCATAAACCAGGTTGCTTATAGTCAATACCTGGTTAGACCCGTAAATAAATCTCGTGGAGAAAATCAAATATGCAGGCAAAAGAAACTAAACTCCAAGACATAATTGAGGGAACAAAACAGTACGTCATTCCTCTTTTTCAGCGGTCCTATAGCTGGACAACTAAGGAATGGGAAATCTTGTGGAAGGATCTCATTGAACTATGCGACGCTGAAAACCCGCGAACTCATTTCATTGGCTCAATCGTAAATATGCCTACAGTTTCAGTACCCGAGGGGGTCGCAAAATATTTACTGATCGACGGCCAGCAACGTTTAACGACAATATTTATTCTGCTTACGCTTCTCCGAAACAAAGCCCGAGAGTCACAAAAACAAGATTTTGCCGAGGAAATTAATAATACGCTGTTGGTCAATCCTTACAAGAAGGACAACGACATGTATAAGTTAATGCCAACGCAAGTTGATAGAGACATATACAAGAACTTAATCAATGGAAAAGCAAATGAAACAGAAAGTCAACTTACAAGGGCATATGGTTATTTTGAAAAGAAATTGCGCCAGGTGTCTTTTGAACACGAGAAGCTGAAGAAAATTATCACCAGCTATTTTTCCGTTGTCAGTATTGTGCTCGATACTGACGATAATCCATATTTGGTATTTGAAAGCTTGAACGCTAAAGGGCGACCGTTAACTCAAGCCGACCTCATTCGCAATTATTTCTTTATGCGCATTCACGTAGACAATCAAGATGAGGTCTACAGTAGCTACTGGCAGCCAATGCAATCTGCATTGAATGATAGCCTTACAGAATACATAAGACACTACCTGATGAGAGATGGGAGCATGATAAAGCAAAATGATGTTTATTATGCCCTCAAGGAAAAAGTATCCCCGACCAATGCAACCGATTATCTGAAGGAGTTGCAAAAATACTCTGTTTACTATCAACGCCTGATCTATCCGGAGCTTGAGCCAGAGGACGATCTGCAGAAATATTTTCGCAGATTAAACAGAATAGAAGTTACAACGGCCTATCCTTTGCTTTTGAATTTGTACGGTAATTATACGGCCAATAAATTAAGCAAGTCTGACTTTATCGAAATTCTGAAAACACTTGAGAACTATCTTATTCGCCGCTTTGTATGTAATGTACCCACAAATCAACTCAATAAAATCTTTCCTGCCGTTTATCCATTGTTAATAACAAAACATCAAGACAATCATGCTGATGGTGTCAAAGCAATATTGCAAAGCAGGGGCTACCCAAAAGACACAGAGTTTTATACCCGGTTCAAAGAAACGAAGTTCTATGGCGCCGGAGACAGGCAAATTAAAACCAAGCTCATTCTTGAAACGCTCGAAGAAGTTTTTGCCCACAAAGAGGCGGTAACGTTTGACAACTTAACGATTGAGCATGTAATGCCGCAAACTTTATCAGAATGGTGGCAGAATCATATTGGTGAAGAATGGGAGGAGACCCACGAACTATTCTTACATACAATCGGCAACCTGACGTTGACAGCCTATAATACAGAGTTGTCAAATGACGATTTTACAACGAAGAAAGCGACATATAACGACAGCCATTTGGAACTGAATAAATATTTCGCTTCTACCCCGTCATGGACTCGTGTTGATATCGAGAAAAGAGCCGAAGCATTAGCAAAGCAAGCCCTTGTGATTTGGAGCTATTTCGGGCAAGAAGGCGCTACACCATCCACATTAAAGGAAGTAACAGGCACATCACCAACAAGTCTCAAAATCCTCGGCCAGCAGTTTCAAATTCAAACATGGCGTGATGTTTTGGAACAAACACTCAATACAGTTGCAGATTTAGAGCCAGACAAGTTTGAAGTTATCGCGCAGAACTTCCCGCGTTATCTCGGTAAAGACAAAAATAAATTTAGGGCCGTTCGACAGCTTCAAAATGGATTTTTTATAGAGGTCAATTTGTCGGCTCAAAGCATCCAAAAGTTTTGTGCTCAGGCGATGGAAACCATAGAGCTTACATCAGACGACTGGAATGTAATCGTAACCTGATGATGAGAAGTCTAACAAAACGCTCGAGAGGGTCGCTGAAAAACGCGCCCCTCAGCGTTGCGTTGAACCTGTAGGGAAAGGACTATGCCAAGAAGAATTGATCGATTCCTAAATGAAGCTCTTGAAAACTTTTCACATTGGTTGAAGTCAAATCAATGGAGAGGAAAAGAGCATGACTGCGTGAATCTTTTTGCACACAAGTTTCTTTTTGAAAAAATTGAGCCAGGAGCTGCGATTCAGTGTCCAACTCAAATATGTATTGAATGCGCTCTAAGGCAGCCAAAGAAATACAAAAACAGAGCGGCAAGAAAAGATTTAGTGATTTGGGAGCATCCACTTCAGAATACGTGGTCGGAAAATTGGGAACCGGTTAACACGCCAAAAGCCGTTATGGAATGGAAAGTGTTCAGGGCCAGGTTTCCAGAATCAATTTTTGACTCACATGATGAGGAATGGATTGCGTCGTATACGGAGGAGCATCGGGATAGATTTGGGTATGTTGTCTCAGTGGATCTTACATCGGATCAACCTCGGGTTTATTGGAAACAATCAAAACAAGGGGTATTTTCAAAAGCCTTATGCATCTAATTTAGACAATTTCGCAGACAACATGGTGAAGGCGGGGATATTAAAATAAAGCGTCAATGTCCATCATGCCATGCAAAACTCTTACGATCTCAATGCCGTCAGTAATCGGCATATAGAAAATCACATATCTGCCGACCGGGAAGCTTCGCAAACCTCGATGAAGTTCATCCCGGCTTCTTCCCATGTTTTTGAATTGCGCAAGTTTGCTGCTGGTTTCTGCAATTTCGTCGAGGAGTTTGTCCGCATTGTCGGGGTTATCCTGGGCGATATACCACCATATTTCGTGAAGGTCATTATCAGCCGCCGGGCTTTTTAGAATTCCGAACATCAGACGTGCGCCTTTTGTTTTTGAGTATTGAGCCGTTTACGACCTTGTGCCTTAATGGTTTTAATGTTTAAAGGAGTTGATTCGCCGCTATTCAACCCTTTTCTTATTTCGGCCCGAAGTTCTTCGATACGCACGGATTGTCTGTGGTCTCGCTCCGCAAGAAGGCGCAAAGCTTCTCGCATAACCTCGCTTGCGGAACCATAATGACCGCTCTCAACCTTATTTTTCACAAGCTTTTCGAGTTGCGGTGTAAGCGAAATGTTCATAATCTTATTTCCTCCTATTGCCTATAATAACATACTTTGCCATTCTTTGTTATAGGAAAGTGTGGCGAAATACTTGCCGTTTTACGGCACTCTCATAGAATTGAAAAGGCCGAAAAAGATCACGGATTCCAACCAGCCGGTCCACAGCGACGCGCCGGACGGCGGCGCGTGACCGGCGTTAAAGTGGCTCTGACACATCGAGGTAACGCTTATGTGTAGAAACATCAAGACGCTGTTCAATTTCGAACCGCCCGTGACGGACGAGGAAATTCGCGCGGCCGCACTCCAATTCGTGAGAAAGGTAAGCGGCTTCAACAAGCCATCGAAAGCCAACGAAGCCGCGTTCCTCGCGGCTGTTGACGAGGTAGCGGCAGTTTCCAGAAACCTGCTGAGCTCGCTTGAGACGAATGCACCACCGAGGAACCGCGAGGAAGAGGCCGCCAAGGCGCGAGCGCGCGCTGCCCAAAGGTTCCCAACGTGAACAACTATCGCCCCGACAGCGACGCGCCAAAGGCGGCGCGTCAGGCGGGCATCATCCATGATAAAAAACAGATTCCTTAACAGGGTGCGATCCGTCAGGACCGAACCACTCATAGCTCAGGACATTACGGTCCTGCAGGCCAACATGGGCTATCAATGCAACATGGCATGCAACCATTGCCATGTATCCGCCGGGCCTGGCCGCACCGAGTCCATGGACAAACGAACGGTGGATGCGATTCTGCAGGTGCTGAAGGACAGCCCCATCGGAACATTGGACATCACCGGTGGCGCTCCCGAGTTGAACCCGCTCTTCCCCGAGCTCGTCAACACGGCCAGGAAAATGGGCAAGCGGGTCATTGCGCGCACCAATCTTACGGTATTCTATGAAGAGGGGATGGAAGCTTTCCCTGAATTCTATCGGGACCATGAAGTGGAACTGATCGCCTCGCTGCCGTGTTATCTCGAAGAGAACGTGAATGCCACACGCGGCAATGGCGCGTTCCAAAAGAGCATCGATGCTCTTCGCAGGCTCAACAGCCTCGGGTATGGCGACGAGGCGGGCACGTTGTCTCTGAGCCTGGTCTATAATCCTGCAGGGCCTTTTCTTGCACCTCTTCAGTGCAGTCTTGAGGGGGATTACAAACGGGAACTGAAAAGTCGGTACGGCGTCGTGTTCAACCGTTTGCTCGCATTTACCAATATGCCGATCGGCAGGTTCCGCGATGCACTGACCAGGAGCGGAAACCTCGGGACCTATACGGACATGCTTGTTGCAGCGTTCAATCCCGCAACGCTTGACAGGATCATGTGCCGGTCGCTGGTGAGCGTGGGCTGGGACGGCAGGCTCTATGACTGCGACTTCAATCAGGCGCTCGGGATTCCTGTGGCGCCGGACGCGCCGCGGCATATCAGCGAGTTCGATCTTTCGACTTTGAGCCGCAGGAATATAACCGTGGACGACCACTGCTTCGGCTGCACAGCCGGGCAGGGGTCCACGTGAGTGGGCGCAGCGAGCTAGCAGGCCGGTCGGCCTGCTGAGATTCCATCCATTGCGAGGTACGATGAAGAAAACTTCACGAGCACGAGTGGTGCTTGCCGGCGACGTGGGCGGCACAAAAACACGGCTCGGGCTGTTCCTCGTTGACGGCTCCGGCAGCCGCCTTCTCTTGTCACAGACTTACTTCAGCAAGAATTTCGACGAGCTCGAAAGCGTCATAGAAGAATTCCTTCCCGGGCAGGAGCGCCTGTCCGCGGCTACCTTCGGCGTGGCCGGGCCCGTTGTTGACGGCACGGCCGTGGCCACCAACCTTCCCTGGAAAATTTCCGAGCGAGCGCTGAAAAAATGCCTCTCCCTTCGCACGGTTTCGCTGGTAAACGACCTGGTCGCCAATGCCCATGGCATTGAGGTCATGGCGCCGAAGGATTTTATGACCCTCAGCCGCGGCAAGCGGGTAGAGGGCAACCGGGCGCTTTTGTCGGCCGGGACCGGCCTCGGTTCGGCTATCCTGTTCTGGGACGGTACGCGCCATCTCCCTTCAGCGTCGGAAGGCGGCCACGTGGATTTCGGACCCAAGAACCGTTTGGAGTTGGGACTGCTGCGGTATCTGTTCGAAGAATACGGCCATGTGAGCTACGAGCGGATCCTGTCCGGGTCCGGCTTGTTCAGCATCTATCGTTTCCTGCGGGACACCGGAAAGTACGGGAAAGAACCGAAATGGCTCTCCCTGCTGATGGAGCGGGAAGACCCGGCTGCCCTGGTCACGGAAGCGGCGCGGCTGGGGAAGAGCAAGCTCTGTGAAGCAACGCTTGATCTGTTCGTCTCCATTTACGGCGCGGCCGCGGGCAACCTGGCGCTGCAGGTCATGGCCACGGGCGGTGTGTTCATCGGCGGCGGCATTGCGCCGAAGATCAGCTGGAAACTGAAGGACGGCGCGTTCATGAAGGCCTTTACGGACAAAGGCCGGCTGTCGCCGATCGTTACACGCATTCCAGTGAAGGTCATTATGAACGAGCAGGCCGCGCTCCTGGGCGCCGCGGCGCATGCGGCGAAGAGGAGCAGGGAGTAGCGCTGGCGAACCTAAAAGTGCATTTGGACGCGAATACCAGAAGTAGGCGCTTCTAAGCGAAATCTGATGAACGAGGATAAGGCGGATGAAAACCCCTCACCCTACCCTCTCCCCTCGGGGGAGAGGATAAAGGTGAGGGGGACTTTTCTTATATAAGGATCCCCATGGAACAGAAGCCCCTGATGCTGCCGCGGGACGAGTTTAACAAAACCCTCATCAATAACGTTCATCCCGCGGGCTGGAAAAATCCCGGACCGGCAGTGTGCTACAACCTCGTGGTCATCGGCGGCGGCACGGCGGGCCTGGTATGTGCGGCAGGAGCAGCCGGCCTGGGCGCGAAGGTGGCGCTGATCGAGCGGCGCCTCATGGGCGGAGATTGCCTGAACGCGGGCTGCGTTCCGTCCAAAGGGCTTATACGGGCAGGCCGCGCGGCCCATGATGTGAAGACTGCGGGAGCGTTCGGCATACACTGCGGCCCGGTGTCAATCGACTTTGGAGCTGCCATGGAGCGGATGCGGAGCGTCAGGGCCGGGCTCAGCTTCCATGATTCCGCCGCGCGGTTTAGCAAGGAGCTCGGCGTCGACGTTTTTCTCAGCAGCGGGAAATTCGCCGGGCCCGATCGTATCGAGGCAGACGGCAAGGTCCTCGTATTCAAGAAGGCGGCGATCTGCACCGGTGCGCGGGCGGCGGCCCCGCCTGTTCCCGGCATCGAGCAAACAGGCTACCTGACCAATGAGAATATTTTCTGGCTTACCACGGCCCCGGCAAGGCTGCTGGTGATCGGCGGCGGCCCTATCGGGTGCGAACTTTCCCAGGCGTTTGCGCGCATGGGCAGCGACGTAACCATCGTCGAGGCCGCCGGCCGCCTGCTTTCTCGGGAGGATGCCGACGCCGCAACGATCGTCCAGCAAGCGCTGCTGCGCGACAGCGTGAAACTGGTCCTGAACGCGAAGGTCCTGAAGGCGGAAAAACGGGGCGCTGACAAGGTCCTCCTCGTGGAGCGGCAGGGCACAACCCGGGAACTCGCCGGGGACGAGCTGCTGGTCCGCGTGGGCAGGGCGCCGAACGTGGAGAGGCTGAACCTTATCCTGGGCGCCACGATCGTTGCGCGTCATGCCGGCGAGATGATCAACGAACTTTCCCTGGCCATCACCGCCGGGCTCGGTCTCTCGGCCATCGGGAGGACGATCCACCCCTATCCGACGCAGGCAGAGGCGATTAAAAAGCTTGCCGACCAGTACAATCGCACGCGGCTGACTCCGTTTGTGAAAAAGCTTTTCACTGCATGGCTCGCGTGGCAGCGCTCATAATCCAGGTTTTTCCTGGGAGTAACCATACTTTTCTGTTTTGCGGGAGTACCCTTAAATTACCCTGACCGGGGTATTTACGGTCCCGAAGGTTTACGGTAGTATACGTATATGAAAAAACTAAATGTAAAAGAAGCACTGAACTTTCTCGCCGCCGCTCTCTTTTTCTGCATCGGAATGCTCGTATTGAATCCGCAGTACATTAAGGTCGGCAGCTCCTGGGACTATGTCGTTCTGCAACTACTCACGTTTCTGAACGGTCTGGGGCTCTGCCTGGTGCTGGGCCTGCTGGTGAACACCCTCTGGATCAATCCAGTGCTTCTGAAAAACGAGCCGCATCACGACGTTTCAAAAAAGATCCCCTGACAGACGCTTCGGCGCCAGTTACGGTATCTTTTCCCGGACCCACGTCTCTTCAGTCTTTCTTTCCGCCTTCCTCTATGATACAGTAGCGCATGATCAAAGGATGCATTACTGTTTGCCTTATTGCCCATTCGAGCCTTTTTGTTATGGAAGATTCGTCAGCGTGGTCCGCTCACCTCGATCTTGAGCTGACGGAGCTTGATTTTCAATATCGCTGGACAAGGCCTGGCGGGATAGAACTGGGCGTGGATCTGCCGCTGGTGCGCGCGACCGCCGGATTCCTCGATCGTCCGCTGGCCGGGTATCACGACACCTTCGGATTCAGCGACTACAACAGGGGCAGCAGGCCGGACAATGCGTTTCTCTATGAGCTCAGGAGAAACGGTCGCTTACGGAGGACCTGAATACGAGCGGAGCGCCGGACTTTATCCTGAATCTTGCCTGGAAGGCGAAATGGTGATTTGGCCTCATTGCAAAATTCGATATAGCTTTTTCATGTCCAGCGAGGGTAGCATAAAACAAGCTGATTCATGCGTTTAAGGGAGAAACTCTATGTGCGATCTGAAGGCCTATGTAAAAACGAAGGGACAGGAAGAGCTGTTGCTTGAAGCGGTGAACCAGGTGCGCGCGGAGAACGGCGTCGTAACGCTGCGGAACCTTTTCGGGGAAGAAAAAACAGTGAGGGGAGAAGTGCGCGAGGTATCGCTCGTCAAGAGCCGCATCGTCATTGAACAGCCATGAGCGCGGAGCGCGCCGCATCCGGTGAAACGCGCTCCTCGCAGCCCTGGTAACCGTTCAGGCCCGCCGCTTTGCTTTGCCTCAAATTAGGCATAGCATACCATCTACAGCTGAAATTAGAGCCAGGCCGCGGCAACAACGCAGTTTCTTATTGTGCGGGGAAATATATTTGCTATAATATGCCAGCTTGTTCTTGGCGCATCGCATCACACAGTACGTTATGTCTTCTCAGGCGAGGCGGCATCACGGTGTTCAGCATGATGGCGAATGGGGGGGGAGAGCATGAACAAGGTCCTGGTACGAGCACTTTGTTTTGTCGCGGTCTTCGCAGCAACAGCCTGGGGCAGGGTTGGGGGCGGAGACATCACCTTCTCGCCAGCGGGCGCGTCAGCGGTTATCTACAGCCATGAAGCGCATGTCATCAAACACAAGCAGAAATGCGGGGACTGCCATTACCGGCTTTTCACTACCACGGCACAGCGCAAGGATGTGACGATGGCAGAGATGCAGAAGGGCCGGTCGTGCGGTTTCTGCCACAATGGTCAGCGGGCTTTTGATGTGAAGGGCGCCTGCAATAAATGTCATTCCTGATCGGGCAGGGTTTCCCGTCCCCACCTGTAAAAATCAAATGCATTTTCTCGCAGAGGCGCTGAGACGACGAGTGAGACGACGTGCTTTTGACCTGAATAAGCCTGAAAAAGGCATTTGGACACGGATAAAATCGGATACGTGCCGGATAACGGCGGAAATTTCTTTTACCAAAGGTCCACCAAAAAGGTGAATGCATTGCTTTGGAATTTATCCGCTTTTATCAGACGTTAATCCGACCCTTCCGTGTCAAATGCTTTTTAGGATAAATGCATTGATTTTATCAATCCTTTCTATTACTCTATCACTATCTTCAGTCTTACAACCGTTAACCCGCACAGGCACAGTTTTTTGATTTTCCACGGGAGGCACTATGAGCACCAACGAAGTTTCACGACGCAGCTTTATGGTCCGCACGATCATCGCCATTTTCGCGTTCATCGGCGCAAGCCTGGCTGCGGCGCTCGGCGGCTTCGGCATCATCCCCGCGCTGCAAAAGCGGGAGCCCGGCTGGAGCGATGCGGGCACCGTGGCCGATCTTGTCGCGGGCCAGCCGCAGGAACGCCGGTTTACCGAGCTCGTCAAGAGCGGCTGGCAATCGGAGAAACAGGAACGCACCATCTGGATCGTAAAAAAGTCCGATGACAACGTGGTCGCCTTTTCGTCGAGCTGCACTCATCTCGGCTGCGGCTACCGCTGGGTAGAGGTGCAGCAGCGTTTTGCCTGCCCCTGCCACGGAAGCTTTTTCGACATCAACGGCACGGTCCTTGCCGGCCCCGCTCCCCGGCCGCTCGATACTCTTCCGGCGCGCGTGGAGAACAACAGGCTCCTCGTCCAGTACGAGGTATTCCAGCTGGGCAGCGCCGCGAAAGTGCGGGTCTAAGGAGGCGCCATGATAACGACCATAATCGACTGGATTGACGAACGGATAAAAATCAGAAGCGTCTGGGACGTGCTCTCGAACCGGCCCATTCCCGGCGGAGCAAGCTGGTTCTATGTGCTTGGCTCGACGCTGCTCTTCATCTTCACGCTCCAGATGCTGAGCGGCATCTTCCTTTCCCTCTATTATGTGCCCACGCCGGACCACGCCTATGCCAGCGTAAAGTACATTCAGCACGAGGCGTTCCTCGGCAGCCTGGTGCGCGGTATGCACCGCTGGGGCGCAAGCTTCATGATGGTGCTGATCGCGCTGCATATGCTCCGGGTGTTCGTATTCGGGTCTTACAAGAAACCGCGTGAATTAGTCTGGCTCCTCGGTCTGGGGCTCATCGGCATCGTCTTCGGTTTCGCCTTCACCGGCTATTTGCTTCCCTGGGACCAGAAGGCCTACTGGGCCACGGTGGTCGGGACGAATGTGGCGGGCACGGTGCCGGTCGTAGGCGGCCTGCTGGTCAAGATCATGCGCGGCGGCGCCGAGCTGGGCAACCTGACGCTCAGCCGGTTCCATGCCGTCCATACCTATATCCTGCCCTGGTCACTGGCGCTTCTGGCGGGCCTGCATATTTTTCTGCTCGAACTTGCCGGCGCCGGCGGCAGATGGGACCCCGCGCGGAATACGCCGGACAAAACCGAACCGCTCTTCCCGCACCAGATCTTCAGGGACTCGCTCTTCATTCTTTTCGTGTTCCTCGCCATTGCCGCGCTTGCCGTTCTCTCTCCCGCGGGACTGGAGCCGCAGGCGGACCCCACGGACACAACCTACAACCCCCGGCCGGAATGGTACTTCTACTTCGTGTTCCAGCTGCTTCGTGTCTTCGAAGGCCGGTATGAAGTTGTAGGAACCTTCGTGTTGCCGACGATCGCCGGCCTGCTGCTTATGCTCCTGCCGTTCGTTGACCGCAATCCCGAGCGGGCCCCGGCAAAAAGAAAGGCGCTCATGTCCCTTGCGGCCGTGGTACTCGCCGGGGTCCTGGGGCTTACGATCATGGGCAGCATGGCCCCGGTGGTCCAGGCCCCGTCCGTGACCGCGCCGTCGGTGCTGGCCGGACGCCTGCTCTACGAGAAGAACGGCTGCAACTCCTGCCACGGCATCCATGCCAAAGGCGGGACCATCGGGCCCGATCTGACGCACGTGGGAGCGAAGCGCGACCGCGACTGGCTTGTCCGCCACTTTAAGGACCCTCAGGCGCTTTCACCCGGTTCGATCATGCCGAAGACAACGCTGCCGGAGAGCGACATGCAGGAGCTTACGGATTATATGCAGAGCTTGAAGTAGTATATTCCGGAGCGGGAAAACCGGATAGGCGGATAGAGTATGACCCCGGAAAAGAAAAGAACAACGGCCAAGGCACTATGGAGGATGTAATGGGCGACGCTACGGTAACGGCATACCTGGAAGAACAAGGCCAGTTCACCGACGCCTGGGACGAGGACGCTGAGACGAATCCTGATGCGTCGCCTGCCGCCGAAGGCTTGAAAGAAGCCGGTCGTTCCAGTTCCGGACGGAGCCGGGAGGAACTGTCATCGTCCAATCCTGACGCAATCAAAATATATTTAAGAGAAATCAGGAAAACCCCACTGCTCACCTTTGCCGATATGGCCTGTCCGAACAGAATCCCCAGGCCCTGGAAAGCATCGGTCGCACGTTCGTACTCACCCGCGAGCGGGTAAGGCAGATCGAGAACCAGGCCCTCCTCAAGCTGCGGAACTTTATGAGGAGCAGAAATATAGAATTAAGCGATGTGCTGTAAAGATAACGCCGGATTTGCGCCATTTTTAAAAAGAGAATGAGGCCCACAGCCACGCTTCCTGTCGCGATACGTATCCGCATCATTCCTCAGATCGCTTCCCTGAAGAAGATCGAGGAGGAGCTGTTCCGGGCGACCAAGCACGCCAGCGTGGGACGGCTGGCCGCGGGCGTCGCCCATGAGATCGGCAACCCGCTTGCCTCCATATCCTCATTGGTGCAGGAGCTCCAGACCGAGGAGCTCACGCCCTTTGTCCAGGAGTCGCTCACGACGATCAACGGACAGGTGCACCGCATCGCGCGGATCGTGCGGAGCCTGGGTGATTTCGCCCGGCTCTACCCGCGCCAGAAAATGCCGACAAGCCTCGGCGACATTCTCGAGAACACGCTGAACCTGGTGCGGTACGACCATCAGTTCAAAAAGATCGAGCTCCACACGGACGTGCGCGATACGCCGCTGCTCAAGATCGACCCGGACCAGATCCAGCAGGTGTTCCTGAACCTGATCCTGAACGCCCGCGACGCCATGCCCGACGGCGGAAGCCTCGACATCGCCATCGGACAGACGGAGGGCCAGGTCAGGATGGTTTTCGCCGACACCGGCGCCGGCATCGAAGCCGAGGTGAAGGAGAAGGTTTTCGACCCGTTCTTCAGCGCCAAGGGCCCGACCAAGGGCACCGGCCTGGGCCTTTCGATCTGCTACAGCATTATCAAGGACCACGGGGGCATCATTGAAATCGATTCAGCGAAGGATAAAGGGACGAAGTTTATTATCACGATCCCGGTGGAAGGGTAGATTATTCGCACAAGGGATAGAAAAACAAAACCTTTTGACAGGACAACAGGATTAACAGGATTTTCAGCATGAGAAAAAGCTTTTATCAGATTTTATCCTGTTATCCTGTCGAAGATTTTGTTCCGGTTTGTCCGGGTTAGGGAGCTTGTATGTCCAAAAGCATATTGATCGTAGAGGACGAAGAAACGCTGCGGGAGTCGATCAAGCGGATCTTCACCAAGGAAGGCTACGCGGTGGACACGGCGGAGTCGGCTGAGAAGGGGCTGGAGCTGCTTGCCGCGACGGTCTATGACGTGATCATTTCCGACATCATCCTGCCGGGCATGGACGGCATCGAAATGCTCGGCAAGGTGCGGGAGCAGCTCCCGGACCAGATCGTCATCATCGTCACGGCCTATGCTTCGCTCGATACGTCGGTAAAGGCGCTCCGGGCCGGGGCCTACGACTACATCATGAAGCCCATCATCCACGAGGAGATCAAGCAGATCGTCCGGAACGCGCTGCGCCAGAAGAGTCTGCAGGCCGAGAACGTGCTGCTCAAGCGAGAGCTTGGCAAGGACTACGATTTCAGCAGTATTATCGGCGAGAGCGCAGCGCTCAGGAGCATCATCGACGAGGTCAAGAAGGTCGCCGATGCCAAAAGCAGCGTGCTGCTCCTGGGCGAGACGGGCACGGGCAAGGAGCTTTTTGCACGGGTGATCCACCACAACAGCAGCCGTTGCTCCCTGCCCTTTGTCCCGATCAACTGCTCGGCCATTCCCGAGAATCTGCTCGAAACGGAGCTGTTCGGCCATGTGCGCGGCGCCTTCACCGGCGCCGTGTCGACCAAGAAGGGCATCCTGGAGGACGCCGAAGGCGGGACCGTGTTCCTCGATGAGATCGGCGACATGAGCCTGGCGCTGCAGGCCAAGCTGCTTCGCGTTCTCGAGGACCAGGTCATCAGGCCGGTGGGGAGCACGAAGGGCGCCAAGGTCGACATCCGGTTCATTACCGCGACGAACAAGGACCTGAAAACAGCGGTCAAGACGGGTGCGTTCCGGGAGGACCTCTACTATCGCATCAATGTTATTTCTCTGGAGATCCCGCCGCTCCGGGAACGGAAAGAGGACATCCTCTCGCTGGTCAACTTTTATCTACTCCATTACGCAAAGGACCTGGGCAGGAAGATCAAAGAGATCTCGTCCGAGGCCATGGACCTTATGATGCAGTACGAGTGGTCCGGGAATGTGCGGGAGCTCCAGAACGTCATTGAACGGGCCATCCTGATCGTGGACGGCGATGTCATCAAACCGGAGCACTTGCCCGGGAGCCTGCGCAGGGAGGCGAAGCCGGAGCAGGATGTTTTTGAACAGAAGCTTTCGATCGGGGACTACACGAAAAACTTTATCCTGCGGAACCAGGCGGAGTACACGGAGCAGCAGATCGCGGACATGCTTGGAATCACGCGCAAGTCGCTCTGGGAAAAGCGGAAGAAATGGGGAATGAGCAAGGGGAAGTAGCAGAGGAAGCGCAGGCTTAACCGCAGGCTGAAGACTGAAGGTACTGCCGTTTCCACCCCTTCAGCCTTACCACCTTCAACCTGCAGTTAACTATCCACCTGAATCAAAAAACATGACCCGCTATCGACCACCACAACCGCCGAGCTCCCAATACATCACGCCCGAAGGAAAAAAACGGCTCACCGAAGAGTTCAGCATGCTCTGGAGTATCCGGCGCCCCGAGGTGACCGCCGCGCTTGCCGCAGCCGCGGCAGAAGGCGACCGCTCCGAGAACGCCGAGTACATCTACCGCAAAAAACAGCTCCGCGAGATCGACAACCGCATCCATTTTCTCAAAAAGCGCCTTGAGGACATCGTGGTGGTGGACAGCGTTCCCACTGACCAGAGCCGCGTATTTTTCGGCGCCTGGCTTCGCTTGGAAGATGAAGAAGGAAATCTCTTTGAATACCGCATCGTGGGCCCCGATGAATCCGATTTTGAGAAGGGCATGATCAGCATGGATGCCCCCATGGCGAAGGCGCTGATGAAGAAAGCCGAGGGCGATGCGGTCACGGTCAAGCGCCCCAAGGGCGACGCGGTTTTCACCATCGTCGAGGTGCGGTATAAGGCGTTTTCGTAGGGGCGTTGCATGCAACGCCCCTCCCTTTCAAATAAACCCTATAGGGTCAAACCTTATAGGGTCAGGTCTACTTAGTTGCCATTTGTCTCTTTGGTGAGTCGTTTGGATAAGATGACATGAAAGTAGACCTGACCCTAATGCACCTCATTATGCTTCCCGGAATCATCGGGTTCATTCTACGACTTCGCAATGTTCGAGAGCTTCCCGCTTGGTTATTGTCATGTACTATTATCCCTGTAGTTGTACTTGCTGACGAGTTTCTTCTTCCGTATCAAGGGGCATATTGGGGCATATTGGGGTCAGACTTTAGAATTGACATTCTGAGGTTCTCGTGATAGTCTTCCCACAGGCCGTATGGGGTCAGACTTAAAACATGAGTTGTTGACAACGATTCCAAGTTTTGCTATCCTCAGTTCATGCCTCGCAAACCACGCATCGAATACGAAGGCGCCTTCTATCA
>JAYTJE010000015.1:0-21757 GCA_043731355.1 Nitrospirota bacterium
ACCGACAGTCGGGGATCGTCTAATGGTAGGACAGAGGCCTTTGAAGCCTTTAATCGGGGTTCGATACCCTGTCCCCGAACCAGCATGCGGAAAAGAGAGCAGGTAAAAAAATGGTGACGGCACGGGAAATTAAGATCTTTACCGGAAACGCGAACCCGGCGTTGGCCCAGGAGCTTTGTCAGAAGATGGGTCTTCCGCTCGGCAATGCGCTGGTGGGGCGTTTCAGCGACGGTGAGATCAACGTCCAGATCGTGGATAATGTCCGCGGTATGGATGTGTTCGTGGTGCAGCCGACGTCAAGCCCGGGTAACCGGCATTTGATGGAGCTGCTCATCATGATCGATGCGCTCAAGCGGGCCTCGGCCACACGCATCACAGCTGTCCTTCCCTATTATGGTTACAGCCGGCAGGACCGGAAGGTGCAGCCCCGGGTGCCGATCACCTCAAAGCTTGTTGCTGATCTTATTACCACCGCCGGGGCGAACCGGGTGCTGACCATGGATCTTCACGCGGGTCAGATTCAGGGGTTCTTCAATATTCCGGTGGACAACCTGTTTGCGGCCCCCGTGCTGCTGGACTACATCCGGGCGAAGACCTTCAAAAACCTTGCGGTCGTTTCGCCCGATGCCGGCGGCGTGGAGCGGGCCCGGGCCTTTGCCAAGCGGCTCGATGCTTCCCTGGCGATCATCGACAAGCGACGCGAAAAACCGAACGAGGCGCAGGTCATGAACATCATCGGCGACATAAAAGGGCATGACTGCCTGCTGCTCGACGACATGGTGGACACAGCCGGGACCCTGGCCGAGGGCGCGGGCGCGCTCAAGGCGAACGGCGCTGGAAATATTTACGCCGCGTGCACCCATGCGGTGCTTTCCGGTCCGGCGGTGCAGCGACTTAACGATTCGCCGCTCTCCGAGCTTATTACGACGAACACCATTGCACTCGACACCAAACAGAAAGAATGCAAAAAGCTGAAAGTGCTTTCGGTTGCGCCGCTGCTCGCCGAGGCCATCACGCGGATCCACGAAGAAACATCACTCAGTTCGCTGTTCGTATGACAAACACAACAGTTTAAACCGTTTAAACTGATTAAGCCGTTTAAACGGCGTTTACTTATCGGAGGGGAAATGGAAAAGATCACATTAACAGCACAGGTAAGAGAAAAAGCAGGGAAGGGCCCGGCCCGGGAACTGAGGAGAAACGCGCGAATTCCGGCGGTGCTCTACAGCCACGGTAAATCCATGCCGATCTCTATGGGGAATAAGGAAATCGCGGCGATCCTGAACACCGAGGGCGGCAAGCACGCGCTCCTCACGCTCACGCTGCAAGGGGCCAAAGATGCCGCCCAGCGCATGGCGCTGATCAAGGATTATGAGCTCGATCCGATCAGCGGCAAGCTTATGCACATCGACCTCATGGAGGTTGCCATGAACGAAAAGGTGAAGGTGCAGGTCGCCATCCACCTCACGGGCAACGCCATCGGTGTGAAGGAAGGCGGCATCCTGCAGTACGGATTGCACCAGGTCGAGATCGAGTGCTTCCCGCAGAATATCCCCAGCCACTTCGATGTCAACATCGCGGCGGTAAAGGTGAACGAGTCGCTCCACGTGCGCCACATCAAGGCGCCCGAAGGCGTCAAGATCCTGAACGATGCCGATGCCACGATCGTAACGATTCAGCCGCCGGTCTCCGATGCCCAGCTTGAGGCCATGCTGGCCACCGCGGCCCCTGCCGCGGCGGGTGAAGGCGCAGGCGAGCCCGAACTGGTCAAGGGTGCGAAGAAAGAGGGCGAAGCCGCTGCCGGTGACGCCAAGGGCAAGGAAGCCACTCCTGCAAAGGGCGCCGCGCCAGCAAAGGGCGCCGCTCCGGCAAAGGGCGCCGCTCCGGCGAAGGCTGCACCAAAGAAGTAAACGTGTCTTCCTGGCTGCATGAGAATGCACCTCGACGGGACGCGACAAGGCGCGCATGAAGATCGTCATCGGTCTTGGCAATCCTGGTAGAAAGTACGAGCGAACGCGCCACAATGCCGGGTTCATGGCCGTTGAGGAACTGGCCCGGAGCTTGCGTCTTGAACTGGGCCTGGAAAAGTGCCATGCCGTGCTCGGCAAAGGGGCGCTCGGGACAGAGCAGGTCCTGCTGGCCAAGCCGCAGACGTATATGAACGACAGCGGGAGGTCGGTCGCAGCGCTCCTGAAGGCTTCCTATGCATCGGCTGCCGAGCTCATCGTGCTGCATGATGAACTTGATCTTGCCGCCGGTACGGTCAGGGTGAAAATCGGCGGAGGGCATGGCGGCCACAACGGGCTTCGTTCCATCATCGAGTATCTCGGGACCGCTGATTTTGTCAGGGTCCGCATCGGCGTCGGAAGGCCCGTACCGGGTATGGACACCGCCGATTATGTGCTCAGTCCGTTTTTCGCGGAAGAGCGCGAAGCGGCGGCAACGGCAACAGCGAACGCAGCCGAGGCGGTCAGGGTCATTATTGTTCAGGGCGCTGCGAAAGCCATGAACCAATTCAATCAAAAGTAAGGTCTGCAAGGCCCGGAGCGTAGCAGCAAGACGGCTCCGGGTTTTTTATTGCTGTAATTTTGTTTAGAAGACATGCCGAAAAAAACCTTTGACACGGAAGAAGCGGATTAACATCGGATAAGGGCGGATAAGGCATATACGCTGACGACACGGCACTATGGCAAATGAAAACCCCTCACCCTACCCTCTTCCCTTGGGGGAGAGGATAAAGGTGAGGGGGTCTTTCCCAAGTGTTAATCGTTCCAGGACATAGTCCGCCGTTATCCGGTTTTTATCCGATCTTATCCGTGTCAAAGATGTTTTAAGATCAGGTCTTACTTCGTGTCTTAGCGGCAAAGATTAATCTCTTCTTCAGGAGCATACCATGGGTTTTAACTGCGGCATCGTCGGACTTCCCAATGTGGGCAAGTCCACCATATTCAACGCGCTCACCTCGGCCGGCGCGCAGGCGTCCAACTATCCCTTTACCACCATCGATCCGAACGTGGGCGTGGTGGACATGCCGGATGAGCGTCTCTCCACGCTTGCAGAGATCTACGAGCCGAAGAAAGTGACGCCGACGAACATGGAGTTCGTGGATATCGCGGGCCTGGTGAAGGGCGCTTCCAAGGGCGAAGGCCTGGGCAACAAGTTCCTGGCCAACATCCGCGAGGTGGACGCCATTGCCCATGTGGTGCGCTGCTTCGATGACCCCAACGTCATTCATGTCGCCAACAAGGTGGACCCCAAAGAGGACATCGAGGTGATCGAGGCGGAGCTCATGCTTGCCGACCTAGATGCCATCGAGAAGAGGCTGTACAAAGCCGAGAAAATGACCAAGACCGGTGATAAGAAGGCGCTGGAAGAAGTGGAGTTCATGCGGCGGCTCAAGGACATGCTCGCAAAAGGCGAACCCATCCGCAGGGCGTCACATTCAGACGAGGAAGCCCTCTGGCTTAAGAATTATGCGCTGCTGTCGGCCAAGCCGGTGCTCTATGTGGCGAACGTGGCGGAGGACATGGTGGAAAAGCCCAACCCGCATGTGGACGCCGTGAAAAAGATTGCCGCGGAAGAAGGCGCCCGGATCGTGGTCATCTCTGGCCAGGTGGAATGTGAGATCGCCCAGCTGCCTTTGGAAGAGCGGACGGAATACCTCGCGGGCATGGGTCTCAAGGAATCGGGCCTGGACCGGATGATCCGGGCGGGCTATGAGCTGCTTGGGCTCATTACGTATCTTACGGCGGGCAAGGACGAAGTGCGCGCTTGGACCATCATCAAGGGGACCAAGGCGCCGCAGGCAGCAGGCAAGATCCATTCTGATTTTGAAAAAGGCTTTATCCGCGCCGAAGTGTTCCACTTTGACGATCTGATAAAGTACAAGACCGAACAGGCGGTCAAGGCGGCGGGACTGCTCCGGTCCGAAGGCAAGGAATACGTGGTCAAGGACGGCGATATCATGAACTTCAGGTTTAACGTGTAAGGATCGATTGCATCACTAATTTCCGAAACAGAACGGCGGGGAGCGGAGACCCGCCGTTTTTTTATAAGAAAAAACGGACCAGTAATGCATCTTTATGCAATTTTTAGATTGCATGCCGGGACCTAATCTGATAAAATGCGCAACGCATTGATTCTGAAAGCATTAATTTGTAAAAAAGCGCTTGACACCTGGCGTCTTGCAAAATATAATTATTTAAGACAATAAAAAACAGTTATGTCTGGCTGCGAGTTGCAGGCCAACTTCTGAACCAGGAGGCGCCGTATGGCTGAAACGAAAAAAGAAGGTGTACGCCCCATCGGTCAAATGCTGGTGGAAAAAGACCGCATCGTACCGCAGGACCTTGAATTCGCGCTTGACCATCAGAAGAACAACCCAGATCTTATCGGACAGATCCTGGTCCGCATGGGCGCATTACGAGAGACCGAGCTCGATGAGGTCCTGGTAGAGCAGTCCCATACCTCGCATTAGACGCTCCTTTTTCCCTCACTTCCTCCTTGGCCTTCGCGATGCGCGTTCCTCACGCATTCGCGGAGGCGATTCACTCCTTTTTTTCCCGAACAAAATAAAATCATATTGAAGTCTGTCAATGGTTTATGGTACTTTACGCTCTCGCTCTGATGCGCTCTTTGCGTACGTTGCGAGAAACAATCCTATTGTTTGGTGTATAAAAGGACTTGCATGTATCGACTAATAATTTCATTCATTGGCCTCCTTCTCTGGGCGCTCCCGCTTCCAGTGCATGCTCAGGAAGCGTCCGATCAGACGCTGACCATCGCCGCGGTGGGCGACATCATGATGGGCACGACCTATCCCGAGCCCCTGTTGCCGCCCCACGATGGACAGGGCATCTTCGACGCGGTGAAGGGTACTTTCCAGGGAGCGGACATCGTCTTCGGCAATCTCGAAGGACCGCTGCTCGATGAGGGAGAATCAACGAAATGCAAAAAGCCGGGCAAGACCTGCTACGCGTTCAAGACCCCGGTCCGGTATGTCGCTTACCTCAAGGATGCGGGCTTCAACACGCTGAACATCGCGAACAATCACGCTTCGGATTTCGGCAGCGAAGGCATTGAAAGCACCATCACTACGCTGGGGACCGCGACGATCCAGCCGGTGGGAGGCAAGAGGGTTGCACACTATACCATCAAGAACAGGCGCATTGCGGTGGTCGGGTTCTTCTATTTCGAAGGGACTTACGCCTACGTCATGCAGAACAGGTCAGAGGCAGCGAAGATCGTCCGTTCGCTGAAAGATGCGAACGACCTCGTGATCGTTTCGTTCCACGGAGGAGCCGAAGGCTCAACAGCCCAGCATGTGACTGGCAAGACCGAGGAGTTCCTGGGCGAGGACCGGGGCAATGTCTCGGCTTTCGCGCATAGCGTCATCGACGCGGGCGCAGACCTCGTTCTCGGCCACGGTCCCCATGTGCTGCGCGCGCTCGAAGTGTACCGGGGAAAGCTGATCGCGTACAGCCTCGGGAACTTTCTTGCGTACGAGCGCTTCAATCTCGACGGGCCCAATGGCGTGAGTGTGGCGCTCAAGGCGCACCTGGATCCTGTTACCGGCGATTTTCTTGGTGGACAGCTCCTGCCGGTGAAGCTCGGCACGCAGGGGATCCCGGTCCCGGACAGCAGAAGGAAAGGGGTCGCGCTGATACGTAATCTGACGAAGCAGGACATTGAAAATCCCGGACTGGTCATTGCCGATGACGGCGCTGTAAGATTGAAGAATAAAAAGGTACGCCAAGTGCAGCCAGTATCGTCGGCAACGGTTTCGGCGGTCTCAGGGACGAAAGACTTTGATTGCCATTGATCCGGGGAAAACGTTAAAAACCTTTGACACGGAAGAGTCGGATGAACGTCGGATAAGGGCGGATAAAGTCGAAAAAATAAGAAAGCGAAGTTTTTGTTAAAAATCCGCCGTTATCCGTTTCTAATCCGCCTTGATCCGTGGCAAAGGTTTTTTCCCGGTTAAAGGATTTGCTTAATTCATCCTTTTATTATATTCTCTCATCAGGCCTCCAATTTACAGGGAAAGGACCATCTGCTATGAAACGCACCTCACTGATCGCTTCCCTGCTGTTCCTGACAATGGTCATTCCCGCATTGGCCGGCGAGCAGGCTCCTCCCAAACCCGCTGCCACGGACAAGTGCATGGTCTGCGGCATGTTCGTTGCCAAGTATCCCGACTGGACAGCAGCCATTGTGTTCAAGGATGGCGTCTCCCGTTTCTTTGACGGCCCCAAGGATTTGTTCACCTATTCGCTCTCGATTAAAAAGTACGATCCCAGGCGCGGCCTGCCTGACATTGACGCCATTTGGGTGAAGGATTATTATACGCTCTCGTTCATCGACGGAAAGCGGGCCTTCTACGTCATCGGCAGCAACGTTCTCGGCCCCATGGGCAGGGAGCTGGTCGCGTTCAAGTCGCAGGCCGACGCCAGGGCGTTTTTAAAGGACCATGAAGGAAAGAAGGTGCTGCGGTTCAAGGACATTACTCCCGAGGTGATGAAGCAGCTGGAATAAACTATAAGTCACGGAGTCACGAAGACACTGAGAAGGGCTATCTTAAAGAAAAATAGCCGATAAGGATGGAACTCTTGACAAAGACCACCCGCATACGCAAATCCACCATATTCCTTGTCCTGACGATCATCAACGTCATGGCCTTTTCCCTGCTCATGCTGCATGCGAGGTCTGTTCAAGGCCGTGCGGGACAGCTGCTTGCGTCGAGCAGCCGGATTGCCAGGGAGCTTCAGCTTACGGACCTCTGCCTCTTTACCGAAGCGCGGTACACGCGCCATCCCGCTATGGGCGACGTCCATGCCGCATTCCAGGACCATCCGATCGCGCTGGAGCATTTTCCGTCCGGCTCGCTCGTGCCTGCCCCAGGTCCGCTTATGAGGCGTCATGAATAGATCGATCGAACGCCACAAGAACATCCTGGAGTTCTCGCTTTCGTCCCTTCTGCGCCGGAAGACCAAGAACCTTTCGCTGCTTGCGATCTACACACTCATCGTGTTCGCCATCGCGTCGCTCCTGTTCTTTCTGTCCGCCATGAAGCGCGAAGCTACCCTGATCCTGAAGGACGCGCCGGATATGGTGGTCCAGCGGATGGTGGCTGGTAGGCAGGATCTGGTGCCGCTGGCCTATGCAAAGGAGCTCGCAGCTCTTCGCGGTGTGCGAGCGGTTACGCCGCGTCTCTGGGGCTATTACTATGATGCGCCGTCAGGCGGGAACCTTACGGTCATGACCGCTGCTGTAGCTCCCGGGTCCATCAGGATCGGCAGCGGCGTGTCTCGCTTGCGCGGCGCAGTGGTGGGGGACGTCATCATTCTCCAGAGCTACGATAATCAAGTCCCGCTCATGCTCGAGATCAAAGAGGTCCTGCCCTTTGAATCGGAGCTTGCAGCAGCGGACCTCGTGATCATGTCGGACCTCGACTTCCGGAAGCTCTTTAAATTCCCGCAAGGCCATGCAACGGACCTGGCTTTGTCGGTCGCAAACTCCCGCGAGCTTTCGACGTTAGCGGAGAAGATCGTGGACCGGTTCCCGGACGCGCGGCCGATCCTGAAGAGCGAGATGCTTCGGACCTACGATTCCATCTTTGATTGGCGCGGCGGCATGATGCTCGTCATGATGATCGCGGCAGTGCTTTCCTTCATCATCTTCGCCTGGGACCGGGCAACGGGACTTTCCGCTGAAGAGCGCAAGGAGATCGGCATCCTGAAATCCATCGGCTGGGAAACTTCGGATGTGCTGCTTCTCAAATTCTGGGAAGGGGCGGTCATCTCGCTCTCTGCCTTCTTCTTAGGCGTCATCGCGGCTTACATCCATGTCTATTTCTTCTCGGCCCCGCTCTTCCAGTCCGTGCTCAAGGGCTGGTCCGTGCTTTACCCGCGGTTCAAACTGGTGCCTGCAGTGGACGCATACCAGCTGGGCGTACTCTTTTTCCTGACCGTGGCGCCCTATACCTTCGCTACGATCATTCCCTGCTGGCGCGCGGCCACCATCGATCCCGATGCCGCCATGAGGTCGTAACATGGACATGATCTCTCTTACCAACATAACCAAGAGTTTCCATGTGGGCAAGGCGAGCCAGTTCGTCGCGGTGAGTGACGTGAGCCTGGACATCGAGCCGGGCAAGGTCACGATCCTGAAAGGCCCGAGCGGCTCTGGCAAAACCACGCTTATGACGCTCATCGGTTGCATGGCGCGCCCCACGGGAGGCAGGATCGTGCTCACGGGGATGCGGGCAGCATGGATGACTTCGGAAGAGGCATCCGGAGTAGAGATAACGAGCCTGCCGGAGCGGTTCCTGAACGACATCAGGCGCAAGACCTTCGGCTTCGTGTTCCAGCAATTCAATCTCCTTAAGGGTATATCCGTGCTCGAGAATGTCATGCTGCCTGCCTATCCAACGGGTGAGGACCATCGCGAATTCGCAAAGCGGGCGGGGGAGCTTCTGGAGCAGTTCTCGATCGCGCGTCACGCAGCGTCTCCTGTTGAATGGCTGTCCGGCGGAGAACTGCAACGTGTTGCCATAGCCCGTGCTCTTATCAATGATCCTGCCGTCATCATTGCCGACGAGCCCACGGCGCATCTCGATACCGCGCTGTCACGGGAGTTCATGACGATCGTGGGCACGCTCAAACAAGCAGGCAAGACCATCCTGATCGCGAGCCACGATCCGATCGTCTACGATTCCCCTCTGGCGGACAGAGTTGTTGAGATGCGCGACGGTGTGATCACTTCCTCCGGGCCAAAGCCATGATCCTTCATCCCGCGGTCCTGTCGCTCATGACCATGTCGCTCCTTGCGGGCATCATGGTGCTGCTTGCAGGCGTTGTGGGCGTGCGGATCCTTTTTTTCTGGAACATCAGGAGCGGCAGCGAGCTCCAGCTGAGCCTTGAGCGCCAGACCTATCTTGTTTCGACCATCCTTGCCTACACCTTCGTGTTCCAGATCCTGTCGCTCTTCCTGTACATCTACACTGCCGACAACCTGCACGGCCTGTTCGTCGGAGCCATGTGCGCAGCAGGCACGCTGAACGTGAACGAATTCGGCTATCCCGTGCTGTTGCTCAAGATCGCGAACTTCCTTCTGGCAGGGACCTGGCTCATCGTGAACTACGCCGACACCCGGGGCTACGATTACCCGCTTATCCGGGCAAAATATGCGCTCCTTCTTTTGATCGCGCCGCTGGTGTTGTTCGAAGCCTACGAACAGTACCAGTATTTCAGCGGCCTCCATGCGGACATCATCACCTCCTGCTGCGGCGCCCTGTTCAGCCAGGACACGCGGAACATCAGCGGTGACATCGCAGCACTCCCGGCGCGGCCCATGGCCATCGCCTTTTTCGCATCCATGGCAGCAACCGTTGTGAGCGGCCATCTGTTTTATTGGAAGGACAGGGGAGGCTGGTTCTTCTCCTTAGCAAGTCTCATCGCTTTCCTCGTCGGGGTAGCGTCGCTCATCTCGTTCATCAGCCTCTATATCTACGAGCTTCCAACTCATCACTGCCCCTTCTGTTGTCTCCAAAAAGAGTACGGCTATATCGGGTATGCGCTCTACGCCACCCTGCTCGGCGGCGCGGTCACCGGCCTAGGAGCAGGCGTCCTGATGCCCTGGAGGAACAGCGGCAGCATGAAGCAGGTCATCCCGCAGCTCCAGCGCACACTCACCTTGGCAACGGTCATTCTCTATGTCCTGTTCACGCTGATCGTTGCGTACCGGATGAAGTTCTCCGCGCTTACGCTCGGGTGGTGATTGCCTGCATTGTCCGCGTGGCTTGATTTAAAAAATCCGCAATCCGAAATCCGCAATCCGAAATTGAACAGCTCCTTAAAATCATAGAATTAACGAATAATCTGTGTTATTGTGTGCGTGATTTAGATTGAATGACACAGGAGATCGTTGTCATGGAAACAGAGATCATATTTTCTGTTGAAGAGGCCCCGGAAGGCGGGTACCAAGCGAAGGCACTGGGGTTTTCCATTTTTCCCGAAGCGGATACCTTTGAAGACCTGAAGAAGATGATCCGTGAAGCGGTTATGTGCCACTTTAATGAGAAGGCTCGGCCGAAGGTCATCAGGCTTTATCTCGTGAAGGATGAGCTACTCGCTGTATGAGAAAGAAAGCAACGTAAGTAACAACATCCCCAAGATGTCTACTCAATAACTGGTTAGCTCTTTTCAGCAATCACATTGGAGGAAAACTGTGAGCCATAAACTTACCGGAAGAGATGGGGTTTCAGTAACTATTCCAGACGGAGGCCACGGCCTTCAGGGCAATGACGGCCACATGGTAGCCATCCCGAAGGGTGGCCACGGCCTGCAAGGTAGCGATGGGCGCATGGCTGCAATTCCGGCGGGCGGTCACGGCCTCCAAGGTAGTGACGGACGAATGGTTGCAATACCAAAAGGCGGCCATGGCCTGCAGGGTAGCGATGGCCGCATGGTGGCAATTCCTGCGGGCGGTCACGGCCTTCAAGGGAGTGATGGAAGAATGGTTGCAATGCCCAAAGGTGCGCATGGCCTGCAAGGTAGCGATGGCCGTATGGTGGCAATTCGACCGGGAAAGCATGGTGTGCAAGATGCAAAAGGTCGCATTCGAGTCAAGAGCTAACCCTGCGGTCCACCAGACGCTGCGCGATAAAGCCGCGCAGCGCCGGTGGCTCCACGTTAGTTTTGGGAGAGCTTTATGGGATTAATCAACGCCTTGTTCAGCCGGACAGGTCCGGGGAAATATATGGCAGCAAAAAATGCACTGATCGCGAAATATACTTTCGCATCACTTGGACAAGATGACAAACAAGAAGTTAATGACAAAATTCTTGATTTACTCGCTAACGGCGGCATCCCAGTCTCAGATGTTGCAGACTTCAAAAAAGGATTGAGAGAAACCCAGTTCCATGGCATGGCAGCAATTGCCATGGCTAACCTAAAGATTAAACCGGGGTTGTCGGGCATCTTATTTAGAGATTGGTGGGAGAATGTACAAAATCCTCTCGTCGCGCTTACTGGAGCTGAAAAAGAAATCGAAATGGCCAGCGATGAGATATTACGAAAACATCGAATCAAGATCAGCATAAGCGATGCCGACATCGAAACAGCAAAATCAAATCAAGTGGAGGCGAGAATGGGCCTTTTCGATTCTTTTACAAGTAAAAAGAAGCCAGGCACAGTGAATAAATCAATTGAAGATCAAATTCCTGAAATAGTGCAGTGCTATCACGAATTTTATACTGACATTGCAAAACCATTGAAAGAATCCAAGGGTAAAGAACAATATGCGAGACTGATTGGGAGCGAAATTCCATTTATTGCAAGCTACGATTTACAGAATTTCAACACCCTATTATTCAATAATATGGGTTTGGAACTTAAGGAAAAGGGCTCAACGTTCCTTCAAGAACAGTCCACATTCTATATTTTATTTGCAGATCGTTATTTGTTTTCTAAATTAGGACACGAAGGCAGAGATGTTTGTATGGCTGCTCTTGAAAACGGATATTTAAATGGCATGATGAACCGTTTAAATCATAATGAAAAGGCGTGGCATTATTTCCGGCAAATCCTTGTTGAGCGGGAAAAAGAATGTTTGCAATGTCAATCTATAGCACATCTGCAGACATTCTATCAGGCGGAGCTAATCCAAAGAATCGGACTCCAAGACAATTATGCCCTTGTCCGAATTTTACTCGATCAAATTATAAATACAGGGACAACGATGTTTGCCATCAATATGTTAAACAGTCTTGACGATTGAATTTATCAAATAAAATTCCAACCTGCGCCTCGACAGCGACGCGCCAAAGGCGGCGCGTCAGGCGCGCGTTGGCTCCGGCAAATTTCCGCTGCGCCAACCAACAGTACAAGCGGTCATGGCCGCTTAACTTTCAAAGGAGGAAGTCAGATGAGAAAGAGCTTAGCATGGTGTGTAGTCTGTATGATGATTAGACTATGGGACGTTGTTACCTACATTGCGTTGTAGCGCCTTACCATGCTTCCCGACAAATACTCTTACCACGATCACAGAAAGGAGTTTTTCAATGAAATTTCCAAAGAATCTCGGCACGTTCCTACTCGGTATCTGGCTTATCTTAACGGGGCTGATACCGCTGCTGCATCTCAGTTTCTCGGGACTCCACCCGCTCATGGCCGGCCTTGCAATCGCTGCAGGCGCTTTGATCGCACTGGGGCGATAGGGCTGTTTGTTCAGGTTCAGACTTAGCGTGAGGACCAGGGAGAACAGAGGATGTCCCCAAAATTATCCATGAACTTCGAACATCACAAAAAACCACTCTTGCCGAAAAAGCAATTTATCCGCCGTATGGCGCGCTATGGCGGATTTTCGCTCATCATCCTTGCGTTCTCCCTCGGCATCGGAACCGTCGGGTATCATCTGTTCGCAGATCTTCCCTGGACCGACTCCTTTCTGAACGCTTCGATGATCCTGACCGGCATGGGACCGGTTGACCGGATGGAAACCCAGGCGGGGAAACTGTTCGCCTCGTTCTATGCGATATACAGCGGCGTCGCATTCCTCACCCTTGCCGGCGTCCTGTTCGCACCCGTCTATCACCGTTTCCTGCATAAGTTTCATCTTGATATGGACGAAAGTTGAAGAAAGATTGAGACCGGAACATAGCGGTCGGGAATTCCGATGTTGTTTCTCCGTATGCTTTGATGAACCACTTGTCTTTATCGTCCCTACGCGTAGACAATGGGATAGACAATGGGACGTTGTTACTTACGTTGCATTACGTGTAGGGAACTTCGCTGTGTCCGAAGTTGATTAATTTGTTCTGAGGCGGCCTCTTGATAAAATAGTCGGTTCCCATGAGGTTTCATAGTATAAATTGATCTCGGACACAACGTTATATATGTGCTGTGCTCAAACTGCAACCGATAAAGATATGTCGCCTCATGAAAGGAGAGAACCATGAATAAAAAAGTTGTGACTGGAATATTAATGATTGCTCTCATGCTCTTCGGGTGCGGCCCTTCGCTCCATGTCGAGGATATCACTGATCAGAATAATTCCCTGGTTTTCGGCTATATTGACGTCAGGTGCATGTCCTGGGTGCAGCTCCAGTCAGCAGGGGGGCAGAAAGGGCAATCACTTATCACGATTAAACGGGTGGAAGACGGATTGTTCTACATGGAAAATATACCGCCAGCATCATACCAGATTCTACGATTCGGCTGCGGCGGCACCCCGCATGGAAAGACCGGGATAACCTACGGACCCGGCGGCTCCTTAGTGTTTAATTTTCCTCAATACGGCAAGAACGAAACTGCGATCCGAATAACAAATCCGGGCATTCTTTTCATGGGTGCGTACGAATATGAGAAAGTAAAAACAGGTTTTTTTGAGGATGAAAAATTCAACATAAAGAAATCGGGAAGTCCTTCCGAACGACAGCTCCTTGACCGGTTGCAAAAGTACACAGAAGATACAAGATGGCACGAGATGGTCCGGAAAAGAATGGAGGTAGTCCGGTGAAATTCACGAATATTGTACGGTTCGCCTCAGTACTCATGATCATATCTGCCGCTTCCGTTCTTTTTACCGGGTGTGCTCTCTCTCCAAGAACGTCTATCGAGAATATCTCGGACCTGCCTGACAATAAAGCGATACTCGTCGGCCGCATCGAAATAGATCCACCGTTGGGCCCACAAGACCAGGAACTCTCAGGCCAGAACGCGAGGTACAAAGGCAAAGTACTTATGATGGTCCACGAAGAAAACGTGGACTTACAGAAAAAAAGCAACTGGAACTGGTATCTCAGGGGTCATATTGAGGCCGCTATCGCCAAGACGTTCTATGTAGCCGTCGCGAAGAAGCCGTTCTATTACCTTAAGGGCATTATCATGATGGATCGCGGACCGGTCTATCAGGGCGTCGATAAAAATGGTCAAGGTGACGTTCAACTGCCCGGCGGGCTCAAGGTGGATATCCGGACGGATGATAGGGCGGTGTATATTGGTACGATCCACTATTCCAGGGACGAATTTTTTTCCATTACGGATGCAAGGATAGAAGATAACTACGAGCGTGAGAACGCCGCATTTGTGAAAAAATTCGGGAAAAGCATAACGTTGCGAAGGGCCGTCATGAAAGTGGCAAAGGACTGATCATCGGGACCATTGGGTGACCCCAAGAACCTTGAGTTGCTGTCATTGGGGTCACTTCTCGATCCTTGACAAATCTGGGGCTGGGGGCTGCACCTATAGGGTCGCGTCTGTAATATGATATTTGTACGGCAGCACTGGGGTCAGACTTTAGAATTGACATTCTATTTTCCCCTCCACAGGGGAACATACTATGCGACGTATTGCTGCGGACGTTGCGTAGCTTCTTCAAATTAAGAAGTGCCCCTACTGTTCATCGCTCAAAGGGAAATACAGCATACGGGAACCTATAGGGTCGCGTCTTGTAATTTGATATTTGCACTGCTCAAGTCTGCCCCGATGATCCCCGCTCTTCTACCCTAAAAAAACTCCATCAGACCACGGCGCCTTAAATTATCCTTGCCATTATAACGCTAAGTGTTATAATGTGCCTATGATCGTCGGCTTTGCGGATAAGGAAACTGAGCGCTTGTACGTCTCCGGAAAAAGCAAGCGGTTTCCTGCAGCCGTCTTCAAAGCGGCATTGCGAAAGCTCGATTATTTGAACCGATCAAAAGCATTGCAGGACCTCCAGGCGCCTCCGGGCAATCATTTGGAGGCGCTGAAAGGCGATTTGAAGGGGAAATACAGCATACGGGTCAACGATCAATATCGGATCGTTTTTAAGTTTCTTGGCGGCGAAGTGTCCGAAGTTGAGATGACTGATTATCATTAAGGAGAATTTGTATGGCCAGGTACGAAATCAAAAGAAGTCCCACCCATCCCGGCGAGGTCCTGAAAGAAGACTTTCTCGTGCCGCTGGGGCTGACGCAGGTCAAGCTTGCCAAGGCGCTCAAAACCTCGTTCAGGACCATCAACGAGATCTTGAATGAAAAGCGGAGCATCAGTCCGGATATGGCGCTTCGCCTTGCCCGGTATTTCGGGACGACGCCTGAAGTCTGGATCGGTCTCCAGGCGGATTACGACCTGTTCTGCGCAGGAATGAAATCGAAGAAGACTATTGACGAGATCAAGCCGCATATGAAGAGCAAGGCGGCCTGACCACCATGACGGTAAAAAGCCAGGCTTGATTCTGTACGACAAACTATCCTAAATCGATCACAGAAAGGAGTATTCAATGAAATTTCCAAAGAATCTCGGCACGTTCTTGCTCGGCATCTGGCTCATCTTAACGGGGCTCATACCGCTGCTGCATCTCAGTTTCTCGGGGCTCAGCCCGCTCATGGCCGGCCTGGCAATCGCTGCAGGCGCTTTGATCGCACTGGGGCGATAGTCCGCCTGCGCTGACCTATACAAGCCGATCCAGCTCTTCCATAAATGGCATGGCAGGGTCGGCCATCTGTTCCAGGGCGGTATAAGGCTATCCTCGTCAATAAGGAGAAATGCAAATGAAAATGGTTCCCTGGAAGTGCGTGGTTCTGGTTGCGATCGTTCTTCTGGTGAGCGCTTGCGGTGGTGAAGGCGGTAAGGGCGACAATGGAGCGCCGATGAGCACGCTGACGCTCAACTCGGAGAGTCTTACCAGCGGCCAGACGCGCACCACGTATGCAGGTAATTCGAGTTCGTTTTATTCCCCCGTCGGCATCCTGTTTGCCGATGGACTTTCGATCGACATATATAAACCCATTGGTGGTTCTGAGTTCAGCCAGTTGTTTCATCTCCAGACGGACGGCGCCGCTGTTCAGGAGTATCCGGTTGGAGTTCGGACCTTTTTTGATTATGACATGCTGAATTCTTATTATTCCTCATTAACCGGAACAATCACGATTACGGACATCCCCAAAACTTCGGGCTATGTTAAAGGTTCTTTTGATTCCCTGGTAAGCTTAAGCTCAAACCCCAGCGAGACGGCCAGGATGTGGGGCACCTTCAGCGTATTCAGTATAAGAAGCCGCTACTGAGGCTGAAGGAACCTATAGGGTCGGGGAACACTGCGGGACGGAGTTGCACCCGTTGCGTAGCGCAAAATGATGCGGAATTATAACTTGATAAATTAGGAGAAGGTTCGTGAAAAGGGCCATCATTCTGGCATTGATCGCAGCAGCTGGTTATTTGGGCTATCAGAACTATGGCGCCATCATGGCCAAGGTCGGTTTTCACAAGAGCGGTGGAGCGTCGCAGATCATCCTGTTCACTACGGATGCATGTGGAGCGCCCTGCGGCGAAACGGCAGGGGATATCCGCCTACGTTTCTTTGGCGTCTCCTTGCGGTCCCCCGGAAAAAAAGCGCCTAATTATGGTGCTATAATGATGTTAGACCTAATTTAGCTTGGCAGACCGGCTTGATGTTCGAAGAAGGAAACAACATGCAAAAATTATCAAAAGCGCATTGGCTTATCATCGGCCTGGTAACCTTTTTTGTGATACTGCTTGTCACGGGCTTGAGCGGATACCGGGCAACAAAGGAATTTACAACAACACTGGAATCCTACAAACCTTCCTATGAGGTCCTTGGGGCGATTAGCCGCGTTCGGTCCCTCACCGGGATGATCGATATTGCCGGTCGGAATGCGGCCGCAACCGGAGATGAAAATACGATACAGCAGTACCGGGCCGCATCCACGCAGATCGGGGATGAACTCGATACCCTGAAGAAACTGACTGCGAACTCAGCGGTACAGCAGGAACGCATCGTCACCCTCAGGGAACTGATCAAAGAACAAATCGACACCGTAAATAGATCCATAGACGCTTCAATACCCGAGAACAAGAAGCCCTCCCTGCACCGGCCTTCGCAAAGGCAAAAGTCGGCAGCACGCGGTATGGACATCCCCGCGCTGCCCAGAGGGATCAAGACGATCCTGGACCGCATGGAAGAGTATGAAAATACCGCAGTCAAGGCCGAAGGAGATACCGTGCGTGACGCTGCCAGGCGTCCGGTGGTGGCTATGACAGCGTCGATCGTTGCCGCAATCGCGATATCCGTGTTGGCTTTCGTCTTCATCCTCGGGGAAGCGGGTAGACGGCGACGGACCGAGCGGCTGTTGCACGAAAGCGAAAAGCGTTTCGGCCTGCTCGCCGACGGGGCCAAAGAATATGCCCTTGCCGTGCTCGATGTCACCGGGCGTGTAACGGCGTGGAACGCGGCAGCCGAGCGGATGCTGGGTTACAGCGCCGACGAGATCAAGGGAAAGTTTTTTTCGCGGTTCTACCCCGAGGATGAGGCCACACGCCAACAGCCCGGCAGACGGATCGAGGCAACTGCGCTCCAGGGCCGGTTCGAGGAAGAGGGCATGCGGTTCCGGCGGGACGGCTCCATGTTCCCGGCCCGGGAAACGATCCATGCGCTGCAAGAGAGTGGAACGGTGAGCGGGTACGCAGTAGTGTTGCAAGACCTGACTGATAAACAGCGCTCGCAAGAGACGATCGCGAAACTCGGATTCTCCGTGGAGCACGCGTCGGACCTGGTGGCAATCACACGGCCGGATGGGACTATCGACTACGTGAATCATGCGGTGGAAGAGGCGACCGGCTACGCCAAAGAAGAGCTCATCGGGAAGACGCTGGAGGTTATCAGGTCCCCGGGGCCAGGTGCAGGAACCGGGAACGGCGCGCCGCAAACAACGGAACGTGACGAACAGGATCCCGGGGTGACGGTCAATCGCAACAAAAACGGTGACCTGTTCTATTTGTCGGAAACGATCACCCAATTCACTGATAAAGAGGGCAAGCCGACCCATCTCATCATAACGGCCAGAGACATAACCCGCCAAAGGAGCCTGGAGGACCGGCTCACCTATCTCTCTCACTATGATCCCCTCACCGGCGCCTCGAATCGCGACGATTTTATGGAGCGGCTGCGAGCGGCGATCGGGAGGTCGAAAGCAGGCGAGCAAAAGCTCGCCGTCCTCATCGTGGCAATAGACCGGTTCAAGTTCATCAACGATGTCTTCGGCACCGACGCGGGGAACACCGTGCTGAAGCTGGTCGCGGGACGGCTCAAGGAGATCGTCGGCGACGGAGGCACGACGGCGCGTTTCGGGAGCGATGAATTCGGCGTCCTGCTCGAAGGTATCGCGAAGGTCGCGGACGTCGTCTCCACCGTTGGGTCGATCATCGAGAACGTCTCGCGAGGGATCACCGTGGACGGGCGGGAGGTGTTCGTGACGCTTTCTGTGGGCGCGGCGCTCTGCCCCTCGGACGGGGAAGACGCGGTAACGCTCGCGAAGAACGCAGACATCGCGCTGGCGCAGGCGAAGTCCGGAGGCATCAACAGCTTCCGCTTCTATTCGGCGGAAGTCAATGCCAGGATGTCGGAACTGGTCGAGATGGAGCAGCGGCTCTTCGGCGCCCTCCAGAACAATGAATACCAGATCAACTATATGCCGTACTGCACCATGGAAGGGAAAAAGATGGTCGGCGCCGAGGCGCTCATCCGGTGGGTCAATCGGGACCTCGGTGTGGTCTCACCGGCACGGTTCATCCACAGCTTGGAATCGACAGGCATGATCATCGACGTCGGGGCATGGGTGCTCAAGACGGTCTGCGGCCAAATGAAAAACATGAGCGACGGCAAACACGTATTCCCGATTTCCGTCAACCTGTCGGCGGCTCAGTTCCGGCACGACCGCCTCATCGAGATGGTACGGGACACGATCAAAGCCATGGCCGTCAACCCCAAACGCATCGTTTTAGAGGTGACGGAAAGCGTGTTCATGGAGGACATCCTGTTTGCCCAGTCCGTGCTGAAGGAGCTGAAGAACATCGGCATCGCCATCTCGATCGACGATTTCGGGACGGGCTACTCCTCGCTGACGTATCTCAAAAAACTGCCGGTCGACGTGCTGAAGATCGACCAGTCCTTTGTCAAGGACGTGACACATGATCCCGACACGGCATCGATCGTCACCTCGATCACCACGATGGCGAGGAACCTGGGCATTAAGACGATCGCCGAAGGGGTCGAGACGGAAGAGCAGTGGAAGGTGCTGCGGCTCTTGCGCTGCGACATGGGCCAGGGCTATTACTTCAGCCGCGCCCTGAACATCGCCGACTTCGAGCGGTATGTGAAGTGAGTTTGGTACTTTGGGGACGTACTATATCGCGTTCAGGCAGCCTGATCACCATGACTGTAAAAAGTAAGGCTTGATTCTGTATGAAAAATATTCTTACCACGATCACTGAAAGGAGTTTACCAATGAAATTTCCAAAGAATCTCGGCACGTTCCTGCTCGGTATCTGGCTCATCTTAACGGGGCTCATACCGTTGCTGCATCTCAGATTTTCGGGACTCAGCCCGCTCATGGCCGGCCTTGCAATCGCTGCAGGTGTTTTGATCGTACTGGGGGGATAGGGCTGTTTGTTTATGTCCAGACTTAGCATGAGGGCTAGGGAGAGCAGAGGATGTCCCCAAAATTATCTATGACCTTCGAACATCATAAAAACCGCTCTTGCCGAAAAAGCAATTTATCCGCCGTCTGGCCCGCTATGGCGGATTTTCGCTCATCATCCTTGCGTTCTCCCTCGGCATGGGAACCGTCGGGTATCATCTGTTCGCAGATCTGCCCTGGACCGACTCCTTTCTGAACGCTTCGATGATCCTGACCGGCATGGGACCGGTTGACCGGATGGAAACCCAGGCGGGGAAACTGTTCGCATCGTTCTATGCAATATACAGCGGCGTCGCGTTCCTCACCCTTGCAGCGGCGTCGCGTTCCTCACCCTTGCCGGTGTCCTGTTTGCACCCGTCTATCACCGCTTTCTGCACAAGTTTCATCTTGATATGGACGAAAGTTGAGGAAAGAGTAAGGCCAGGATATTCGCTGCAACTGGGCTATTGGGGTCAAAACTGCTGTACAAGGCAGGAGGTCTCACGGGGCCTCAGATCGGGTCGCTGTTCGGCATTGATTACAGCGCGGTGAGCCAAGAGCGCAAGCGGTTTCGTGAGAAGTTGACAAGAGACAAACAGTTGAAGATTTTGCACGACCGACTGCTGGGACGGATGTTGACGGTAAAGATTTGACCCCAAGTGCTCCCCGATCCATGGTCAAGCCAATGCATTTGCAGAAGTGGCGAACGCCATATATGCAAAGGACCTCAGGTCCTCTCCTTATAAAGGTATGAGCACTCCTCCCTTTGTCGTTAACGCTACTTTTAGCGTAGAGCTATACCTAAAGGCCGTCCTGGATGTGTATGGCTTGAAGGTTTGGGGTCATGATCTCGGCAAGCTATTCGACAAACTGCCAGGGGAGGCGAGAAAGGTATTTGAGCAGGCGGCAATCGATATCTCCCCTCTATACAAGTTAGAGCCTGGTTCAAACTATGCCAGCATCCTTGGGTCGCTTGGTAAGGCTTTCGAGCAATGGCGTTACATCTACGAGAACAACGGCATGAGGGTGGAGGTGCAGGCAATCCGTTACGCCATGCATACCTCTCATGAGGCATGTTGCCGAATTAGAAAAGTAGAAGGGAAAACATAACAATTCGCTGCAGGCGCGACTGCCCTGATGGGCTGCGGACTGAGCCGAGTAGGTCGGGTAGAACGTTTTTTGTGAAACCCGACACCTCTATGTCGGAAAATGGCAGTGGTAATGAATAGCAGGAAAAAATGTCGGGTTTCGCTTTGCTCTACCCGACCTACCAGCTGTTTACTTTAGCGGCCGCCTGATTGATATTCAAACAGAAAATGTCTTATCTGTAGATAAATGGAAAACTGAGAATTCTATGCTCTTGGGAAACCGGGAGTTTTTTTAACTCTAAAATTGCAAATATGCTATAGTCTGACAGTGTTTATTTTGATGGCCGGGAGGCATAATATGAAGAGGGTTGCCATAGTTGTCGGGCTCATTTTTTTGATTGCTGGATGCGCGGCATATAAGCAGAGTGAAATGGTAAGGAGTGGAATTCTCAGAAGGGACATTCGCCAAGAGGCATTTATAGACGTTTGGGGCGCACCAGATAGGACACGAGTAATCACGTTTAAAGATGAAAATGAAAGCACTTCCCTTGGATGGGACTTTGATCGTGGTGGTGGAAGTGGTGGGCTATTTAAGGGTAAAAAGTCTCGTTCTTTTGAAGAGTGGGCATATGAAAAGTCAGGAGTTACCTTGCTTTTTAGCGGCAGGTCTCTGACTGACTGGAAAACCGATAAAACAGTAGAGCAGTTAAAGGCTTTGGCGAAAAAGAGGGCGTGGCAAGAGTAGCAAAAAACAATAAAGAGGAGGCTACGAGCATGAAGTCAATTTTACTGGTATCAATGATGGTTTTAATCTCTACCACAGCGATGGCAGATCAATATGTGCAAGGACATTGGAAAGATACTGATCGTGATGGAGTAAAAGACACATACGTTGACGGATACCATAGAACGGAACGCAATAATAATACCGATGACAATTACAACTCAAAAGGTAATTCAAATCCCTGGACTGGCGAGAAAGGAACCGTTAGGCAATCCGATGGCAACGAGTACAATGGGTCTTTGTATAATTCTCCTAAGAAAAGACGCTCAGGCTACTAAAAGGAAGAACATTGGGGACATACTATATCGCCCCTGTCAAAAATCAAAAGTGCAAACAAGGGGACGTTGTTTCTATCTATGCTTTCCAGCTTCCTGCCCTTTCTCCAGCCTCTCGATCGAACGAACAATGCTCGAAGTATTGACTCCCAGA
>JAYTJE010000016.1:0-18842 GCA_043731355.1 Nitrospirota bacterium
GCGCCGACCATGGGGTTCGGGCTCGTCCTGCCCCTGGCCTTCTCGGCCAGGCGAAGCGCCATGCGCATGTATTTTTCGTCGAGAGACTGAGATTTCATAACGGATTCTGCCTGAGTAAATTGTTTTCCTTACCACTCACCCATAGATATTCGTCGATCATGAAGCACCGCCCACACATATGCCGGTCCTCGGACAAGATTGTTGATTTTGCCAGGACCATCAATTGGAACCAGCTCATATGCTTTTTCAAAATCATTCTGCGAAATTCTTTGTGATGGTGCTCTGCTCGACACAAATCCTTCGCCTTCAATTTTATAATGGAATTTCAGACTTGCTTTCGTGTGAAAAGTTTCCCCCTCGTGGTTGTTAATTCGTAACCAAACATTGTCGAAAGGTGCTTTCGGCATCTCATAACTCCTTTGAATCTTTTGGAAGCGATTTACTCTTTATTTCTTCCATGTCAGCTTGAAACGTCTTATTTATTTGCAATCCCTTGCAGCCACCCTCGTGCCCCATTTCGCAAGCTTTCTGATAATCAGATGAAGATTTATCCAATTGCCATGTTTTAGAATAGACAAGTCCTCTATGAAAGTAAGCTTCACTATCGTTTGGATTTCTCAATATAACTGCGTTAAAATCATTAATTGCCAAATCAAAATCGCCCTTACGACCATAATCAATTCCTCGACTATAGTACATGCCTACGACATCTTTCGGATTTAATATAATCGCCAAGCTATAGTCCTTGATTGCTCGGCCATATTGCTTCATCCCATCATACGCCATACCTCTACCATCGTAGGCATCCGCACTATTCGGATTTAAGACAATCGCTGCAGTAAAATCCACGATAGCTTTGTTAAACTGTTTTTTTTCAATATATGCAAGCCCCCTTAAATAAAGGGTGTAGTCGTCCTTCTGTTCTATCGATAACGCCCTGCTGAAATCCTTAATCGCCTTATCGTAGTCATCTTTTTTTGCATAGGCTAGACCGCGGCCAGAGTACGCATCTGCTGACTTGGGAGCTAATGCAACTGCTCTATCATAATCTTCGATAGACCTATCTTGTTCTCCTCCTGCTGAATATGCATTACCACGGTTGACATAGAATAAGGATTCTGCGGAATTTAGAGCTATCGCGCTATCAAAATCCTTAATGGCTCTGTCGTACTGATTTTTTTCTATATAGGTTACGCCGCGACCATTATATGCCTCTGCAAAACCGGACATTAACGAAATAGCTCCTGTAAAAGCCGCTAGAGCATCATCATATTCCTTCCTCAACCAGTGTTCTTTACCTTTACGATGCCATTCTTTGGCTTGGAACTTCATTTCTTCAGAAACAATGTCAGCCTCGATTTCATTTCTTTTTTGTTTGTCTGAAGATGCCGCCAACTGTTTTTTTAACACCTCTATCTCTTTTTGACTCCGCACATAGTCCGCTTGTATTCTTTTATAATCTTCTACAACTGACTTCTCTTTGACCTTTTTGACCATTTCATCCATTTTATCTGGACTAACCTTTGCCTTTATCTTCACCCAGAAGTTGATGCCATCGCCGACGACGGTTCTTTTCTTATCCAGTATCTCCACTTCCATCAGGCCCGACGCGAGGATCTGAATCTCGTCCTCGGTCAGCGTGATGTTCTTAACTTTTGAATAGCTTTCGACATACGTCCCCGCCTGTTCAAGCGCGATCTGTTTTGCTTTAAGCAGAGCCCGACTCTCGGCTACCGATGGCGTTTCACCATCACCCATGTTATACGTGCCTTCGGAAATGATCTCTTTGGTTTCCGCAAGAAGGATTGAGGGGACAAGCAATAGCATGATAACAATACTTCCAAAAATAATCCGCATATCTGCCCCTCCATTTCTTGCCATACCGAACGTCGTCATCTCTGAAGTTTTCTCAATATATCTGCTAACTCAATTTTCACGAGTTTTCCCATTGCGATGCCGATCATTGCGTCGTATAGCATCCCTGCTGCGTCCGATATGCCAGTATCGTTCATTTCCAGGAACACCAGCGCCGAGGCGAGGGCAGCGCGCTTATTACCGTCGATAAAGGGATGATTCTGGGCGATGTGAAAAGCGTAGGCTGCGGCCATTTCGTAGATATCCGCGTGAAGATAGTCGCCGCCGAAGGAAGCCGACGGAGTTGCGACCGCGGAACTCAGCAAGTTCATATCACGAACTCCATGGGAACCGCCGTAACGCTCAATCTGGTCCGTGTGAATATCTATGACTTCGGCCAATGTCAGGAAGATGATATCAGCCATGCTTTATTCCGCCAGTTTTTTGAGCGTCTTCCCGTGAACTTTATTTACCTTCTCCAAAGCGGCCTTGAATTTCTTTTCACGCCGCCCATCCTCGACAGGTGAGATGATGAGATTTCTGCCGTCGGTGGTGATCTCAAGAGCAGTGTCCTCATCAACCTTCAAAAGCTGAAGAATGGGCTTGTCAATGATCAATGCCGAGCTGTTGCCGTGAGAGACAAGTTTTTTAATCATAGCTACCTCCAAGGTATATACATTGTATAACTAAAAAGGCGGCACTGTCAAGTTGGTTTCAATAGAGGAATGGTCGATAGGCGGATGCTGAAACAGCGCGTAGGTAAGTAACAAAAACGTGGCGCTCCCAGGACATATTATGCTCCGGCTGCTCAGGGAAACAGCCGTTGACTTTGCAAAGAAGCATCACACCCGGACAAGCAGAGGGTTGTGGCTGGCATGGATTCGCTTGCGGAAGTCCGGCAGTGGAATTCACAACTCGAGAACGGGGAACCCAATGGTCTTGACCAACGTGGTCAGTCGTTTGTCCGCACAGACAAAAGTAATGTCTTTCTCAGCAACAATGGATAGCGTGGCAATCTGCAGACATCTTGGGGAAGACATCTTGGGGACGTTGTTTCTATGCTTGCTTTCCCCGCTTCACGCTGCCTTCCTCGTCACCACCTTATAATCAATCCCCAGCGCGACCAGCATGTTGAAGAGCACATCGAACGTGACCTTCGCTGTACCGACGCCGGACTCGATCTGCGCCACCCGCGCCTGGCTGAACAGACAGTGTGTGCGGCGAACAACAGCTCACTTCTTCGCGAACAGCCCCTTCATTCCTTCCGCCACTGCTTCGAGCGGGACAGCCGTCACACGCGGCCCAAGTGCATAGCGTTTTGTTCCCGGATACACGACAGCGATCTGTTCGAGCTGCAGGTCCTCCAGCGCGGTCCGCATGGAGGGCGTCAGCCGCGGCGCATCGACGCGCTTGCACTCCACGCCGAACATGCGCCCCCCTTTTGCCAACACCAGGTCGATCTCCGCCCCGCCGTGAGTCGCCCAGTAATACGCTTCGTCGGGCTCCGTTGCCTTTATCGTTTCCTCGACGACATATCCTTCCCATGATGCGCCGCTCTTCGGATGGCCCAGCAGTTCTCTTTCGCTTCGGATCCCGAGGAGCTGATGCAGCAGTCCGGTATCGCGGAAATAGATCTTCGGCGCCTTGACCTGGCGCTTTTTCAGGTTCGCATGCCAGGGCGCCAGCTGCCTCGCCATGAAGACGCCCGACAGGATGTCCAGATACCGACGCACGGTCGGCTCGCTCACCCCGAGCGAACGCGCCGGCTCTGCGGCATTCCAGATCTGGCCGTGGTAATGGGCCAGCATCATCCAGAACCGGAGGAGGGCCGCGGACGGAACGCCGATCCCCAGCTGGGGCAGGTCACGCTCGAGGAACGTCTGGACGAAATTCTTTCTCCATGCCAGGCTGTCGGACTCCGTCCGCGCGAGAAGGGCGGGAGGAAACCCTCCCCGCAGCCAATGGCGGGAGCGCAGGTGTGGTCCGAGCTCTTCCATGCTGAAACCGCTCATGGCGACCGTTTCGATCCTGCCCGCCAGGGACTCAGACGATTGTTTGAGGAGATCGGGCGAGGCGCTGCCCAGGATCAGGAATCTCGTTGGAAGCGGCTTTCGGTCGGTCAGGACCCGAAGGACCGGGAACAGTTCGGGCCTGCGCTGCACCTCGTCGATGACCACCAGGCCCCTCAGGCCGCGCAGCGCGGTCATGGGCTCATCGAGCCTGGCAAGGCTTGTCGGGTCCTCAAGATCGAAATAGTTCGGAGAGTCGGCGGAAACGAGCTGCCGGGCGAGCGTTGTCTTGCCGCACTGCCTCGGGCCGACGATTGAGACCGCGCGGCTTCGCCTGAGCGCGGCGCGTACTTCCCGAACCAGTTTATCCCTTTTTACCATGCCGCCAGTATACCACGAAAATCGAAAATGTCACGTTTGATTTTCAATGTGGAATCTCCAGGGGAGGTCCTGCGGTATGACAATCTTCTGCACCGTCGAACGCTAAATCCTTCATGCTCTGCAGCTGTTTTTGCGCCATGCGCGGCAGCGCGGAGTTCATGCCACAAACACCAAGGGCGGCCTTGTGGGCCGCCCTTGCATTATTACTTTTTCTTTTTACTTCGACCCCGAACCGCCGAGACCTTTTTCCTTGAGCTTGGCATGGGCCGCCGCAAGCCGGGCAATCGGCACACGATAGGGTGAGCAGCTTACATAATTGAGCCCGCTCCGGTAGCAGAACTCCACGCTCGCCGGATCGCCGCCGTGCTCGCCGCAGATGCCGACCTTGAGGTTCGGCCTGGTGCCGCGGCCTTTGGCCACGCCGATCTTCATGAGTTGACCAACGCCCTCCTGGTCCAGGGTCTGGAAGGGGTCCTTCTCCATGATGCCGTTCTCGGTGTAGTAGGTAATGAATTTGCCCGCGTCGTCGCGGCTGAAGCCGAAGGTGGTCTGCGTCAGGTCGTTCGTGCCGAAAGAGAAGAACTCCGCCTCTTTGGCGATCTCGTCCGCGATCATGGCCGCGCGCGGCAGCTCGATCATGGTCCCGACGAGGTAGTTTATTTTCACGCCTTTTTTCTTCATGACCTCATCAGCAGTCGCCTTAATGAGCTCCTTCTGGTTCTGGAGCTCCTTTTTCAGGCCGACGAGCGGCACCATGATCTCGGGCGCCACCTTCTTGCCCTTCTTCGCGAGTTCGCAGGCGGCCTCGATGATGGCCCGGGTCTGCATGCGGGTGATCTCGGGATAGACGATGCCGAGCCGGCAGCCGCGGTGGCCGAGCATGGGGTTCAGCTCATGCAGCTCTTCAACACGATGGAGCAGCTTTTCCTTTTTCGTGATGGACGCCTTGGGCGCCTTCTTCGCCTGCATGACGGCGACCTCGACCATGAGCTCCTCGCGCTTGGGCAGGAACTCGTGGAGCGGCGGGTCGAGGAGACGGACCGTGACCGGGTAGCCGGCCATGGTTTCGAAGAGGCCCTTGAAGTCGGAGCGCTGCATGGGGAGGAGCTTTGCCAGCGCCTTCTCCCGGTCCTCGGTATTGTCGGCAAGGATCATCTGCTGTACGATGGGAAGCCGGTCCGCGGCGAAGAACATGTGCTCGGTGCGGCAGAGCCCGATGCCTTCGGCGCCGAACTTCATGGCCATCACGGCATCGCGGGGGATGTCGGCATTCGCCCGGACGCCCATGGTGCGGATCTCATCGGCCCATTTCATGAGCGTCCCGAAATCGCCGCTTACTTCCGGATCCATGGTCGGCACTTTGCCGAGGATGACGCGGCCCGTGCCGCCGTCTAAAGTGATATGGTCGCCTAATTTCACGGTAACTTTGCCGGCGGTGAATTTTTCCGCTTTGAGGTCCACCTTGATGGATTCGCAGCCGGCCACGCAGGGCTTGCCCATGCCGCGGGCCACGACCGCGGCGTGAGAGGTCATGCCGCCGCGCGCCGTCAGGATGCCCTGTGCCGCGTCCATGCCGTGGATATCGTCGGGCGTGGTCTCGGGCCGGACGAGAATGACCTTGCCGTTCTTTGCAAGCCTGACCGCTTCATCAGCGGTAAAAACAACCTTGCCCGACGCGGCGCCGGGCGATGCGGGAAGGCCCGTGGCAATGACCTGGACCTTTGCTTTGGGATCGATGATGGGATGGAGCAGCTGGTCAAGCGAGGCAGGCTCAACACGAAGCACCGCTTCCTCCCGGGAGATAAGCCGCTCCCCGACCATGTCCACCGCGATCTTGACCGCGGCCTGGGCCGTGCGCTTGCCGGTGCGGGTCTGAAGCATATAGAGTGTGCCGTCCTGCACCGTGAACTCGAAGTCCTGCACGTCGCGGTAGTGTTTTTCGAGTTTGTTCGTGATCTCGCGGAGCTGTTTGTATACCTGCGGCATTTCCCTGGCAAGTTCGGAGATCGGATTCGGTGTGCGGACGCCGGCAACCACGTCTTCGCCCTGAGCGTTCGTCAGATACTCGCCATAAAATTCCTTCTCGCCTGTTGAGGGATTGCGGGTGAAGCCCACGCCCGTTGCCGACGTATCGCCCATGTTGCCGAAGACCATGGCCTGCACGTTCACCGCGGTGCCGAGATTGCCGGGGATGTCGTTCAGTCTGCGGTAGGTGATTGCCCGCGGATTGTTCCAGGAACCGAAGACCGCGTCGCGCGCCATGATGAGCTGCTCAAAGGGGTCCTGCGGAAAGGGCCGTTTCGTTATCTGTTTTACCTTGACCTTGAACTTGTCGACGAGCCCCTTCAGGTCCTCGGCCGTAAGATCGATATCGAGGCTTACCTTCCGTTTTTTCTTCACCTCATGAATGATGTGTTCGAACACGTCCTTTTCAATGCCCATGACCACATTGCCGAACATCTGGATGAACCGGCGGTAGGCATCCCAGGCAAAGCGCTCATTATCGGACATGCGGATCAGGCCGTCGATGGTCTGGTCGTTCAGGCCCAGGTTCAAAACCGTGTCCATCATGCCGGGCATGGAGAACTTCGAGCCAGAGCGCACCGACACGAGCAGCGGGCGGCTGGAATCGCCGAACCTGAACCTGCCGCCCAGCGCGTCCTCGACCTTCTTCAGGTATACCCGCGCATCGGAGTCAAGACCTTCCGGCACACGTTTGCCGAGCTCATAGAATAGGTTGCAGACCGCGGTCGTTATGGTGAATCCCGGAGGGACCGGAACGCCCGCATTCGTCATCTCGGCCAGGCCCGCCCCCTTGCCTCCGAGCAGGTCCTTCATCGCCCCCGAACCGTCAGCCTTGCCGCTGCCGAAAAAATAAATGTATTTCTCGCCCGTAGCCATATTGATCCAACCTCCTGAAAAAAATTTTTACGCCGAATATTCAGAAACCAGGATCCGGAACTCAGGAGCACAGGTTCATGCCTGTCCCCGCTACACCGGTCTGCTGACCTTTGTAATCAGTTATGCTGTTTCCTCGGAACTCAGTGTAAGGCGCGAAAAATCCGCGATCTGAGAAAAAAGCCCGGTAATGCCTGCAAGCAGCGCCAGACGGTTTTCCTTCACGCTCGCATCCTTGTCCATCACCATGACCTTGTCGAAAAAAGCGTCCACCGGTTTCCGCAGCGACGCAATATCCGCCAGAGCGCCGCGGAAATCGAGCGTTGCTGTTTTATCGGCAACCCGGTCCTTGATCAGCGCATAGGAGGAGTACAACGCTCTTTCTTCGTCCTGCTTCAGCAGCCCTTCTCGCACAACGCCGACAAAGCCTTTCGGCATGATGTTCCCGGCGCGCTTAAGCGCTGTTACGAGCGGCGCGTAGTCCTCGGAGGTCCTCCAGAGATCGAGCGCTTTGACCTTCTCTTTCGCGATCAAGGGGTCATCGAAGTTCACCGAGAGCGCCGCATCCACCACATCGGACCGCAGCCCTTCGGTGGTCAGCATGCCGGCAAGCCGTTGACGCATGAAATCGAGCGTTTCCGACTGCACCCGCAAGGACTCTTCTTTTTTCAGACCAAGCCCAGCGCAGGTCCCGGCGATGAGTGAGGACAGGGACAGCCGCTGGTTCCGGCCGAAGAGCATGGTGAGGATGGCGACGGACTGCCTGCGGAGCCCATAGGGGTCTTCCGAGCCGCTCGGAACAAGCCCGACGGAAAAGCAGCCGGTGATGGTGTCGATCCGGTCGGCGATGCCGACGCAAGCGCCTTCGAGCGACGCCGGAAGCGTGTCGCCCGCAAAACGCGGCTGATAATGCTCCATGATCGCATCGGCGACCCGGGGGCCTTCATTGGAAAGAAGCGCATAGTGTCTGCCCATGATCCCCTGCAGCTTGGGAAATTCGCCCACAATGCCCGTGAGCAGATCGGCCTTGCAGAGATGCGCGGCGCGCTCGGCAACCTTCGCATCAGCGCCCAGTATCCCGGCAAGCAGGACCGACAGTTTCTTCACGCGCTCCAGCTTATCGTGGACCGTGCCGAGTTTTTCCTGGTACGTGACCTTTTTGAGGCCATCGACCCGGTCAACAAGCGGGACCTTTACGTCATGGTCGAAGAAATAGGCTGCGTCGGACAAGCGCGCCGCGAGCACCCGCTCGTTCCCCGCGCGCACAACCTCCAGGTCCTCGGCCCGGGTGTTGCTGATCGTAATGAAATGGGGGAGCAGGTTCCCCTGCTGGTCAATGACGCTGAAGTAGCGCTGGTGCTCGCGCATGGCCGTGATCAATACTTCCTTCGGCACCCGCAGGAACTCCTTGTTGAACGAGCCCATGACCGGCACGGGAAATTCCACCAGGTTCGCAACCTCGTCGACAAGCCCCTGGTCATCAAGCACCCTGCCGCCTTTTGCAAGGGCCAGCTCTTCCGTCTGCTTCACGATCCGCTGCTTTCGGACCGCGGGATCGATGACAAAGAAGTTGGGCTCGGCCTGTGCCTGGTAGGACTTCAGGTCCTTGACGAGGAACGCGCCGGGACTCATGAACCGGTGGCCGCGGGAAAGGTTGCCGCTTTTGATGCCGCCCAGTTCAAAGGGGACGACCGCGCCGCCATAGAGGGCCAGGATCCAGTGGATCGGCCGTGCAAACCGGATGTCCTTGTCCATCCAGCGCATGGTCTTCGGGAACGGGATCGACAGGATGAAACCCGGCATCACCTGCCGGAGCCATTCAGCGGTATCGCCGCCCGCTTCGTCGATGCGGACAGCCACGTACTCGCCCTTGTCGGTCTTCTTGATCGTCAGTTTTTCAACCGCGACACCGTTCTTTTCAGCAAAGACCAGGGCTGCTTTTGTCGGCTTCCCATCGGCATCGAAAGCGATCTTCTTCGGCGGCCCCACGACCTCTTTCGACAGGTCCAGCTGTTTTTCGGAAAGCTGTGGAACAGCAAGGACCAGCCGCCGCGGAGTGCCATAGGCCTGCAAAGCGCCGCCATCGATCGTCACACGGCCGCTGGCCAGGAGCGCTGTAAAAAGCTCCTTCATCTTCTCCAGCGCCGGATTGATGAACCGGGAAGGCATCTCCTCGGCGCCGATCTCTAATAGAAATTCTTTAGACAAAAAAGCTCCTCAGGTGCTCTTGCTTCTTAACGCTTACCTTCCTACCTTCTTACCTTCCTAACTTCGTGTTTTTATTTCCTAAGCATTGGGAAGCCCTTTTCTTCACGCATCGCCAGATAGGCATGGGCGCAAAGCCGGGCCAGCTTCCTGACCCGTCCGATATAGCCTGTCCGTTCGGTCACGCTGATCGCGCCCGCGGCATCGAGCAGGTTGAACGTATGCGAGCATTTAAGACAGTAGTCGTATGCCGGCAGCGCCAGCCCGGCCTTCACGACCTTTTCGCTTTCCCGCTCATAGGCCTCGAACTGCCGAAAGAGCATCTCCCGGTCGGACAGTTCAAAATTATATTTTGAGAACTGGACCTCGGACTCATGATGAATATCGCCGTACTTGACGCCTTTGGTCCATTCAAGGTCATACACGTTGTTCACACCCTGAAGGTACATGGCGAGCCGCTCCACGCCGTAGGTGATCTCGGCGGAAACAGGCTTAAGATCGATGCCGCCCACCTGCTGAAAATAAGTGAACTGCGTGACCTCCATACCGTCAAGCCAGACCTCCCAGCCCAATCCCCAGGCGCCGAGGGTCGGCGACTCCCAATCATCCTCCACAAAGCGAATATCGTGTTTCAGGGGATTGATGCCGAGGCTCACGAGACTGTCGAGGTAAAGGTCCTGAACATTTTCCGGATGGGGTTTCAAAATGACCTGAAACTGGTAGTAATGCTGAAGCCGGTTGGGATTTTCGCCGTAGCGTCCGTCGGTCGGCCTTCGCGACGGCTGGACATAAGCTGCTTTCCACGGTTCCGGACCCAATACCCGCAAAAATGTTGCAGGGTGGAACGTTCCGGCCCCGACCTCGGTATCATAAGGTTGATGGATAACGCAGCCCCTGGTGGCCCAGAAGTTTTGCAAGGTAAGTATAAGATCCTGAAATGTCAACGATTTCCCCTGACTGCAGTATCCTGGAAAAATAGGTAAATAGAGTGCCATTATACAAAAAAACCTTATGTTGTCAAGAAAATATCGGCGTTTTGGCCAGTATTATGTCTTTTTTGCCCCTGATGTCTTCACAACCAGTCCTTTCCTAACCGGAACCAAAACCTTGAAACAACGAAGGACACGATGAGCTCGGTATTTACCAAAGCTACACCTGCCACATCATGGCTTCAAAATCGTCGGTCGGCGCCTTGAACTGGATGAACCCCCGATAGGGCCATTTTTCGAGTTCGGAACCGTCCCGTTCGACCGTGATAAAGAACCGCACCTCGTCGTCGGGTGTGACGCCGAGCAGCTCAAAAGGCACGGCAAGTTCAATGATATCGTGGGCAGCCACCGTATTGATCCGGGCAATCTGCTTCCGTTCGCTGTTCTCGCCGCGAAAGAGCGTTGCCGTAACCCGATGTTCCCGGGGCACGATCTGAATTTCAAGGTCCATGCCCTTGGGGCTGAGAAAATTGACATAGAAGGCAAGGGCCGACACCTTTTCGTCGCGAAGATTGCCGCTCGGGTCGATCCGCAGGAACAGGTTCTTCAGGTCGAACCCGTAGTAAATATGCGTGATAATGGAGTCTCCGCGGTGCATGGCGCCCCCGCTCTGAGTCACGTCGTAGAACCCCGCAGGCAGCCATTCGAAGTAGTTCGTCACCCGCCCGTCGATGGCCGGCGCCAGGAACGCCGTCAACTCCACCGTAGGACGCGCCTGCCGGTCCTCGCGCAGAATGGAAACATGCAGTTCATCGGGAACATCGAGGCCGAGAATACGGTAAACGTTCATCAGGTGGGTCCTGAACAACAGGTCGAACTCCGCATCATTCTCCGAAAAATGGTCGTCACCGTACCACCAGCACCAGTCGCTTCCCTCGGCAATATAGATTTCCTCCCAGGCTTTCTCATGGAGGGCCGGGTCTCCCCCCCGGGCCACATCCTCGCTCAGAGCATCACGCGTTTGTGACAGCAGGTCCCAGGCACGGTTGTCCTCATCGTGTCCGATCCAGATCCGGAAGTTTTCATTGATCCACGAACCTGCGTGAAGCCGCTCGAGCTGCGTCTCCGCGGGGTTCTCCTTCAGGTATTCACCGACACTCACGCACCGGAGCCCCTGTTCGCGGCTGAGCCGTTCGTAGAGGTAAAGGAAAAAGTCTCGGCCGTCGTTCTGGTAATACTCCCAGGCATTCTCGCCGTCCAGGATGATCGAGGCCAGGTGCGGTCCTTGCGGCAGACTTTTGCGAACGCGGTGCAGCCGGTCGATAAGATCGTTCACCGCATTTTTGTAGTCCCACTTGGAGTAGACAAAACCGAAGAGATCTGACAGCGTATGGTCGCGGAACACCACCGAAACTCGGCTGTTCCCTTTGCCGGCCAGATAGGGTTTGTAGAGGACTGCCGGGTTTTTCATTATACCGGCAAAATCCCGTTCAATAGGGATCCCGAGAGAACGGGCAAGCACACCCTCGTCAGAGCCGATCCACCGGATCCCCGCGCCAGCCAGCAGGGGAAGAATCTCTTCGGCGACCGAGCCCTCGGAAGGCCACATGCCCGCGGGCTTGCCGCCGAACAGCTGTTCATGGAATTTGACCGCCCGGTCGATCTGGGCCTCCGCATCCTCGGGATGCATGAACCGTTTTGACGGCAGATGAATGTCAGGGATGGCCATCTTCGCGAGGTCCGTATCGCACAAGAGCGGCAGAATAGGATGGTAGAAGGGCGTCGTGGTCAGCTCGATCCTTCCCTGCCGGGCGAGACGCCGGTATTCGGGAATGATGAGTCCCATCACCTCGCGCTGCTTCTGAAGCAGCAGCACTTTTTCAGGTTCCGTGAAGTTGGCGCCCTTTTCGATCAGGCCTTTGATCAGCGGGTCCGTTTGTTTGAACAGCGGGTCAAACCAGGTGAGATTGAACCAGACCTGCAGGTCGCGAAAGTCCTGGTCCGTAAAATAGCGCGTCGCGTTCAGCAGGTCATCGTGGGACACACTGAACCCCCGCCGGTCGAGCAGACGCCAATAGCCGGGATAGGGTTTGATCATGGTGTCCCAGTTGGCCATGAACGAGTTCTTGAGCAGAAAGATCTTTTCTTCGGGCACAAGATCGGACGCCGGCTTCAGCGCAATCGTGAGAAACGTGTCGGTAGCGCCGTTGTCCACATAGTCGTTGATCTGCTTCAGAAGAGACGGCACAAGATTGAAGGTCTGATGGATGTCCGGAAAATCGGTCAGCAGCGCGGGCATATCATAATAGTCCTTGATACCGTGCATGCGGACCCAGGGAAGGGTATAGGATCCCGTAAGGTCGTCCTTATAGTACGGCTGATGCATGTGCCATACAAAGGCTATGGAAAGTGGGTTATCGGACATGACACCGAGTCAAGGCTCGCCGTAATAGTACACAATCTCGCCTGGCCGGGCAAGCCCCAATTTATCCCTGGCAACCCGCTCCAGGTAGGCGGCATCGGTCTTCAGGGAATGCACTTCCTGGGACAATTGGACATTCGCCTGGCGCAGGGCTGCCATTTCCTCGTTCACGGCACGGTACTGGAGTTTCATGCGGTAGTATTTGACCACGCCCATATCGCCGAAGATGAAGGAGGTCAGCAGGTAGGCGCCGAGCAGGACGCCGGAGATGACGGCCAGCCGCTTCCGAACCGGCGACCGGGAACTCCGCTCGACTTTTATGTAATTTCTCTTCGCCATAGGCACATTGTAGAACATTTCAGGGCGTGATGCAGTAAAAAACAAAACCACGAAGATGCTCTTCGTGGTAAAGTTGTAGCGCATTGCAACAAACATGCTGCATGGTATGCATCGTTATTTCTTCTTTGCGGTCTTCTTCTTTGCGGCCTTCTTGGCCGGGGCTTTCTTTGCTGGCATGGTGTTCATCACCCCCTTCCGGTCAAAGCGATTTAAGCATAAACGCAAACAACTATTGATATGAAAAATAATTATATAAAAGCAGTACACATGAAGCTAAAATTCGCCGGGGGCACAAGGCCCCCGGCGGGTCCCCCTGAGGAGACATTCTTAAAAAACTACTTTTTCTTTTTGGTGGCCTTCTTCTTGGTTGCTTTCTTCTTTGCAGCTTTCTTTTTTGCCGGCATTATATGTCCACCCCCTTTCGGCTACCGCAAATGAATGCGGCGTTATCTTGAAACAAGCTGTGGTATGTCGCTCAGCAGTGACATCTGTGAGTATTTTTCCCTGATCCTGCCGCTGACGAGTCCGAAGAACTCTTCCGCATCGCTGATCGCCTGGCTCGCTTCATACTTCGAGATCACTCTGCTCGACTCTTCCATGAAGTTCTGATACTTTCGGCGCATGCGATCGAATTTATTGATCAGGCTTTTGTACCGCTCTCCCAGAATTACACCCACCGCGGTAACGATGGTCTTCTGGATATCCCTGCCCCGGACCCCTTTCGGCCGGTACCCCTCGGAAAGTATCAATGCCCTCGCAGACCGGGCCATGGCGAGGTAGGCCGCGGCAAAAGCCCATTCCTCATCTTTATCTTGAAGGAGCCTGCTGGTAACCAGATCCCGCTCGGCCCTCGTTATCAGGCCGATGACCTCGACGGTCTCGGTGACCTGCGCCTCCAGCATCCCCCTGTCCTGAAGTTCTTTATAGTCCATCTTCCCTGCCTACCAGGAATATCTTCTTGCTTTTCACGATCTCCCGGATAAAGGGATCCTTTGCGTCCTTACGCTTCCGGTATTCCTGTTCATCGAAGACCAGATAATCAATCTCGCGCTTCAGTTTCTCTTCCAGCGTCATCACCATGTCGTTCAACTCGGTGATGTTGACCTGGCCGATCACCATGATATTGATGTTGCTGTCCTCTTTTTCAGACCCCTTGGCGTAGGACCCGTAGATGAACGCGAGTTGTACGCCCTTGAGTCTGGACAGCGTTGCCTTGATGGACCCCTGAATTCCCGTGGTCTTAAAGATCAGACCCTTCATCTCTGAGAAGACCGGGGAGTTCTTGTCCGCGTAATAATACTTTTGTACGCCGCGCTGTTCTCTTGCCAGGAGCCCTATCTTTACCAGCGTGTCCAGTTCCCGTTTGATCCCCGCGGCATCTTTGCTGATGTGACGCGCTATCTCCCGCAGGTAGAACTTGTTATCCGGATTGTTAAAGAACAGACTTAAAAGCTCCGCTCTTGTTGAAGAGAAGAGTTTCGTAAGCAATTCACTCACCTCATGTGGACAAATATACAACAAGAGTGTACCTTTTGTCAACAAGAAAAATATAAAAATAATATTTCCGTATGTTAGACGATTTATCAACAGCCAATAACATTCCAAATAAATTTGGTACCATTATTTTATGCAATATTGCCCGGCATACCATATTTTGTGGCACCCTTAAAGGTGCACACTATGGGCGGAGTATGTCGTCATTTTATGGTCGGAAAATGGTTATTAAGAGCGTAAAGGTCCGGTATGACCATGACAATGTCCCCATGAACAAAGCTCTTTGCGGACATGGACACGCAGCAGAGACTTTTCACCTGCTCTCGTAAAATAAAACGCCGACAGGGTGACAAGCAAGTGGAGTGCTCTTCATCAGGAAGCTTAGTTCCGCTGACTGTTGACGAGAACATGAACATCCAACATCAGACCGCGACACCTTCCGCAATTTTTCCTTCGACATCTCCGCCTCGTAATGATATACTGCGACCCGATAACCGTTGACAAAATGTCCTCCATCATGATCGGAGCCGTATGAACTTTAGTGAATTAGATATTCCGGACGAGATCCGGCAAGGCGTCGAGTATGCCGGCTTTACGACTTGTACGCCGGTGCAGGAAGCGGTGCTGCCGCGGGCCATCCGCGGCGAAGACATTGCCGCGCAAGCGCAGACCGGCACCGGAAAGACCGCGGCCTTCCTCATTTCTCTCTTCACCCGCATGCACAGGAACCCGGCCGTCGATTCCAGCGACTCTCCTCAGGCCCTGATCATCGCTCCCACGCGCGAACTGGCTGACCAGATCTTCCACGAGGCGGAGCGCCTCGGCAAGTTCACCGGCTTTCGGATGCTCGCGGTCTACGGCGGCATCGATTACCGGAAGCAGATGGAGACGCTGCGGAACGGCGTCGATGTCCTGATCGGCACGCCGGGCCGGCTCATCGATTACTACAAGCAGCACGTGTACAGCCTGAAAAAAACGCGCTACCTGATCATTGACGAGGCGGACCGCATGTTCGATATGGGCTTCATCGACGACATCCGGTTCATGCTCAAGAAGCTGCCGCCCTATACCAAACGGCAGTCCATGCTCTTTTCGGCCACCCTGTCGTACCGCGTCATGGAACTGGCCTACGAGCACATGAACCTGCCGGAGAAGATTTCCATCACCCCCGAGACCTTGACGGTCGAAAAGGTTGCTCAGGTGCTCTATCACGTGGGCAAGCATGAGAAGATCCCCCTGCTGCTGGGCCTCCTGAAGCGGGAAGCGCCCGAGCGAGCGCTGATCTTCGTGAACACGCGCCGCGCGGCGGAGATGGTCGTTGAACGGCTGAACCGGAACAACTGGAAGGCCCAGGCCATTACCGGAGAGATCGAGCAGAAAAAAAGGCTCAGGATCCTCGCGGATTTCAAGGCAGGGGACCTGGCGGTCCTCGTTGCCACCGACGTTGCAAGCCGCGGCATCGACGTCAAGGGAGTGACCCATGTGTTCAACTTCGACCTCCCCCAGGATGCCGAGGACTATGTCCACCGCATCGGTCGGACCGGCAGGGCAGGCGAGACCGGCAAAGCGATCAGCATGGCTGACGAAGAGTACGTTTATTCTCTCGAAGACATCGAAAAATATATCGGCCAGAAGATCCCCGTTGAATGGGCCGAGGAAAGCCTCTATCTTCGGGAGATCCGGCGTACGCAGGAAGAAAAGCTGAAACACGACCAGGAACGTCAGGCCCGCATCCCGGCGGGCCCCGGATCACGCCGTACCGGCGGCGGCCCCGGCGGCGGACGACCGCGCCGAAAACCAGGCGCCCGCCCCTCCTAAGAACCACGTGTGCTATACTATAGACAAGAGATAATTCAGGATAGAGCAGGTCCTTGATTCAGATTTATCTCGGCCACTCTGTTTATACGTTAGCCGGAGTATGGGAGGTGAAATGATGAAAGCCACCGGAGCCTACGCAGAACGTCCTTGGACCCGGTTCTATGAACCAGGGGTCCCTCCTTCGCTCACCTATCCCGACAGTACGCTGGGAAGCGTCCTTGCGCAAACAGTACAAAAATTCCCCGGCCACACCGCGCTCCGTTTCTTTGGAAAAAAGATCTCCTATCGCGAACTGGACGGTCTGGTAAACCGATTCGCCCAGGCGCTCACCGGCCTGGGGGTCCGCAAGGGCGACCGGGTGGCGCTCATGCTCCCGAACATCCCGCAGATGGTCATTGCCTACTACGGTACGCTTCGGGTCGGCGCGATCGCCGTCGCGACCAACCCCCTCTACCATGAGCACGAGCTTGAGGTCCAGCTCAAAGACAGCGGGGCCGAGACGCTCGTGGCCGTGGACATGTTCTATCCTGTCATTTCCCCCGTGCTTCCCAGAACAGGAGTAAAGCGCCTCATTCTCTGCGGCATCAAAGATTATCTGCCCTTCCCGCTGGACCTGCTGTACCCCATTAAGGCGAAGATCGAGAAGCAGTGGGTGAGCGTGAAGCGGGTGCCGCCGATCCACGACTTTCTGTCCCTGCTCAAAGAGGCCCAGGCAACGCCGGTAAAGGACACCGTGTCTCCCGACGACACAGCTATTTTACAGTATACGGGGGGCACGACCGGCACACCCAAAGGCGCAGTCCTCACGCATCGAAACCTCGTTGCAAATACCGTGCATAACAGGGTCTGGCTCGTCGGCGGGAAAGAGGGCGAAGAAAAGATCCTCGCGGTCATTCCTTTTTTCCATGTATACGGCATGACCACCGCTATGAACCTCGGGGTGCTGCTGGGCGCCGAACTGATCCTCCTCCCCAAGTTCCACACCAAAGAAGTGCTCGAATGCATCAACAAATACCGACCCACGATCTTCCCGGGCATACAGGCTATGTACCTGGCTATCGGCAACTACCCGAAGATCAATCAGTACGATCTCACTTCGATCAAAGCCGCGATCAGCGGCGCGGGACCGCTCATGCACGAGGTGCAGGAACGGTTCGAGCAGTTGACCAGGGCCCGGATCGTGGAAGGATACGGCCTTTCCGAGGCATCCCCCGTTACCCACTGCAATCCTGTTTTCGGCAGGAGAAAGCTGGGAAGCATCGGCCTGCCGTTCCCGGACATGGACGCAATGATCGTGGACCTTGAGACCGGAGAAAAGTCAATGCCGGTGGGGGAGACCGGAGAGCTCGTGGTAAAAGGTCCGCAGGTGATGAAGGGCTACTGGAACAAGCCTGAGGAGACTGCCCAGGCGCTCCGGGGCGGATGGCTCCACACCGGCGACATTGCCAAAATGGACGAGGAAGGCTACTTTTTCATCGTTGACCGCATCAAGGACATGATCAAGACGGTGGGCGAGAACGTTTATCCCCGTGAGGTGGAGGAGGTTCTGTTCACCCACCCCAAAGTGAAGGACGTGGTAGTCGTCGGCCTCCCCGAGGCATTCAAGGGAGAGAAGATCAAAGCCTATATTATATTGAAAGAGGGCGTGACCGCCACTGAAGAGGAGTTTATCCAATTCTGCCGTGAGCAGTTGTCAAAGTTCAAAGTGCCGAAAGAGATAGAGTTCCGCAAGGAACTGCCCAAGACCCTGGTCGGCAAGGTGCTGCGGCGGGTGCTCAGGGATGAGGAGTTGAAAAAATGAAAGAAGTTGTGATCATAGACGGGTTCCGCACACCCTATGCCAAGGCGGGCACAGTGTTCAAGGACGTGCATCCGGTAGATCTGGGTGCGGCTGTGGTAAAAGAAGTCGTCAGCCGAACCGGCATCAACAAGGACCTTATTGATGAGGTGATCGTGGGCAATGCGGGTATGCCCGCGGAAGCCGCGAACATCGCACGGGTGATCGCACTCCGGGCAGGACTTCCCGAGCGTATTCCCGCATACAGTGTGCAGCGGAATTGCGCTTCGGGCATGCAGGCGGCAGCCAGCGCCTATACCCAGATCCTGGCGAACATGACGGAGATCGCTGTCGTTGCGGGAGTTGAGTCCATGTCCGGATTCGACTTCTATATAAAGAAGAAACTGCGGGACGTCATTACGTCCGTGCAGCGGTCAAAGAGCATCGCTGCCAGGGCCCGGGCCGTTCTTTCGCTCAGGCCGGGAGATTTTGTGCCGGTGGTCGGCCTGGTTGCGGGGCTCACCGACCCTGTTTCGGGCCTCAACATGGGACAGACCGCCGAGGTGCTCGTCCGGGACTTCGGCATCACACGCCGCGAGCAGGATGAATTCGCTCTCCTGAGCCATCAGCGCTGGACTGCGGCGAACGAGGCAGGCAAATTCAGGAACGAGATCGTGCCGTTCTATGTGCCTCCGAAGTTCGAAGCGGTGACCGAG